>CAZKBZ010000070.1:0-14995 GCA_964551175.1 uncultured Desulfobulbus sp.
TTCTGCCCGCTTTTCTATGTCTCATTGTTCTATCCTTCTATGTTATCAAATCAAAGGCGCTGTAAAGAAATCAGGACAGGCTGGATCAACCCTCCTCATTTCCCTCTTCACGTTCATTGGGCGGCAGCCACCCTTCGTGACTCATGCCGAGCGTAAGCTCATGTTGAGAGAGTAACGCCTTGATCTCATTAAGTGATTTACGACCAAAATTCTTTGTTTTCAGCATCTCGGCATCAGTCTTCTGCACCAGCTGGCCGATATACTGAATATTGGCATTTTTCAAACAGTTTGCCGAACGCACAGAAAGCTCCAGATCCTCGACATTCTTATCAAGAAAAGCCGGGTATTCGGCACCCTCACCTTCACCTTCAGGCAGTTCCGGCGCAACCGCTTCCTGCTCATCAAAATTGATAAAAATGGTCATCTGTTCCTTGAGAATCTTCGCTGCATAGGCCAGCGCATTCTCAGGCAGTACAGATCCGTCCGTCTCAATTTCAATGGTCAGCCGGTCAAAGTCTGTCTGCTGACCTACACGTGCCTGGCTGACAACATACTGGATCCTGCGGATGGGTGAAAAAGCCGCATCAATGGGTATCACCCCAATCGGCTGGTCTTCCCTTTTATTCCGTTCTGCCGGCACATAGCCCTTTCCCCACTGGACCTCGAGTTCAGCTCGAAAGGTTGCGTCATCTCCGGTAATCGTACAGATATGCTGATCCGGGTTCATTACCTCAACGGAAGATCCTCCGTTGATATCTGCGGCAGTAACCGGACCCGGTTCGGACTTTTCAATAACAACCGTCTTTGTTTCAGGATCGTTCAGTTTGAGCCTGACCTGTTTCAGGTTGAGAATGATGTCCGCCACATCCTCATGCACACCGTCTATGGTGGTGAATTCATGCAGAGCGTCATCAATCCTGACCGAGGTGATCGCTGCTCCCCTGATTGAAGACAACAGAATCCGGCGCAGTGAATTACCGATAGTTGCAGCAAAACCACGCTCAAAAGGCTGACAGATGAACTTGCCATACGTATCCGTATGGCTTTCCCTGGTTACCTCCAACCGGTCCGGAGTAATGAGCTCATGCCAATTTTTATAAAAGGGATTGTCATCCCGAATTTCCTGTTCCATGCAATACCTGATCGCTTGAATTTACTTGGAGTACAACTCGACGATAAGCTGTTCCTGAATCGGCATGGTGATCTCATCCCGGTTGGGCATGGCCTTGACTGTTCCCTGAAAATTTCCCTTATCAAGCTCAAGCCAGCTGGGAACACCCCGACGGGCTACACCCTCGAGGTTCTCGGTAATCAACGCATTCTTGCGGCTCTTTTCCTTCAGGGTAATAACATCACCGGGTTTGACCTGATAAGAAGGGATATTCACCTTTTTACCGCCAATCTGAAAATGATTGTGACGGATGAACTGCCTTGCCTGATCACGGGATCCGGCAAAGCCGAGCCTGTACACAACATTGTCAAAGCGCCGTTCCAGCATGGTCAACAGATTCAGGCCTGTAACTCCTTTTGCCTGATCGGCAATATGAAAGTAACGGCGGAACTGACCTTCCAGCATTCCGTACATATGCTTGACTTTCTGCTTCTCCCGCAGCTGAACGGCATAATCAGATACCTTGCGGAACCGATTCTGTCCGTGCTGCCCCGGAGCGTATGCACGTCGCTCAAATGAACATTTATCAGAGTAGCAACGCTCTCCCTTTAAAAACAACTTCAGGTTTTCCCGCCTGCACATCCGACAGGATGCTCCTGTATATCTAGCCACTTAATCCTCCAAAAAAAATCGGTATCGGTTTTATACAGCGATCAGCACGAAATCTCCTGCTGGCTGCGACCGTACAAGGCGACTCTGCTGAGTCGAACTACACCCGCCTGCGTTTAGGCGGCTTACAGCCATTATGGGGTACCGGGGTAACATCAACGATCCTGCTGACATCGAGTTCGGCAGTGGTCATGGCTCGCAATGCGGCCTCACGACCCGGTCCCGGTCCCTTGACCCTGATCTCAACCTTACGGATTCCATGTTCCTTAGCCTTTGCAACAGCATCGCTGAGTGCATTCTGAGCTGCAAAGGGGGTGGATTTACGGGAACCTTTGAAACCAATGACTCCTGCACTGGACCAGGCAATCACATTGCCCTGCCGGTCGGAAATGGTAATCAGAGTATTGTTAAATGTTGAGTAAATAAAAACAATCCCTTCAGGAATATTTTTCTTTTCGCGACGCTTTGATTTAACAGCGCCTTTTTTTCCCTTTGCCATGTCTACTCCGTAAAATAGTAACAGCTGTCACAACAGGGTGGTGACAGGGTGTTACAGATTATTTCTTGCGTATTGCTGCACCACGTTTCGGACCCTTGCGGGTTCGGGCATTTGTCTTTGTGCGCTGACCGCGACACGGAAGCCCCTGGCGGTGCCGTCTGCCACGATAGGTTCCAAGATCTACCAGTCGCTTGATATCCATGGCGATTTCACGCCGGCGATCACCTTCAACCACATAATCGGCTTCAATGATCTTTCTGATCCTTGTGACATCATCACCGCTGAGATCATCAGAATTCATCTGGTAGGGGAGATCCGCTTCATCCAGAATCTTCCGTGCAGAGGTAAGCCCGATACCGAAAATATAGGTAAGGGCGCGATCCATATGTTTATTACGTGGTAAATCTACACCTGATAAACGTGCCAAGACTGTACTCCTTATCTGAAAAAACTATGCTGACAGCAAATCAGGATCATCCCTGACGCTGCTTATGCTTTTTATTCTTGCAGCTGACCCGCACAATGCCTTTACGCTTGTGAATCTTACAGTCACTGCACATCTTTTTTACTGAAGACCGTACCTTCATGATCCCTCTCCCATACAATCCCGGACAGGCTACCGTTTTCCCTTGCCGCCGCCTTTAGCGCGAAAGGTTACCCGTCCCCTGGTCAAATCATAGGGGGAGAGCTCAACAGTTACCCGGTCACCGGGAAGAATTTTGATATAGTGCATGCGCATCTTACCGGAAATGTGCGCCAGAACCTTATGCCCGTTATCAAGCTCAACACGGAACATGGCATTGGGCAGGGGTTCTACAATGGTTCCTTCTACTTCAATGGCTTCTTCTTTTGCCATGGTTACCATCCATTATTTTTGTCAATGCAAAAAGTACTATTATATATCGGACAATGGTTTTTTTTACAACTTTTTTTCACTGGCCGGCCAATAAAACAAAAAAAAGAACCCGGAAGGGGCCCTTTCTACCACCAGATTGGAGATATCAGTTAAAACTATCCTTCCTCCTCCCTTCTGCTCAGAACCAGTGGCCCGTCCGGAGTAGCCGCAACCGAATGCTCAAAATGGGCAGAAGGTTTACGGTCGGCGGTAATGACAGTCCATCCATCCTTAAGAACCTTGACCTTATGCGTACCCGCATTGATCATCGGCTCAATTGCGACAACCATTCCTTCCAGAATCCTCGGAGAGGCCTGTTTCTGCACATAGTTGGGCACTTCAGGCCCTTCGTGTAGGTTTGCGCCGATACCATGACCGACAAACTGGCGAACAACGGAAAAACCGTGTTCTTCAGCGTATTCCTGTACTGCCCTGGAAATATCGGATATCCGGTTACCGACCCGCACCTGGCTGATACCCCGCTCCAGTGCCTGCTGTGTTACCGCGAGCAGCCTTTTGTTTTCTTCAGAGATTCTGCCCACAGGAATGGTAACAGCGGAATCTCCATAAAAACCTTTATACCTGGTGCCGAAATCAACTGAGACGATATCTCCTTCACGCACCCTTACCTTGGTGGATGGTATACCGTGTACAACCTGTTCGTTGATGGATATGCAGAGGCTGCCGGGAAACCCTCGGTATCCCTTGAAAGCAGGCTCCGCACCATGATCACGGCAATACTCTTCCGCCCACTTGTCCATCTGCATGGTGGTAAGCCCGGCTCTCATGTTTTCCTGGAGAAGACTCAAGACACCGGCTACAATACGATTAGCCTGCTGCATAATCTCAATCTCTGCAGCCGTTTTAACCGTAATTGTTTTATCCTGGTTCGCTGCCACCCTGTCCTCAGCGTCTCCCCTTGATCCTGCCGGCCTTCATGAACCCTTCATAGTTACGCATGACCAGATGCGACTCAATCTGTGAAATAGTATCTATGGCAACACCAACGACAATAAGCAGCGCCGTACCACCAAAATAAAAGGGTATATTGAATTTGCTGATGAGCAGAGTCGGCAGGACACAGACCGCACTCAGGTAGATTGCACCCACAACGGTCAGCCTGGTCAGGACCTTATCGACAAACTCTGCGGTCTTCTTGCCCGGCCTGATACCGGGAACGAAGCCACCGTTCTTTTTCAGATTTTCCGCCACGTCATCCGGGTTAAAGGTAACTGCAGTATAGAAAAAGCAGAAAAAGACAATCATGCCGATGTAGAGGATATAGTAGTAAACCGTACCGGGCGAAAGTGCTGCAGAGACCTGCTGTACCCAGTCGATCTGGATAAACGAGCCGATAGTTGCCGGAAACATCATGATTGAAGAGGCAAAAATCGGTGGAATAACACCGGAAATATTTATTTTAAGCGGCAGATGTGATGACTGACCGCCATACACCTTCCTGCCCACAACACGCTTTGCATACTGAATAGGTATTCTGCGCTGGGCCGTCTCAAAGTAAACGATGATGGCCACTACTCCAAACATCATCAGCAGCATGATCGGCACAAAAATTATCGGAATTTCACCGGACTTGATCAGTTGAATCGAGTTGACTATAGCTGCAGGCATTCTGGCTATAATACCGGCATAAATGATAAGCGAAATACCGTTGCCGATACCACGTTCCGTCATCTGCTCACCAAGCCACATGATAAAAGAAGTTCCGGCAGTCAAGGTCAGCACAGTCATCAGCTTGAACTGAATACCCGGAACCATGACAATAGCTGTCCCGCCCGGGCCGGCCATACCTTCGAGTCCTGAAGCAATGAAGAAACCCTGGATAATGGAAAGCCCGACAGTACCGTATCTTGTATACTGGGTTATTTTCCGTTGTCCGGCCTCACCCTCTTTTTTCAGGGTTTCAAGCTGCGGTATGACGACCGTCAGCAGCTGGATAATAATAGATGCCGAAATGTAGGGCATGATGCCCAGGGCAAATATAGAAAAATTTTCCAGTGCACCACCGGAAAACATATTGAACATGCCAAACAGGGTGCTTGCATTCTGCTGAAAGAAAGCGGCAAGGGCTTCACCGTTGATACCGGGGGTGGGAATCTGAACACCCATCCGGTAGACCATCAGCATCAGGAGCGTAAAAATAACTCTCCTGCGAAGTTCCGGGATATTTGCAGCACTGGCAAGTCCGCTCATGGTTTATTCCTTAACCGTTCCACCGGCAGCCACGATTTTGTCGCGGGCCGACTTACTGACCTTGTCCACTTCAACAGTCACTGCTTTTGTGATTTCACCATTTGCAAGTATCTTGACCAGGGCATCCTTTTTCTTGATCAGTCCGGCAGCAAGCAGGGCCTCACGATTCACAACAGCACCGGTATCAAACCTGTCAAGATCAGTCAGGGATACTATGGCATATTCAGCTTTGAAAATATTGGTGAAGCCCCGTTTGGGCAGTCGGCGATGCAAGGGCATCTGACCACCCTCAAACCCGGGTTTGGCAGTATAGCCTGATCGGGAGCGAGCCCCTTTATGACCACGACCGGCTGTTTTGCCGAGTCCCGAGCCCTGACCACGTCCGACACGTTTCTTCGCCTTTCGGGCACCAGCAGTTGGTGACAGATTATTAAGCCTGAGCATGTTTATTCCTCCACCCGTACCAGATGCTGCACTTTTCTGATCATGCCTCTGATCTCGGGGGTATCTTTTCTGGTAACGGTCTTCTGCATTCTGGTCAGGCCCAAGCCCACCAGGGTAGCACGAATCTTTTTCGTACTGCCGATACCGCTTTTTACCTGGGTAATTGTTACTGTATCACTCATGATTCAACCAATGCCGATCTGGATCGGATTAAAGGGTCAATATTTGCTCTAATGTTCAACAAAGCCGTTACGGGAAAATATCAGGTGTTATGCCACCATGTCTTCAACATTCAGACCACGCAATCTGGCAATTTCTTCTGCAGAGCGAAGTCTCCTCAAACCATCAATTGTTGCCTTGGCCAGATTATGAGGATTATTGGATCCCAGACATTTTGTCAGAATATTCTTTACCCCGGCAGCCTCAAGCACTGCACGGACAGCACCGCCTGCAATAACCCCTGTACCGTCGGATGCGGGTTTCAGCATGACCTTTCCGGATTTGAACTTGCCGTCGATCTCGTGCGGGATTGACACATCGGTAAGCGATACGCGCTGCATATCCTTTCTCGCCCGCTCAACTCCTTTTCGAATAGCCTCCGGAACCTGATTCGCCTTGCCCAGCCCATAGCCTACCTTTCCTTTACCGTCTCCGACAACAACAATAGCACTGAAACTGAAACGGCGACCACCTTTTACAACCTTGGCAACACGGTTGATAAAGACAATTTTCTCTATTAAGTCGTCCTGGTTGCTGTCTTTACCACGTTTAAAATCAGCCACGTAACACTCCCGTTGGATTTTCGTTTATACCCAAAGTCCCGGGTCAGGTTAAGCACTGTACAGTGGAATATGATGCAGTCTGCACAGCTGTCAGTGACCTGGAACCTTTTTTCAAAACAGAGATGATTAAAGCTTCAGGCCGCCCTTGCGGGCGCCTTCGGAAAGTGCTTTTACACGACCGTGGTACAGGTTTCCACCACGATCAAAAACAACCCGCTCAATACCCGCTGCCCTGGCCCTCTTGGCGACCTGTTCACCAACCCTCTCGGCCTGTTCACACTTGGACTTGAGACCGGAGCCGTCAAACTCCTTATCTCCGGTGGACATTGAAACCAGAGTCGTCTGCTTTGTATCATCGATAATCTGTACATACATATGACGATTGCTGCGAAATACCCGCATTCGGGGACATTCGCCAGTACCGAATACCTTTTTACGGATCCTTTTGATCCGTTTACCACGTGCAACTAATTTACGACTTTTATGTGCCATGATGCTACCACTTGATCCTTAACAAAAATTAGGCTGCTGCTGCGCCGGCCTTGCCGACTTTACGGACAATATGCTCATCAATATAGCGTATTCCCTTGCCCTTGTATGGTTCCGGCTTACGGACGTCACGGATCATTGCAGCCACCTGGCCGACCAGCTCCTTATCAATGCCGGTTACCGTGATGATGTTGTCCTTGTCAATTTCAGCCGTTATCCCCTTGGGAAGTTTGAATTCCACAGGATTCGAATAACCGACATTGAGAACCAGGGTAGAACCGGACACTTTACCACGATAACCAACACCCTCAACCACCAGCTTTTTCTCAAAACCCTTTTCCACACCGATGACCATGTTGTTGATCAGGGTGCGGGTCATCCCCCAGAACGCCATTACACGTTTACTGTTTCCCTTCGGGCTGATAACCAGCTGATTATCTTCCTGCTTGATCTCAACTTCAGGTCGGATGTCTCTCTCAAGAGTCCCCTTCCCTCCAGTAACCTTGACATGGGTCCCTTTGAGCTCAACCTTGATACCGGCAGGCAAAGGGATTGGCTCTTTACCAATTCGTGACATAGTATTCTCCTTGCGTCAAAGAGTGGGGCTACCAGACTTCACAGAGAAGTTCACCACCGATGTTCCGCCGCCTGGCTTCACGATCAGTAATCACTCCCTGAGATGTCGTTAATATGCCAATACCAAGACCGCTCATGACCTTGGGAATACGTCCGCTTTTTTTATACTGACGCAGACCGGGTTTTGACACACGGCGAATGCCGGTTATCACCTTCTCGTTATCAGGACCATATTTAAGATCGATCCTTAAAGTACCCTGGACCCCCTGATCAATAATATGGTAGTCCCTGATATAGCCCTCTTCCTTCAACACTCTGGCTACATTGACCTTAAGTTTTGATAACGGTATTTCGACCGTTTCAAAATCGGCACGGACACCATTTCTGATTCTGGTCAGGAAATCCGCCAGCGGATCACTCATCGACATCGAACGCTTCCTCTATGTAATGGAAAAATCTGTAAACCTCTTAATACAGAACCTGTTACCAGCTGGACTTGGTCACACCGGTAATCTGCCCCTCTGATGCAAGCTTGCGAAAACAAAGCCTGCAACAACCGAATTTTCTCAAAAAAGCTCTTGGCCGCCCGCAAAGCGGACAACGGTTATATGAGCGGACCTTGAACTTCTGCTTCCGCCCTGCCTTGGCAATCAGTGATTTTTTTGCCACTGCATCCTCCTGCTGTATTCCACTTAAAAGTTAGTTACTGGATTTTTTCTGTTTAAACGGCATGCCAAGCATCTGGAGCAGGGCACGCCCTTCATCGTCTGTCCGTGCAGTTGTTACAATCGTCACATTCAGTCCACGGATCTTATCAATCTTGTCATAGTCAACTTCCGGGAAGATGATATGCTCTGTAACACCCATGGAGTAATTGCCGTTTCCATCAAACCCCTTGGGGGATACTCCCCGGAAGTCCCGGACACGGGGCAGTGCGATATTAACCAGCTTGGAGAAAAAATCATACATTCTGTCCTGGCGCAGGGTCACACGAGCACCGATCGGCATTCCCTCGCGAAGCTTGAAGGTCGCGATCGACTTTCTTGCCCGGGTAACTACAGCCTTCTGACCGGCGATAAGCGTCAGCTCATTTGCAGCTTTTTCAACAATCTTGGGGTTCTGTACAGCCTCACCAAGACCCATGTTGAGAACAATTTTCTCAAGCCTTGGAATTTCCATTTGATTTGTATATCCGAACTTTTTCTCAAGCTGTGGCTTGCACTCGCTCTCATACAGTTCTTTTATTGTTGCCATTATCACATACTCCGTATCGGTGGCCAGAGGGATTACTTACTTGTCGGAAGTTACCAGGGTCGCTCCGCAGCTTTTGCAGGATCGTACCTTTGTTCCATCCTCAAGAGTCTTCTTTCCTGTGCGCACGGTATTTGCACATTCAGGGCAGACCAGCATGAGATTGGAAATGTGAACAGAGGCTTCACGATCAATGATCTGGCCAGGCTGCTGGGCATCAACAGGCTTCTGGTGTTTCTTGATCATGTTGATACGTTCTACAACCGCCCGGTTATTTTTCCGATCGATCCTGAGAATCTTGCCAACCCGTCCTTTATCCTTGCCGGCGATCACTTCTACCTGGTCATTTTTCCGCAGACTTGTTTGTCCCTGCCGCATCATCTTATCCTCGTTTCTCGCTACCCGCTGATCCGTTTTTACAGAACTTCCGGGGCAAGAGATATAATCTTCATAAAACCAAGGGAACGCAGTTCACGGGCTACAGGGCCGAAAATACGCGTTCCGATCGGTTCACCGGTACCTGAAAGGAGCACAGCCGCATTGTCATCAAAACGGACAGTTGTATCTTCCGGCCGTTTAATTTCCTTGGATGTCCGTACCACCACGGCATCAAGGACATCACCTTTTTTAACCTTTGCATGCGGAATGGCTTCCTTCACGGTTACAACAATAACATCGCCGATACTTGCATAACGCCGACGACTACCGCCAAGGACCCGGATGCAGAGCACTTTCTTTGCTCCCGAGTTGTCAGCGACATTAAGTACGGATTCGGTTTGAATCATGGCATCACCTGATTAACTTATCTATTCGATTGCAGGCCGCTGAAAATCAGACAGCACGTTCAACTATGGTCCGGACAAGCCAACGCTTGTTTTTGGACAGCGGCCGACATTCTTCGATGAGCACGGTGTCACCGACATTACATTCATTGGATTCATCGTGGGCCATGTATTTCACCCGCTTGCGAATGTATTTACCGTACAGTTTATGGCGAACCTTCCGTTCAACCATGACGACGACACTCTTGTCCATTCCATTACTGATAACAGCACCCTGCTTCGTTTTCTTGGGTCTGGATTTTTCACTCATGCTTACAGTCCAGTGGTGTATTTATTATGGCAGGCGGGTTACGCCTGAGCCTTTTCGGTCATAACAGTCCGTACCCGGGCAATTTCCTTACGCAGCTGACCGAGCCGTGCAGGGTTATCAAGCTTGCGGATTCCATGCTGAAACTTGAGTTTAAACAGGTCTTCACGCAGATCCAGCTCTTTTTTCCTGAGATCCTCGCCAGAGAGTTCACGAAGTTCTTTCGCCTTCATAACGTGCTGCTCCTTGAAATAACTTTGGTTGGAAAGGGCAGTTTATAGGAAGCAAGCCTGAGCGCCTCAATTGCCAGATCCTCCGGAACACCCTTCAACTCGTAAAGAATCTTACCGGGACGGATTACTGCAACCCAGTATTCCGGAGACCCCTTACCCTTACCCATACGTGTTTCAGCGGGTTTCTTGGTAACAGGTTTTGCAGGGAAGACCCTGATCCACATCCTGCCGCCTCGTTTGATCTTCCTGTTGATGGCAATACGGGCGGCCTCTATCTGCTGTGCACTCATCCGGCCACAGCCGACGGCCTTCAAAGCATAATCACCAAATGCGAGTTGAGAGCCGCGCTGGGCTTCTCCGCGCATGCGGCCTTTATGCTGTTTTCTATGTTTTACTTTGCGTGGACTTAACATTATTCAACACTCCTGTTGGCACTATCTACCTGGTCTACTGTTCCAGTGACATCTCGCTGTCTGAAAGGACTTCACCTTTGAAAATCCACACCTTGACGCCGATGATACCGTAAGTTGTCTTTGCTTCGGCTGTACCGTAATCAATATCAGCCCGCAGGGTATGCAGCGGCACGCGTCCTTCCTTGAACCATTCAGTCCGTGACATCTCTGCTCCGCCCAGTCGCCCTGCACAGGAAACTTTTATGCCCTTGACACCGAAACGCAGAGCTGAATTAATTGATTTTTTCATCGCTCGCCTGAATGCGATGCGTCGCTCCAGCTGCATGGCAATATTTTCAGCGACAAGCTGAGCATCAGCCTCGGGACGACGGATCTCCTGAATATCAATCATGCACTCCCGGCCGAACTTGCGTTCTAGATCTTTTTTCAGATTTTCAATTTCAGACCCTTTCTTGCCGATGACGATACCCGGACGGGCGGTAAACAGCTTGACCCGTATTTTCTCTCCGGTACGCTCAATGACGATGCGCGAAATACCGGCATGGTACAGTCTTTTTTTCAGGTACTTACGTAACTGCTGGTCCTGGTACAGGTTGCTGGCATAATCTTTATCAGCATACCAGATCGACTCCCATGTCCTGGTAATGTTGAGCCGCAATCCAATGGGATTAACTTTTTGACCCAAGGTATTCCTCCGTTCCCTCTACAGTAGATCTCAAAGACTAAAGTCCAGGCCCTCTTCAGGCCTCGTCAACAACCACGGTAATGTGGCTGGTCCGTTTCAATATCCTGGTGGCCCGTCCCATTGCGCGGGGACGAAACCTTTTCAGCATTGGTCCGCCATTAATCTGGATCTCTTTGACATACAGGGTGTCCACATCAATGGTTTCCATCTGCTCAGCATTGGCGACTGCAGATTCAAGCACTTTCCGTAGAATACGTGCCGCTTTCTTGGGCATGAACCTGAGCGTTGTTATTGCTGTTTCCACATCCTGTCCCCGGACAACATCGGCTACCAGCCGAGCTTTCTGGGGAGATATGCGAATATATTTGGCGACGGCTTTTATTTCCATCGTATTACTCCTGATCGTGTTCTGTTGTCAGTCCGGCAGTGATTAACGCTTTCCTTTTCTGTCCGACGCATGTCCATAATAGGTTCTTGTGGGCGAAAACTCTCCCATCTTGTGACCGACCATATTCTCGGTCACATAGACAGGAATAAATTTTCTGCCGTTATGAACGGCAAATGTAAGCCCGACCATTTCCGGAATGATATCGGAACGGCGAGACCAGGTCTTAATCACCTTGCGTGATCCTGATTCCTGTGCCTTTTCCACCTTTTTCATGAGGTGATCATCGACAAAGGGACCCTTTTTAATTGAACGAGACATATCGATATTCTCCTGAGTTACTTACGCTTGGTAACGATATCACGATCAGAGGCCTTACGCTTCCGAGTCTTGAATCCCTTGGTCGGTACACCCCAGGGAGTACAGGGATGTCGTCCACCGGAACTTTTCCCTTCACCGCCGCCCATGGGATGATCAATGGGGTTCATGGCAACGCCTCGTACGGATGGCCTGCGACCTTTCCAGCGTGAACGGCCGGCCTTGCCTAATTTCTGACTGGCATGTTCCGAGTTGCCCACCGCACCGATACAGGCCCGGCACAGACTGTTGAACTTACGCACCTCGCCGGAAGGGAGTTTAACAAGAACATAATTACCTTCCTTGGCCATGAGTTGTGCTGCAGCACCCGCCGAACGCACCATCTGTGCGCCCTTGCCGATCTTCATCTCGACATTGTGGATAATGGTACCAAGAGGAATATTTGCCATGGGCATGCAGTTACCGGGCTTGATATCCACATCCGGACCCGATACGACCGTATCGCCGACCATTACACCTGCCGGTGCAAGAATGTATGCTTTCTCACCATCAGAGTATGTCAGCAGGGCGAGGTTGGCTGATCGATTGGGATCATATTCTATGGCTACGACCCTGGCAGGTACTCCCGCTTTGTTGCGCTTCCAGTCAATAATGCGGTACTTGCGCTTATGACCGCCTCCCCGATGACGTGACGTAATACGTCCGTAGGAATTTCGTCCGCCTGATTTCTTCAGGGGTCTCAGCAGACTTTTCTCGGGCGCTTTGTCTGAAAGATCAGGCTGCAGGATCGAAATATGATGCCTTTTGCCCGGTGATGTCGGTTTATGGGTTTTAATTGCCATTATTCTTTCCGTTATCTAAAGCTTTACACACTTGTTCATCTCTATCCGTGCAGGGAGTCTCGATCCGGTGACGATTTAGAGCTCATCAAGAAAGTTTATCTCGCCTTCAGACAGGGTGATATAAGCCTTTTTCCAGTCACTGGTACGTCCCAGGGATTTAATCCCCATCCTCTTCTGCTTGCCATGAACAGATACGGTTTTCACTGAGGAAACTTTTACATTAAACAGATTCTCTACAGCCTGCTTAATCTCAATCTTATTGGCCCGGGGATCAACCCTGAAAACCACAGTTCCCTGCAGCTCCTGAAGAAGGTTCGACTTTTCTGTCAGGCAGGGCCCTTTTATTATGTTGTGAAGCTCTTTCATACCATCAGCCTCGCTTCCAGTTGTTCCAGGCTTGACTGCATGAGCATCAGCTTGGGATATTTTAAAATATCGTATACATTGAGACCCGCGACAGGCAGGACCTTGTAACCGACGGCGTTGCGTGCTGAAAGCCGAACATTATCATTGTCAGCATCGGCTACGACAAGGCAGTTATCAAAGTCAAAGTTCTTCATTACTCCGATAAACTCCTTTGTCTTCGGAGCTTCCATATCAAACCGGTCAACTATAATAAGGTTGCCTTCTTTCATACGTGCGGTCAGAGCCATACGCAGGGCAAGTCGACGGACTTTCTTGGGTAGCTTGTAACTGTAATCCCTTGGTTTTGGACCAAAGGTTACACCACCACCACGCCAGATCGGTGAATTTTTAGTACCTGCTCTTGCCCGACCCGTACCCTTCTGTCGCCAGGGTTTTGCACCACCACCGCGGACCTCGCCGCGTGTCTTGGTCGATGCGGTTCCCGCACGTCGATTCGCCCGCTGCATGCAGACAACATCGTGCAGAATCCCGGGCTTTACTTCAACAGCGAACAGCTCATCGCTTACTTCAACTTCCGCGACCTTCTCAGCTGCGGTATTGACAACTTCACAAACTGCCATGAGTTTCTCCTTGCAAGCAGCTCAAAAACCTTACGCCTTAGTATAAATGGAAATCAGACCGTTCTTGGCGCCGGGAACCGCACCCTGCACCAGCAGGATGTTGTCCTCTTCGCGAATATCAACGATGGTCAGATTCTTAAGAGTTTTCAAATCCATACCCATATGACCAGGCATCCTCTTCCCCTTGACTACACGGCCAGGATAGGCACTGCAGCCAATGGAACCAGGTGCTCGGTGAAAACCGGACCCATGCGATGCCTTGCCGCCGCCGAAACCGTGGCGCTTCATGACACCCTGAAATCCACGACCCTTACTGCGACCGGAAACATCAACCTTGTCACCTATGGTAAGTACATCTCCAACCGTGATCTGCTGGCCAAGTTCATAGGCATCGGGATCTTCCACCCGGAACTCACGAACATGGTAATAGCCGCTGCCACCTGAACGTTTAAAATGACCCGCCTCAGGTTTGTTGAGCCTGGACTGCTTCTTTTCAAGAAAACCGACCTGAATGGCATTATACCCTTCCTTGGCAACGGTTTTTTTCTGTAAAACTGTACAGGGGCCAGCTTCAATTACAGTGACCGGAATCGAACGACCGAGTTCATTATAAACACGCGTCATCCCTACTTTCCGCCCCAGTATTCCATTTGTTTTCGGCATTTATCTACCTGTAAGCTAACTCTTCTCTAAAACGACATCCAATCCGCAGATCCTTTCCTTAAACAGCTTAAAAGGTCAGGGAAGCTTTATCTCAACATCCACACCGGCAGACAGTTCAAGCTTCATAAGCGAATCTATGGTCTGCTGCGTCGGCTCCAGGATATCAAGCAACCGCCGATGAGTCCGCATTTCAAACTGTTCACGGGATTTCTTGTCAACATGAGGTGAGCGCAGCACAGTGTACTTGTTGATGCTGGTCGGCAGCGGAATAGGACCGGCCACAGTAGCACCGGTACGCCGTGCTGTCTCGACTATCTCACGTGTTGACTGATCAAGCAGTTTATGGTCATACCCTTTCAGCCTGATACGGATCTTATCTGTCGGGATCATATTTTCCTCTTACTCGATGATTTCGCTGATCACACCGGCGCCGACGGTCCGGCCGCCTTCACGG
>CAZKBZ010000071.1:0-14546 GCA_964551175.1 uncultured Desulfobulbus sp.
TAATTTTCCTGTTCCTTGATCTCGAACGAAAATTCTAATTTTTCAAGGCACCCTATAAATTGTTGTTATACGGTTATCTGATACCTTTTCAAGGTACCCTTCAACCCAAAGAAACCAGCGGATTGGGTATTGCCGAAATATTTGTGAGTTCTTTGTTGGGAGAAAAAAGCGATTTGCTGTAACCTTACGGTAACCGGAATATATAGACTACCTGGCAGGGTTGATATCTCGAAGTCTGCGCTATCTGTCCGGTTTCTGTGTCACCGAAACAAAATAGCTTACTGATGAACGATATGCTTCCGGACAAACAAGAAAAAAATGATGCCACGCAGGAAAAACGTACCGTGCGTGTCGGGATTGTTGGAGGCGGGAAAGGATGTTATGAGCTACTGAAGCTCTTTCATGTTTATCTGCCAAAACATCTGGATATTTCAATTGTCGGTGTGGCGGATCCCCGCCGGGATGCTGTAGGTCGTCGATATGCTGAGCAGCAGGGAATAGTAGTTGTAGATGATCTGATAGTACTTCTCCAGCTTCCTGAGCTTGATCTTGTTATAGAACTCACCGGTGACGATGCGGTTCTTGAAGAAATATACAGGAACAAGACCGATGCCACCAAGGTCCTTGACCACCTTGGCGCATTGTTTCTCTGGGAGATCATCGATATCCAGGAAGAAAAACTGCAACTTGAACACAGGGTGGCTACTCTGGACACTATGACTACGGTCGGAGAGATGGCGTATCGGTTAACCCATGAGTTCAGAAATCCGCTGATGCTTGCCGGCGGTACCATCAGGCGAACCATGACCCGGGTTGATCTTCCCCATGGAGTGAGAAAACGGCTGAAGATGGTTGCCGGAGCCATAAAGGAGATGGAAGATGTACTCTCTGACATCTGTGATGTTGTACGTCCTCTGAAACCAGATTTCAAGCTGGTCAACCTTGATCATTTTTTTGAAGAATTCTGCAAGGCGGCCGGGATTGAAGCACGATTTGTCCGAACCGGTTTTTCATGTAACCTGGAAGAGGATCTGCCAGAAATCGTCATTGATCCTTCTCTGTTACGACAGGCTCTCTGGCATGTTGTTGAGAACTGTTTCGATGCCGTTGCAGGAAAGGATACAGAGGTTCAGCTTCGGGTTGTTCTCTGCTATGATTATATTCTCATCCAGATCGAAGATGGGGCGGGAGGGTTTTCCGGAATCTCTGCAAAATCAGCCATGGACCCTTTTGTCACCACCCGTTCTGGAAGAATGGGATTGGGATTGACGCTGTGCAGGCAGATCGTGCTTGAACACGGTGGGGATATGGAATTCTGGAACAATACGCAAGATGGTGTTACAGTTACGCTCAAGATTCCGATATATTTTAAGATACCCTCCAGGGATGATAAACCGTGATTGACGGGTGAGTTTGTTTTCAGGAACACATATATGATAAATCGATTGAACAGGCCTGTGGACAGAAGGAAAATAACCATTGGCCAGGCAAAGAGAAGAAGGAAGGTCAGGGCAACTGTTGTCAAATGGGCAGCATCGGATGATTTTTTCCCAGATGACCGGCAAGACATAATCACCGGAGCATCAGAAGAAACAGATACCCACGGGCCGGCACCTTCTGTTCGTCCGGGCAGGAAACAGCAGGCGACAGGTGTGGTTGACAGGGTGGAAAAAGTAACGACGGTTAAGCGTCCACGTCGTAGAAAACCCCTCTGGACACAGGACAGGTTTGAGGTTGAGTCTGTTTCAGGCAGGGCCCGGTTTCATGATTTCAAGCTCCCCCCTTCCCTTATGCATGGTATCGCAGATCTTGATTTCAGGTACTGCACAGCCATTCAAGAGCAGGCCCTGCCCGTTGCCCTTGAGGGCAGGGATTTGATCGGTCGCGCCAGTACCGGCATGGGCAAAAGCGCGGTTTTTTTGATCGCTATTTTCAGCAGATTACTGCGCGGGCAGCAAAGCAAAAAACGTCCCGGTTTCCCAAGGGCTCTTATTATCGCACCCACCCGTGAGCTTGTTATCCAGATTGCTAAAGATGCCAAGGCAATAGGAAAGTATACCCCGTTACGGGTGGTTGCAGTCTATGGGGGCACGGAATACCGGAAACAGCAGCAGGATCTCATCCGTCGACCGGTGGATATTCTGGTTGCAACGCCTGGTCGGTTGCTTGATTTTGCTTCCAGGAAAGTAGTGCAGCTGAATCGGGTCGGGATCATGATCCTGGATGAGGCCGACCGGATGCTTGATATGGGATTTATCCCGGATGTACGGAGAATTATCTATAAAACTCCTCCCAGGGAGCAGCGCCAGACCATGCTCTTTTCCGCAACGATCACCGAGGAGGTCAAACAGCTTTCTGCCCAGTGGTGCGTGAATCCGGAGTTTATAGAAACTGAAAAAGAGCATGTGGCCGTGGAGACGGTTCAGCAGATTGTCTATATGACCACCAGTGAGGAAAAATATAATGTAGTCTACAATATGATTACCCAGAGGGATCACGAGCGAATCCTGGTGTTTTCCAACATGAAACGCGAGGCGAAAAAACTCTTTGATCGCCTGCGCAGGGATGGAATCAACTGTGTCCTGCTCACCGGGGATGTGCCGCAGGACCAGAGAACCTCCCGTCTGGAGCGTTTTCGCAACGGCAGTGTCCAGGTTATGATTGCAACGGATGTGGCTGGGCGTGGTATTCATATCGCCGGGGTCAGCCATGTCATCAACTACACCCTTCCCTATGAGCCTGAAGATTATGTACACCGTATCGGCAGGACCGGGCGGGCGGGAGCCGCAGGCATCTCAATCAGTTTTGCCGATGAAAAAGGAGCCTTTTACCTGCCGGAAATTGAGGAGTTCCTGGGCTGTCCCATGCCCTGTATTCAGCCTGATGAATCACTTCTTCTTGCGCCTCCCAGGAAAAAATAATCCCCTTCACCCCGGCTGGAGGGCTCAACCGTCCACTTTCGGACAGCATGGTTTGCTTTTTCTGTTCGATAACGTTCCACTGGAGTAAAATACAAAAGAAGATACTTTCTGCCCTATACCTTTGTTGAAAGTGATAACCGGCAGCAGAGGAAAGAACATAGGCTCAGCCGGATAAACGGTGATTGCCCGCATGTCAGCTTACAACATACCTGCACCGCATAATGAGTCCGCTGATGCGGTCATCGACGCTCTCGGCAGCTCTCCGGAAGGACTCGACCAGGTTGAAGTTGAAAAACGATCCGACCGTTTCGGTCCCAATGTGCTGCCAAGTGCCAAACCAGCGGGAGCGGCCCGCATCTTTTTCCATCAGTTCACAAGCCCTCTTATCTATATACTGCTCGCTGCCGCTGTTATCTCCCTGCTGATCAGGGAATGGTCGGATGGATTTTTCATCTGTGGAGTTCTGCTGCTCAATGCCTTGATCGGCACAATCCAGGAGTATTCTGCGCAGCGGGCGGCGGCATCACTCAAGCAGCTGGTCCGGACCAGTGCCCGGGTGGTACGCGGGGGTGATACCTATGAGATATCCGCCCAAGAGCTTGTGCCCGGGGATATTGTCGTACTTGAATCAGGGGATAAGGTCCCTGCCGACATGAGACTGGTGACAACTCTTGATCTTGAAGTTGATGAGTCCCTGCTCACCGGCGAATCTGAAGGAGTTCACAAGGAAGCGGACAAAATAATTCCTGCCGACAGCGGTCTGAGCGGCCGGTTCAACATGGTTTTTGCCGGTACGCTGGTGAATCGCGGCCGTGGCCGTGGTGTGGTGGTCGCCACAGCCCTGGCAACGGAGCTGGGACGAATCGCCGAGGCAGTTCTTGCCAAACGCACTTCCAGGCCTCCCCTGCTGATTCGGATGGACAGATTTGTCAAACGGGTGGCTGTCCTGATCAGCGGCGTGGCAGTTCTGCTGGCCGTGGTTGCACTGACCCGGGGCATGGCACTGAACGATGTTTTTCTGTTAGGTGTTGCCCTTGCCGTATCAGCAATTCCTGAAGGACTGCCTGTGGCGCTGACCATTGCCCTTGCCATCGGCATGCAGCGTATGGCACGCCGCAATGTTATTGTCCGGCGCCTGGTTGCTGTGGAGGCACTGGGATCCTGCACATTTATCGCCACTGACAAAACAGGTACTCTGACGGAGAATCAGCTCACTGTCCGGCAAATAGTATTGCCTTTTGCCGAGCCATGGCAGGTAACCGGCGAGAGCCTGAATCCCCGGGGAGAGGTAGTCACCTCGGCAGGTATGCTGACCGCAGAGGAAAACAGGCAGCTGCAGCAGTTATGCCGGGCTGCAGTCCTGGCCAATGAGGGTGTGCTGGCACACCGGGATCACGGCTGGTCCTCGCATGGTGATGCAGTTGATGTTGCTCTGCTGATCATGGCTCACAAGGTCGGTGTTGTCCAGGCAGCGACCACCGGCAGCTTTCCCGAAACAGCATGTATACCTTTTGAGTCGCAGCGTATGTTTACTGCGTCGCTGCGCAGAGTGGATGGTGAACAGTACGCTTTTGTCAAGGGGGCACTGGAACGGCTTTTGCCCATGTGCAGTTCCATGGCCGGCAAACGGGCACCAGTACCCATCGACAATTCGTTTCTTGAAGATCAGGCCCACGCCTTGGCCAGTCAGGGCTACCGGGTTCTTGCCCTTGCCTCGGGCAGGGTGCAGCTGGAACCGCATGAGGAGTTCAGCGAAGAACACCTGAAAGATCTCACCCTGCTTGGCCTGGTGGGCATGATTGATCCGTTGCGCGCAGAGGCAAAGTCTGCTGTTGCCATGTGTCACCGGGCAGGGATTGAGGTGGCAATGGTCACGGGTGATCATCCTGCCACAGCCTTTGCCATTGCCCGCGAGCTTGAGCTTGTCGATTCTCCGGACCAGATTGTGACCGGCAGGCTGTTGCGCAAGACAGAAAGTCAGGTTGTTGCGGACAAGCTTATCCACCGGGCCAGGGTTTTTGCCCGGGTGGAACCGCAGCAGAAGGTGGAAGTCGTCAAGGCCCTGCAGAGAAGCGGAGAGTTTGTTGCAGTCAGCGGTGACGGGGCCAATGACGCACCAGCCCTAAGGGCAGCCCAGGTGGGAGTGGCCATGGGTAAAAGCGGTACTGATGTGGCCCGCGAGACAGCGGACCTTATCATCACCGATGACAATTTTGCCTCAATTGTCGCCGGTGTGGAGGAGGGACGCATTGCCTACGGGAATGTCCGCAAGGTGATTTTTCTGCTCATCTCCACCGGTGCCTCGGAGCTGGTCCTTTTTATCCTGGCACTGCTGGCCGGATTACCTCTACCTCTGCTTGCGGTGCAGCTGCTGTGGCTGAACCTGGTTACCAACGGCATTCAGGATGTGGCCCTGGCGTTTGAGCAGGCTGAAGGTGATGAACTCAGCAAGCCGCCTCGACCACCCGGAGAGCCGATCTTTAACCGGCTTATGGTTGAGCGGGTGGTTCTGTCCGCCCTGATGATCGGCATTGTCTCCTTTCTGCTCTTTCGTCATCTACTGGCAGCAGGCTACAGTGTGGACCAGGCCCGAAATGGTACCCTGCTCCTGATGGTGCTGTTTGAAAATGTCCACGCCTTTAACAGCCGTTCAGAAACCTGTTCCCTGTTTCGACAGAACCCTCTGACTAATCCTCTGCTGCTGTTTGGTGTACTGGGGGCGCAACTGATCCACATTGCGGCCATGTATCTGCCCTGGATACGGGATATCCTCGCTGTTCAGCCGGTATCCCTGCAGAACTGGCTGCTGCTGCTGGTCCTGGCCATCAGCCTGGCAGCTGTCATGGAAGTACACAAAGCAGTTCGTCACTTGTGGAATTGAGGGTGCCTTGAACTGATCCGGTGAATGATGGATCAGGTTTTCCTTTTTTCCAGCAGAAAAATCCCGTAGGTTGCACGCCAACCCGGCAGCAACTTTATGATACTGCCGAAGCGTTCATTTTTTCTGCTGCTCAGCGCAGTCTCTCTGATGATGGTTGCATTGATGGTCCGGATAAATTTTTTAAAATCCCTGATGGTAATTACCCGGATATTGGGCGTATTGTACCATTCATAGGGCAGGTGTTCATTTTTCGGGGCAACACCGGTCAGGAGTAACTGCAGGCGCACCCGCCAGTGACTGAAATTGGGGAAGCTGACAATAATTTTTGAGCCGATATCCAGCAGTTTCAGAATCAATAAATCCGGATCATAGACCTGCTGCAGGGTCTGGCTGAGAACACAGTAATCAAAGTGGCCTTGCGGGTACTGGAGCACGTTGTCGTTAAAGTTTTCGTGCAGGACTGACAGCCCCCGGCTGATGCAGAAGGCGGCTTTTTCCTCATCCGCCTCAATACCCACACCCCGCACCTGTTTTTCCTGCTGCAGAAAGTAGAGCAGGTCGCCATGACCGCAGCCAAGATCGAGCACCCTGCTTCCGGGTTTGATCCAGGACGAAATCACCTGGAGGTCGAATCGCATTGAGTTGTTGTTTTCCGGCATCACTCTTTCTTCATACTGTCAAGGAATCCGCTGATCAGTGATGTCAACCGCTGGTCGGGCAGTAAAAATGCATCATGGCCGCAGTCAGCCTGGATCTCGCAGAAACTGACATCGCAGCCGTTTCGTTTGAGTGCCTGAACCAGTTCCCTGGACTGGTATGTCGGGTAAAGCCAGTCCGAGGTAAAGGAGATAACCAGGAATTTGACGGACTTGTTTTCCAGTCGGTTAATGGCTGGATTTTTTTCTGCATTAAGATCAAAATAGTCAGCAGCCTTGGTGATATAGAGCAGGGAGTTGGCATCAAAGCGCTGCACGAATTTGGCACCCTGGTAGTTGAGATAACTCTCAACCTGAAAATCACTTTCAAAACGAAAGGACAGGTCTTCCCGTTCCTGCAGTCTGCGACCGAATTTCCGGTGCATGGCTTTATCTGAAAGATAGGTGATGTGACCGATCATCCGGGCAACGGCAAGGCCGAGTTCAGGGGGAGCGTCTTCGGGATATCGTCCCTGCTGCCATTTGGGATCGGTCATGATTGCCTGGCGGGCCACTTCGTTAAAGGCGATGCAGAGGGCTGAATGTCGCATGGTGGTTGCCAGGGGGATGGCGGAGCAGACCATGTCGGGATAACTGATGCACCACTGCAGGACCTGCATGCCGCCGACCGACCCCCCGGTCACGGCATAGAGCTGGTCAATGCCGAGATGATCGATCAGGGCTTTCTGGGCCCTGACCATGTCTGCAATGGTGACCATGGGAAAATCAAGACCATAGGGCTGACCGGTGTCAGGGTTAATGGAACCGGGGCCGGTGGAGCCGCTGCAACTGCCCAGGATGTTTGAGCAGATGACAAAATACTTGTCCGTGTCAATGCCCTTGCCCGGACCGACCATGGTTTCCCACCAGCCGGGACCATTGGTTTGCAGGTCTGCTTCGTCATGGGAAGCTACATGCGAATCTCCGGAAAAGGCATGCAGAACAAGAATTGCATTGGATCGGTCTTCATTGAGCCTGCCCCAGGTCTCGTAGGCCAAGGTTACAGGACCGAGACTGCGGCCGCAGTCAAGCTGCAGGGGGCTATCGTCGGCGGCAAAGGTAAAGTATTGTCGTGGATCTGCGGACAAGGACTAACCCCCCTCCCTTTGGTTTACAGCTAAGGCACTCTCAAGCTGCTTGTAATGCCTGTTCAAGGTCGCACAAAATATCATCGATATGTTCGATACCGATTGATAACCTGATCATAGTTTCAGACAATCCGCTCAGCTCAAGTTGTTTTTCATTGAGCTGGGAGTGGGTTGTTGATGCCGGATGAATGGCCAGTGACTTGGCATCCCCCACATTGGCCAGATGAGAAAAAAGCTTCAGGGCCTCAATAAACTGCTGTCCTGCTGCCCGTCCTCCTTTAACGCCAAAGGCCACCATGCCGCCAAAGCCGTTTTTCAGATATTTTCCGGCCACGGAATCTGCACCTGTAAGCCCTGGATAGGAGACCCAGTCCACCTGGTCATGATTGTTGAGAAAGCGTGCCACGGCCATACCATTTTCACAGTGTCGCTCCATGCGCAGGGCAAGAGTCTCCAGCCCCTGCAGGAAGTACCAGCAGTTGTCTGGAGTTGTACAGGCCCCGAGATTACGTAGCGGCACCAGCCGCATGCGCAGGGCAAAGGCGATCGGATTGAGATCGCCCAGGTCATGTCCATAGCGTAAGCCGTGGTAGCTTGGGTCCGGTTCATTATACAGACTGAACTTAGGATCCGTCCAGTCAAAGGCTCCGCTGTCCACGACAATACCCCCAAGGGCCGTTCCATGTCCGCCCATCCATTTGGTCAGCGAATGGATAACAATGTCCGCACCATGTTCCAGGGGTTTGAACAGACAGGGCGGGGTAAAAGTGGAGTCCACCACCAGGGGCAGATGATGTTTCCGGGCAATGCGGCTCACCTCCTCAATATCCGTCATCTCAAGCCCCGGGTTACCGATGGTTTCACAGTAGACCATTCTGGTTTTTTCCGTGATTGCCTTTTCAAAATTGTCAGGGTCTGCGGGATCAACCAAGTGAACCTTGATGCCCAGCTGCGGGAGAATAGTGTCAAACTGGGTGTAAGTACCGCCGTAGAGATTGTTGGCCGCAACCACCTCATCACCGTGGGCACAGATATTGATAATGGTGTAAAAGATCGCTGAAGTACCTGAGGCCAGGGCCAGGGCCGCAACTCCTCCCTCCAGGGCCGCCACCCTCTGTTCCAGGATATCCTGGGTAGGATTCATCAGCCGTGAATAAATGTTGCCCGGTTCTTTGAGGCTGAACAGGTTGGCGGCATGTTCAGTATTTTTAAATAGATACGAACTGGTCCGGTAGACCGGCACGCCACGGGAAAGAGTTTCCTCGTCCACCTTGTGTCCGGCATGCAGGGCCAGGGTTTCAAAGTGTAATGCAGTCATAATGGAATGTTCTCCTTTAAGCCTGGATTCAATGATTCGAGTCGGGTGATCATCAGGTATTATCTGGCGCCACATTGTAGCATTATCAGGGGCTGTTTGAAATGAAAAAACTGCAGCAGGGGAGCCTGCATACTACAAATAGAGTATGCGGCAAAACAATAAAATGTTTGGTTATTTTAGGAAATATTTCTAATAAATCAATATGTTGTATCTACCTCTGTTGCAGGGAAATAATATAATCTATTTTCTTTTGGATTCTCTTTACAATAAGTATTATATTTAAAAACAGGGTGCATAAGTATCCTATTTCATCTTAACCCTATCAGGGAGGTTGATTATGGCCAGTGTGTATAAGATTATTGAGCTCGTTGGAACCAGCAAGAAATCCTGGGAACAGGCGGCAGCAAATGCCGTAGAGACCTCGGGCAAGAG
This sequence comes from uncultured Desulfobulbus sp., assembly GCA_964551175.1. GTDB lineage: Bacteria > Desulfobacterota > Desulfobulbia > Desulfobulbales > Desulfobulbaceae > Desulfobulbus_C. The sequence continues at coordinate 9,336 of CAZKBZ010000071.1, forward strand.
CCTGAAAGACCTGCGGATTGCCGAAGTAACCAGAATGGACATGCAGATTGAGAAGGGTAAGGTTGTGGGCTATCGGACAAGAGTTTCAGTCTCGTTCAAGGTTAAGTCAAAATAGCAACCGAACCTGTCTTGATCTGGTAGTATCTTTTCCACCAAGACATCTGAATGTATTGAACATGGGCTGTCTTCCCCGGAAGCAGCCCATGTTTTTTATACATGACCGATGATTCAGGCCAGCCCTTTTTTCACTGCAATGCCGATCTGTTCCAGAGTATAGGGTTTACGGACAAAGCTGTCTGCTCCGAGTTCCAGTACTTTTTTTACTTCTTCATTTTCAGAAAATCCGCTGACGATAATCGCCTTTTGTCCAGGTCGGATTTTGGAGATCTGTTCATAGGTCTGGCGGCCATTCATTCCTGGGTCCATAATCATGTCAAGAATGATCAGGTCCATGGATTGATTCCAGAGAAAATCAAGTGCCTCTTCGCCACTGGTGACGGTTTCCACCTGGTAGCCCAGAATTGACAGCATCTGGGAGGCAATAAGACGCTGCTGTTGTTCATCATCGATCACCAGGATCAACTCTCCTTTGCCCTGCAGCTGTTCAAGCCCCACAGTTCCTTTCTTGTTACTGATTTCTTCCCTGGTGATAGGGAAGTAGAGTTCAAAGCAGGTCTTCTGCCCGTTGCTGGTAACGGTAATAGCGCCACCGTGGTCCTGGACTGTATTCCAGACAATAGCCAGTCCCAGCCCGGTACCGCTGCGTCCCAGGATTTTCTTTGTGTAAAACGGTTCAAAGATATGACTGATATCCTCTTTGGCAATGCCCTTGCCGGTATCCGTTACACTGATAACCGCATATTCGCCGATTTCCATATATTGATTTTCCGCCACCGGCCTGTCAACATACTGGTTTCTTGTTTCAATTCGAATGGTACCGGTGCCGCTAATGGCTTCAGCTGCGTTCATCAGCAGATTCATGAAACATTTTTTTATGTGGACCGGAGAACAGGAGATATTGAACAGGTCCGGAGCAAGGTCAGTCCTTATCCGGACATCAGGATTCCGGGAAAGCATTTTGATGCCCTCGGGAGATTTCAGGTATTCGCTGACAAGAGTGTTGAGAGAGCAAGTCTCACGCTGGCCGGCGATTCCCCGGGCGACCGTCAGCAGGTCGGCAACTACTTCTGCGGCCCGCTGTCCAGATTCCTGAATGACCTGCAAGGGTTTTCGCAGCTCACTCTCTTCCGGCAACTGCATGAGCAGAAGATCCGGATAGGCAACAACGCCGGAAAGAATATTGTTGAGGTCATGGGCCACACCTCCGGCCATCAGACCGATGGCCTCCATTTTCTGGGAATGGATGAGCTTTTCCTGGGTTTTCTTGAGCTCGGTAATGTCAAAATAGGTTAGCATCCGCCAGCCCTCGGGCAGGACAACGCACTGATACTGCAGGATCATGCCGTCCTTGCGCTCAAATTCGCCGGGGAAAATTGTTCCCTCTCTTACCTTGGCCTCGCGTTCATCCATATAACGCTCAAATTCCTCATCTGGAACCTTATAGACGTTATTGTAGCGGTTGTATTCCATCAGTTCCCGCATGGTCGGCTGTTCGGCAACGAATGCAGCTGATATACCCCATATCTCCCGGAAGGCCCGGTTGACGATCCTGGCCCTGAGTTGATCATCCATGAAAAGCACGCCATAATCTATGGCATCCATTACAGCGCTGAATTCACCTATGGTTTTGTGCAGTTCCTTTTCCGTACGGACGCGGTCCGCTATTTCCTGATTAAGTTGTCGGTTGGTCTCGGTAAGTTTTCCGGTTCGCTCTTCAACCAGGCCGGCCAGGTGTGTTTTATGCTGTTCCAGCTCCTTATGGATTGTATGGGAGCGGTAAAAGTAGATACCAAAGGAAAAAATGACAATAAAGGTGGCAGTGTTGATGGAACCGGAAAAAGGGGCGATTACCTCCCAGATGTTTTCTTGACCGTAATACATCAGACCCTGCTTGATCAGGTGGCCAAAGGAGCGGGAAACCGCAAAAAAAACAAAGGAGAGGGTGATCAGAAAGAGATAATTATAAAAGGTCCGGTCCGGTTTTGTTCTGAGCAGCTGCAGGGACCGGATGACGCACATGGTGGCCAGCAGCAGGATGGCAGAGGATCCCAGGATATCAATCCAGATAACGGGCAGCCATGGCAGCGTCATCAGTTCCGCTCCCAGTTACGTATGGCGAGCAGGAGCAGGAAAAAGGCAGGAACAAGGAGCAGGTGATCGAGCCTGGTGATATAGAAGATCAGGTCAAAGACACTGGTGACCTCAAACCCGGTAATACGGCCGCTGTCCAGTACAAATTGTTCAGAAGGTACTGTCTCTCTCATCCAGTGGCCTGCAAACGTAAGTACATTCCAGAAAATTATCAGCCAGAGAAAGCCTTTGAACTCTGACCACCCGGACCCTGTAAGATTGGATTTGCGCATGCGCAGGAGAAGAAAGACCATTGCAAGCGTGAAAAGGAAATGGCCCAATTGATGTGAAACCAGACCTTCTAAAGCACCATGAGATTGAACAGCATGGGCATGGGTCACAGGAAGAAAGATTGATAACAGCAGACTGAAAAGAAACACCTGAAGGGTACCGCTTTCTTTATATTTTTTCAGAAAAACCATTGTGCTCACTCAATCGCTGGAAATACAATCAGGCGTTGTCTCTGCTGCTTTATGTCCTCTTGATTTGATGGGAAGAAGATTGTGCTATCTTTCAAAGATCGCTTGTATTCTGGTCTGGATACTGTCGGCAGCCTCTCTGGGGGTGTCAAAGTCACTGGGTTCCCGTATCGGGCGGCCGACTACAATGTAGTCGGCACCGTTAAAAAAAGCCTCTTCAACGTCTACGGTGCGTTTCTGGTCATCAGTGTTCTTCACCGGCCTGATGCCCGGAGTGATGATAATGAAACGCTCACCCAGGTTACTTCTGATGCCGGGCGCTTCAAGTCCTGAAGATATCACGCCGTCACAACCTATCTCAAGAGCCCTTTTTGCCCTGGATAGAACAAGATCCTCTATATTTACTTTAAAGCCAAGGTCATCCATGTCTGCCTGATCAAGGCTTGTCAGCACGGTGACGGCAAGGATTTTAAGCCCGCCTTTCTCTTTAACGGCAGCCCGGAGAATAGCATCATTTCCGTGAACAGTGGCAAAGGTCACCCCATACTTTTTGAGCTGTTGGACGGCTGAACCCACAGTTTGCGGAACATCAAAAAATTTCAGATCAACAAAAACTTTTTTTTGTTTTTCGATAAGCCACTGGACAAGCTCAAAATAGCCGCCGGCCATGAACAGCTGCAGCCCGATCTTGTAGAAAACTATGCTGTCGCCAAGCTGGTTGACCAGCTCTTTAGCGGTATCAGTGCCGGCAACATCCAGCGCAAAGATGAGTCGCTCTTTGGCTGGGATATCCTTGGAGGAGAGGAGTTGTTTTTCTTGCATAGTATATGTCGGGAAGAGAGAATTCTTTGCATGAGGAAAAGTGTCATCTACATTTCTGTAATTATATGCCATGCGCAAAAGAATTGTCACGAAAAAACAGATTACGGCATGAATTGAGAAATCTTAACGGTTCTGGCGGGCTGTACACGTATCTATTTTTAATAAACCTTTAAATGAGCCCCTTCAGCAGCATGTCGCAGCGGACCTGAGCCAGGTTGATGCCTTTTTTTTCCAGGCCTTCTGTTCCGAACGTCATGTTGGCTTCGAGAACATAACAGGTATCCCTGTCCTGGATTATATCGAGCCCGACTTCGTCAAATCCGCATTTCACGGCAACTGTTGCAGCCATTTCAAGGATCATCTCAGGTACCGGTCTGCTGGAAACAGCCCCTCCCTGGTACAGGTTTGTCAAAAAAGAGTTTTCTCCAGCTTCCAGCCAGTATGCCGAGATAATATGTCCGTTCAGGAGCACCACACGGGCGCTTTGTTGTACAGGTATGTACTCTTGAATATATGCATAACGGTTTGCCTTGCAGTATGCATCCAGGTCTGCCTGGTTTCGGATCAGGTAAATACCTCTTCCCCTGGAGGAACCCTTGCCGACTTTGGCGATGAAAGGAAAAGAAAAGTCATTGATAATCCCGCCGGCCTTTCGTGCACCCCAGTAAAATCTGGTTCGGGGGTGGGGAATACTCATAGCCTGAAAGAGCAGGGTCTGTTTGAATTTATTGCCGATAAACTGATAATATCGCCAGTTTGGATAGGTTGGTATGCCGCTGTTGTGAAAAATATCAATGAATCGTCGTGTCGGGAAATAGATGGTACGGCCAGAGAACAGGAGTTCCTTTTCCCAGGATTCGTACTCTGCAAATGACGGTCTGACACCCAGGGTAAGGACCTGCGGACAGTGACGCAACTGTCTTCCAACGGCAACCCAGGCAGGATTGTTATCCAGGCGGGAGGCTTGCGCATTTCCCTGCATTGTTTTTGCGGATAGTTTTGGCAACGGAAATCGCAGCCTCCCTCTGCTGATGGAAAAATAGTCGGGTGGTGATGTTGTTATTGTTTATCGTAAACAGAGTGACGTGGTAATAGATGGGAAATTTCAATATATGATCATTTGCTGCAGAAAAATAATGCTTGCCGAAAAAAAGGTATTACAGAGGGGACTGCTGGCGGAGTAGAAAACATGTGCGGTATCAGAACTCCTCATGTTGCCTGCAGGGTCCGGGTTGAAGATGAAGCAGTCCCCTGACAGCTTGGAGACCACCCTGAAATGTTTGTTACCGCCTCGGGGGGTTACCAGGCAGGGGTGACGGCTTCACCGGCTTTACCGGCAGCACAGGGTACACCGGGTATATCGGGCGTTGATTTCGAAGCTTCTGCATTTCCAGCTCATGCTTACGCTCCTTGGCCCGCTCCTGTGACCTGTAATGTCTCCTTACAGCCCTGTCATGGTTGTTCTGCATTCGGCGGATCTGTTCTTTGTTGAACTGATCGGTTGAGTATATCTGGTAGGCGTTTTCCTGCCGGTACCTGCGGTAATCCCTGTCAGACATACCACTTGCAGCAACCGGTATAACGACAAGAGCCAGCATAATAATCAAAGTTTTCATGAGTTGCCTCCCTTGAATGAGGGTTATTCCGTGTTGTGCAGGGCTATGCATAATAATGCATTATAGTCATCCGATTGCTATCCATCAATGTATAATCATGCTGA
>CAZKBZ010000072.1:0-14237 GCA_964551175.1 uncultured Desulfobulbus sp.
TCCTTGCATTCGGGGGTTCGAATCCCTCCGCCCCAGCCATTTACGTGTGAATGGAGGATGCCTTGAAAAATTAGATTTTTTTCGAGAACAAGGAAGAGCGATAATAAAAAGCGCAGCATATTAGTCATATATGAGCATTTTTCTTTTCGCTGTGACACAGTAATCGGGCAAAATAGCAATTTTTCAAGGTAGCCTGGAATCATCACTTTTCATTTTTGACGGTATGAGGCGTTGACAATGCCAAACATAATGAAGGTCTTTAGCGGGAATGCCAATCCTGCCATAGCCCAGGAGATATGCAACTATCTGGATATGCCTCTATCGGATGCCGAGGTCAAACAGTTCAGTGATGGTGAAATTTCCGTTGAGATCGGCGACAATGTTCGTGGCGCTGATGTGTTTGTCATCCAGCCGACCTGTACACCGGTGAATGATCACCTGATGGAACTGCTGATCATGGTGGATGCCCTGCGCAGAGCATCAGCCAGGCGTATTACTGCGGTGATGCCCTATTACGGTTATGCACGTCAGGATCGAAAGGTTCGGCCCAGGGTGCCTATTACCGCAAAGGCGGTTGCTGAAATGCTGATGGCTGTCGGCACCAGGCGGGTACTCTGCATGGATCTTCATGCAGGCCAGATCCAGGGATTTTTTAATATCCCGGTTGATCATCTCTATGCAGCCCCTGTTCTGCTCAAGCATATCAGGAGCAATTTTGAAGATGTCGTGATGGTATCTCCCGATGCCGGAGGTGTTGAGCGGACCCGGGCTTTTGCCAAACGCCTTAATGCCGGGCTGGCCATAATTGACAAGCGTCGTGAGCGGGCCAACGAGTGTGAGGCCATGCATGTAATTGGTGATGTGAGCGGAAAGACCGCTATTTTGCTTGACGATATGGTGGATACTGCCGGTACCCTGTGTGGTGCTGCCAGCAAGCTGAAAGAAAACGGGGCCAGGGAGGTACATGCCTGTTGCGCCCACGCCGTGCTTTCCGGTCCGGCCATTGAACGGCTCAATGATTCTGAAATACAGTCACTGGTTGTGACAAACTCAATTCCCCTTGGTGACAAGGGTGACAGGTGTGATAAAATTACGGTGCTGTCAGTGGGAGAACTGCTTGGTGAGGCGATCCGCCGTATCCATGCAGAGGATTCTGTCAGCTATCTGTTTGTTTGAATTAGAAGGTTTCAGCAGTCAGGTGTCAGCAGCCAGCATGGGATAGCGATGTCTCAGTCAGCAAATTGATGCCAGGCACCAGGGACCTGATGCCTTATTTTTTTTGACAAAACCCTGTTAACAGGGAGGAGGAATAACATGCTACAAGTCGATATCCCGGCCGCGGTCCGCACGGTTTTCGGAAAAGGTGAATCGCGCCGTCTGCGTATGGATAAAAAAACCCCGGCAGTTGTATACAGTAACGGCGATGAACCCGTTGCCCTGCAGTTTGATGAAGGAATTCTCTATAAGCACCTTCTTGATATCCATGGCCGTAATGCCGTTGTTACCCTTGATATTGAGGGGGACGACAAGGGTAAACGTCATGTTCTGGTGCAGGAGATTCAGAAGAACCCTGTTGTTGAACAACTGGTTCATGTGGATTTTCTGGAAATTGAGCTGGATAAGCCCAGAAATTTTGTAGTACCGTTAAGGTTGACCGGTGTGGCCAGAGGCGTAGATCTTGGTGGAGAGCTGCAGGTGGCCAGGGAGGCAGTAAATCTTCGCGGCTGCCCGATGGATGTACCTGATGAGATTGTGACTGATATTACCGAACTGGATCGTGGTGAGGCTGGCATTAAATGTGCAGACCTGGAACTGCCTGCAAATGTAGAAATGCTTGATGATCCGGAAACGGTTTGCGTATCTGTCATCTGAGGGTCGGATAGCTGCACTGTGTGTTGGCTTAATTGTGCCGGCACTTCAAAAAGAATGAATAAAAGAGCCGAAAGGGAGCAGGTCTTTCTTTCGGCTCTTTTTGTTGATTGTCGAAAGAGTTCGAGCGTAATTCCTCACAAGACTTGTAACTATGCGGACACGAGCGATCGTGCAAATATGCAGTGCCTGTGAGTGATTCTGTTCAAGCTACCTGCCGGGTCAGTCATAAGGCCATCTTGAATAATTGCTCTTTCGCCCGATTTCTGTGTCGCTACGAAAATAAAAATGCTCACATATGCCCAATATGCTGCGCTTTCTATTTTCTATGCTCCTTGAACTCAGACGAAATATCTAATTATTCAAGGTATCCATAAGGTGGCCATAAGAAGTTTGCATAGAGGGGTGAGTAATGGGAGATGCTGTCCGCCTGATCGCCGGGCTAGGTAATCCCGGTTCAAAGTATGAACTGACAAGACATAATGCAGGTTTTCTGGCCCTGGATTATTTTGCTGATCAGCATGGGTTAACCATGTCCTGCGAAAAATGGCAGGGTGTGTTTTGCCGGGAGCGGTTGGCAGGCATCTCTGTTCTTTTGCTCAAGCCGCAGACGTTCATGAATAAGTCGGGAGAATGTCTCGCCCGCTTTGCGGATTATTACAGGATAGAACCAGCGAATATCCTGGTTGTTCATGATGATATTGATCTTCCTGCCGGCAGGATTAAGGCTGTTGCAAGCGGTGGGGCCGGGGGACACAACGGAATCCGTTCCATTATCAGCCACCTTGGAACTTCCGACTTTGCCCGTCTGAAAATCGGTATCGGACGGCCGGAGCGCAATGAACAGGGATCGGGAATTCCAGTGGAACGATATGTTCTGTCCAGGTTCAACGATCATGATTGGGAAGTTTTCAATGAGCAGCTGCCGCTGGTTGATGAGGCGGTTGAGCTGTTTATCAGGGAGGACATTGATACCTGTATGAACAGGATTAACGGCCGCTGATGGCAGAGAAAAAGAGAGTTGATTATTTTGCAGGAGTTCCTGTCTTTTGCTAAATTGTATAAAATATGCTATACTCTACTGTCATGCGTTTTGTTGTTTAAAAGAGTACAGATTGTGGTCAGGTGGTAAATATGAGTGAACACGAGGTAAAGACAGCTTTTTCTGAAGGTGATATGGCTGTTTATCCGGCACACGGTGTCGGCTTGATTGAGGCTATTGAGATGCAGACCATTGGTGGCGTCGATCAGGCGTTTTATGTGATGAAGATCCTGGATAACGACATGACCATCATGATCCCCACGGCGACCAGTGAAAATGTTGGACTCCGGGCTATTATTTCAAAAGATGAGGTTAAGAAAGTAATAAATATCCTCAAGGAACGTGATATCAAGATCAGTTCTCAGACCTGGAACAGGCGCTACCGTGACTACATGGAAAAGATCAAAACAGGATCCGTCTACGAGGTTGCTTCGGTGCTGCGTGACCTGTTCCTGCTTAAAGTAGATAAAGACCTGTCCTATGGTGAACGCAAGATGATGGATACCGCCAAGAGTCTACTGGTAAAAGAGCTCTCTCTTGCCCGAAATGTTGATGAAGAAAAGGTGGAAAAACAGATTGAAAAGTTATTCAGCTGATATTGAATTCCAACTCCCTGCCCCTGATGGTTATCTTCTGATCAGTAGATAGTCTTGGCCGTCACGTCATCTCCCTGCAGGTACCAGGTCCAGCCGGCAGAACGAGGTATGCGGCTGGATCATTTTCTTGTCCGCCATATAACTGACCAGTCCCGTTCCGGTCTCGGCAGATATATCCGTTCCGGTCATATCCGGGTAAATGACACCTGCGTAAAACCTGGCTGCAGGTTGCAGTCAGGTGATGAAATCCTGGTTGAACTTCCTCAAACCGTAGAGAGCCAAATAGCTGCCCAGCCCGTAGATTTTACCGTATTACATGAAGACGAAAGCCTGCTGGTCATCAGCAAGCCACCCGGCCTGGTTGTGCATCCTGCTGCCGGTCATGCCGACGCCACACTGGTTAATGGACTTCTGTACCGGTATGGCGATCTGCCGGGTCTGGAAAAGAATCGTCCCGGTATCGTGCACCGACTTGATAAGGATACTTCAGGTGTTATGCTGGTGGCCAGAACGGAAAAGGTACAGCGGCAACTGGCCGAGGATTTTAAAAACCGGGAAGTTCATAAAGTGTACCACGCGCTGCTGCTCCGTTGTCCACAGGAGATGGACGGACGGATTGTGGCACCCATCGGCAGGCATCCGGTTAATCGCAAAAAAATGACGATCCGCCGTGCCACCGGTCGTTATGCTGCCTCCCGCTGGCATATTCTTGAAACTTTTACAAACGGCATGTGCTTTGCCGAAATCATTATTGAAACAGGCCGCACACACCAGATCAGGGTTCACATGTCGTCGCTGGGCGCTCCTGTTGCCGGTGACCTGCTGTATGGCGGCAGAATGACAGACCATGCCGTGGTGAAAGTGGACCGGCAGCTTCTGCATGCTTCCTCCATCTCCTTTGTTCACCCGCAAACCGGGCTGGAATGTGTGTTTACCGCTCCCCTGTGGCAGGATATGGAGCAGGTGCTGCAATGTTTACGCAGGGATTACAGTCGTGAAGGATAGTGATGCAGGGTACATCATCGCCATTACAGGCGGCATAGGATCCGGGAAAAGCAGAGTCTGCAGCTATCTTGCCGGGCTCTGCAGTTTGCAGGTTGTTGATCTCGACCAAATCTGCAGGCAGCTGCTGGTTCCCGGTGCTCCAGGCTGGCAGGCATTGAAAGAAATCCTGGAAGACCATTTTTTTTCTCCATCCGGTGAGCTTGACCGGATAGCTTTTCGTAAAGCGCTTTTTGCAGACCATGAACTGCGCAGCCGGGTGGATGCGCTCCTTCATCCTCTTGCATGTGTGGAGATGGCCCGGCAGGTGTCCCGCTGCAATGGTCCTGTGCTGGTTGAAATCCCCCTGCTCTTTGAAGCCGGCTGGCAGGATGAAGTGGAGGTGATCGTGGTTGTGTATGCAGATCCTGAGGTGCGGGTTCAGCGCATTATCGAGCGTGATCATGTGTCAGCAGCCCAGGCCCGGCAGGAGATCGGCTCTCAGTACGATCTGTCTGAAAAAGCATTGCGGGCCCATCATGTGATAGATAATTCAGGCAGTTGGCAGCAAACCTGCCTACAGGTTCGTCAACTGGCAGATGATCTCCGTTGCAGGCCATAGTTTTTTTTTAATTTAATTCTGCAAAAAACCTTGACAGGAGCACGGGAAACCAATATTTAGAACCTATAACAACCCCTACGTTTCGATACGATATCGCCTGTCGAATTCACGTTCTGATATTTCATAACAATATACAATAAATGATGTTGTTCCGCGTTTTCACCGGTGACAACTTTACTGACAATCGTTAAAAAATCTTATCCTTCAGGATATATCCTCCCATTTTATTCTACTGACAAAAATAACAGGAATCAGAATCCAGCAGGTCTGACTTTTTTTCTTTGTGCCGGCCTGTGTGCTGTATCTGCTGTTAAAGCAGGAATGCAGAACAGGCTGCATGGCAGGTTCTGTGTTTCAATTTTGTCTGTTGTTGTTATTGGGAGATCTTGAATATTGCAAACTACTATCTGTAACCCCTGAGGAGGAAGGACTGTTTGATGAATCCTACTGAGTTGAAAAACAAAAAAATCAGTGAACTTGTTGCACTGGCCGCAGATTTACGGATTGAAGGATACACTGCCATGCGTAAGCAGGAGCTTATCTTCGCTATTCTCAAGTCCCAGGCGGATGATGACGGCAAGCTCCGCGGCAGCGGCGTTCTTGAAGTGCTGCAGGACGGGTTCGGTTTTCTCAGGGCTCCAGACTACAATTATCTGCCCGGTCCCGATGACATCTATGTTTCTCCCTCCCAGATCCGTCGTCTCAACTTGCGGACCGGCGACACGGTGGAAGGAGAGGTAAGGGCGCCCAAGGATAATGAACGCTACTTTGCCCTGCTTAAAGTGGACAGGGTTAACTTTGAGCCGCCTGAGGCATCCCGCAACAAGACGCTGTTTGTCAACCTGACGCCCCTTTACCCGGACGAGCAGATCAATCTTGAAGATGAGCCGGATAATTTTTCGACCAGGGTAATGAATATCGTGGCGCCGCTGGGCAAGGGCCAGCGCGGCCTGATTGTTGCACCACCCAGGACCGGTAAGACCGTGCTCATGCAGAAAATTGCCAGGGCGATTGTTGACAATCACAAGGAAATCACCCTGATAGTCCTGCTCATTGACGAACGGCCTGAAGAGGTCACGGACATGAAGCGCAGTGTCAATGCCGAGGTGGTAAGTTCCACGTTTGACGAGCCGCCCCAGCGTCATATCCAGGTGGCCGAGATGGTCATTGAAAAGGCCAAGCGGTTGGTGGAGCATAAAAAGGATGTTGTTATCCTGCTTGACTCTATTACCCGCCTTGCCCGTGCCTATAACACGGTGACTCCGGCTTCCGGCAAGATTCTCTCCGGTGGTGTGGAAGCCAATGCCCTGCACCGGCCGAAACGTTTTTTTGGTGCTGCCCGTAATATTGAAGAGGGCGGCAGCCTTACTATCCTTGCCACCGCACTTATTGACACAGGCAGCCGTATGGATGAGGTTATTTTTGAGGAATTCAAGGGCACCGGTAACATGGAAATTGTCCTGGATCGAAAGATGGCGGATCGTCGTATCTATCCGGCGATGAACATCCAGAAATCAGGAACCCGTAAGGAAGACCTGCTGCTGGATCCGGATGACCTGAACCGGATCTGGATTTTGCGCAAAATTCTTTCTTCCATGAACCCGGCTGATGCCATGGAGTTCCTGCTGGACAAGATGCGCCAGACCAAGACCAACGAAGAGTTTTTTGCATCCATGAACCGTTGATGGCGGTTTTTTCTTTAAAAAAAATGTAAAACAGGTAATACTGTAATTTTTGTTGACTATGTAATAATAAATCGCCATGTTGCGAACATGTTTCTGGAGGCTTAGAGGACAATGAAACCGGATATCCATCCCGCATATCATAAAATAACGGCCAAGTGTGCCTGTGGCAATGAAGTTGAGCTTGGTTCGGTTAACGAGTCAATTGAAGTTGAGATCTGTTCCGCCTGTCATCCTTTTTTTACCGGCAAGCAGAAGCTTGTAGATACTGCCGGCCGTATCGAGAAGTTCAAGAAAAAATACGCCAAGCATCTCGCAAAAAAGAACGCGTAATTTTATTTATCTGTCCACATGGCGGGTTTGATCTGCCATGTGGATTTTTTTTTTGTCCTCTTCATGCCCTGCAGCTTGTCCGGTGCGCAGAAACGCAGAGTATTCATAACTTCCCTTTTTTTGATGATATAGTACATGTTTGAAAATCTTGCAGATATTCACGAAAAGCTGTCAGCTCTGGAAGGACAGCTGTCAGACCCTGAACTGGTAAACAACCAGAAAAAGTATCAGGAGGTGGTTCGTGATCATTCCCGGGTGTCGAAACTCAACGAGTTGTATGTTGAGTACACCAGGGTCAGGCAGGATCTGGAAGACAACCGCGAGTTGATCAGGGATGAGGCTGAAGATCCTGAACTTGCGGAACTGGCCAGGGCGGAAATAGAAGAGCTTACAGCACGGGAACAGGAGCTGGAGAAAAAGATCAGCATGATGCTGCTCCCCCGGGATCCCAATGACGAAAAGAATATTTTTCTTGAGATCCGTGCCGGCACCGGTGGTGATGAGGCGGCACTTTTTGTTGCCGATCTGTTCAGAATGTATTCCAGATATGCTGAAATGCAGGGCTGGAAAGTGGAAGTCATGAGCTCTAATCCAATCGGTATTGGAGGGTTTAAGGAGTTGATCGCCCTGATTACAGGAGACCGGGTCTATTCCCGGTTGAAATATGAGGCTGGTGTACACCGTGTCCAGCGTGTTCCTGAGACTGAAACCCAGGGCCGGATTCACACCTCTGCGGTAACAGTGGCTGTTATTCCTGAGGCTGAAGAAGTTGATCTTCATATTGAACCCAACGAGCTCAAGTTTGATGTCTACCGTTCCTCCGGCCCTGGTGGGCAGTCGGTGAACACCACTGATTCCGCTGTTCGGGTGACCCATCTGCCCACAGGTCTTGTCGTTACCTGCCAGGATGAAAAATCACAGCACAAGAACAAGGCCAAAGCTCTGCAGGTCATGCGTGCCAGGCTGCTTGACAAACTTGAGCAGGAGCGACATGATAAGATTTCCGAGGATCGTAAGAACCAGGTGGGCAGCGGTGACCGCAGTGAACGGATTCGAACCTATAATTTTCCCCAGGGAAGAGTAACCGATCATCGGATAAACCTGACCGTCTACAAACTGGATCAGATTCTGTCCGGTGGACTGGATGAGATTATCCTGCCGCTCAACAGCCATTTCCAGACAGAGGCTTTAAAAGAGCTTAATTAGGTGTCAGACGTCAGGTATCAGCTGTCAGCTTACAGTCAGCCGCCTTTGGCGTGAGGCTGATTATCTGAAGGGTGCCTTGAAAAATTAGAATTTTCGTTCGAGATCAAGGAACAGGAAAATTTCAAGGTAGCCTGAAACCTGATATCGTATGCCCTTTATCATGCAGGTCCAACAACTGTTGAAAACTGCAGCTGCAGCCCTTGCAGAAGCAGGCGTTGAAGAGAGCCGTCTGGAGGCTGAACTGCTGTTGCGGGACTGTCTTGGTGTATCAAGGAGTAAGCTGTTTCTCCTGCATGATCAGCAGGTCGGACCGGAATGTGAACAGCGGTTTCAGGAGCTGCTCGCCAGGAGATGTCGCAGGGAACCGCTGCAGTATATCCTGGGCAGCTGTGAATTCTGGTCCCTGGATTTTCATGTTTCACCAGCTGTGCTGATTCCCCGGCCGGAAACGGAATTTTTGCTGGAACATGTTTTTTCAACCCTTGGTACTGATCAAGAGCAAACTGAACTCACCATTCTCGACCTGTGTACAGGCAGCGGTGTGATTGCTGCTGTTGTTGCTCTTGAGTTTGATCGTGCGGCTGTTACAGCAGTTGATTTTTCCCCTGATGCCCTGGCCGTAGCCAGGAAGAATTTTCTCCTTCATGGCCTTGCAGAACGGATTAATCTGGTCTGTGCAGACCTGCTGACCGGTTTCAGGGCTGAACACCGCTTTGATGTCATCGTGACAAACCCTCCTTATGTTAAGGACTGTGATCTGACCGGACTTGAACCGGAGGTTTGTGAATGGGAACCCCGACTGGCCTTGTCCGGTGGCCGGACCGGCATGGATGTGATCAACAGAATTTGTGCTGAAGCTCTCCATCATCTGAAACCCGGGGGCTGGCTGTTCATGGAAATCGGTGCTGATATCGGAGAGCAGGTTGAGCATGTTTTTTCAGCATCTCAGCGGTATGAGCGGGTCAGGATCCTGCAGGACTGGTCAGAAAGACCCCGCGTATTGCAGGCAAGACTCAGCAGAAAATCAGAATAATTTTTTGTAATTGATCACAACCACCGCATCTTTGCATTGGAACGAACCGACGCATGGGCGGTCTATAGCGACGTTTCACTCCAGCACAGGTAAGCGTTGACTCCGAATCTGCGGCACCTGTGACCAATTACAAGTATTGTGGTAATAATACTGCCGAGTTGTATACCCCGTGACCAATTACATTTTTTAGAGCAGAATTAATGGATAAGATACGTATCAAGGGTACACGACCATTATCCGGGACCGTTGCTGTCAGTGGTGCCAAGAACGCAGCCCTGCCCCTGATTGCCGCAACTCTGCTCACACCGGGTGCGCATACCCTGCACAATGTGCCGGACCTGCGTGACACCAGGACAATGCTCAAGCTCCTGGAAACCCTTGGCGCCACCTGGGAGCGTTCCGGTACCTCCATTCAGATTAACACAACAGATCTCACCGGTGCCGAGGCGCCTTATGAGCTGGTCAAGACCATGCGGGCCTCCGTACTGGTGCTCGGGCCTCTCATTACCCGGGTCGGTCATGCCCGGGTGTCCCTGCCCGGAGGCTGTGCCATCGGTGCCAGACCCATCAACTTTCATCTGCGCGGCTTTGAACAGTTAGGGGTGGAAACCATGCTTGAAGGAGGGTATGTCGAAGCCCGCGTGCAGGGTAGTCTGGAAGGCGGAACAGTCTACTTTGATATCCCGTCTGTCACAGGCACGGAAAATGTTCTGATGGCCTCTGTAAAGGCGGCCGGCCGGACTGTCATAAAAAATGCAGCTAAAGAGCCTGAGGTCGGTAATCTTATAGATATGCTCACTGATATGGGAGCGGATATTGAAGGCCGCGATACTGATCGGCTTGTAGTGACCGGCGTCGATTCTCTGCAGCCGGTTGAGGCGTCCATTATCCCTGATCGAATTGAGACGGGAACGTATCTTATAGCTGTGGGCTCTGCCGGAGGTGAACTGACCATCACTGATTGCACCCCATCCCATCTTCCTGCCCTGGTGGAAAAACTGCGTGCAGCCGGCATGACCATTGAAGAAAAGGTGAACAGTTTCACAGCCGCATGTCCTGTGGACTCAACAGGCAACCGTTGCCCTTTGCGCGGGGTGGATATTACAACCATGCCCTATCCCGGTTTTCCAACCGACCTGCAGGCCCAGTTTATGGCACTGATGATCCAGGCTGACGGAGTGTCCATTATTCATGAAACAATTTTTGAAAACCGTTTCATGCATGTAGCGGAATTACAGCGACTTGGCGCAGACATCACCATTGACGGCGCCAGTGCCGTGGTTCGGGGTATCTCCCGGAACAAAATCTGCGGAGCGCCTGTAATGGCAACGGATCTGCGAGCCTCTGCCTCACTGGTTGTGGCTGGTCTGGCCGCATCGGGTATGACGGAAATTTCCAGGATCTATCATCTGGAACGGGGATATGAAAACATGGTGGAAAAATTGCAGGCCGTGGGGGCGGACCTGGAAAAGGTCAGGGCGTGACAGTTTCTATTCTTGAGGAGAAGAGGGCAGGGGAAGACATATTTCGATAATACAGCCTGCTTCCTGTCCCGGGTCCAGGATTGTGATCTTTCCATCATGATGCTCAAGCAACTGTCTGACAATGGAAAGACCAAGCCCGGTGCTGTCTTCGCGGGTGGAGTAAAATGGCGTAAATATCTTCTGTCGGATTTCTTCGGCAATACCGGGCCCATGGTCAATCACCTGGATGCAGATAACGCTTTGTTCCTGTTGTTTGTCTTCCCGTGCCCTGACAACGACCGGCTGCATGGTCTGGCTTGAGGCGATGCAGCTGTTTTCCAGCAGGTGTGACAGAATAATCTGCAGCTGCTGCCTGTCTGCCCAGCAGTAGAGTTGATCCGGAATTTCAACATTAACAGTGCACCCCTGGTATCTGCTGTCACCGGAGGCAAGCTGGCTTATTGTCTCCTCAACCATGCGGGCCAGGTCAAACCATTCCGGTGTCATTGCTATGGGACGGGCAAACTGGAGAAAATCCGTGATGGTCTTGGCCATTCGGTTTGACTCGCGTAGGATGATGTCGTTTAAGCTCTGGCTGGTACTGTCCTCTCTGGACTGGTTGGCCAGATCCATGGCCATGAGCTGGGCAGATCCCGAGATAGCGGCCAGCGGGTTGCGGAAGTCATGGGCAATTGCAGCACTCAGTTCACCGATAGCCGCCATTTTTTCCGCTTCCCTGACCTGCTGTTCCATTTTTTCCACTTTACTGATGTCCTGCATGGTGATGACCTTGCAGTTGCTGCACTCAGGATCATCATGCTGTGTGTCGGTGGGGAGGTTCAACCTGGCAAAGGAGTAGCCGACCCGTATCATATTTCCGTCTTTTCTTTTCAGATCGGCGACCAGCCTATCTTTTTTCTTTTTTGTCAGAACAATATCCGGGAAATAATCAGCAAAGGGTCGGCCGATTATGGTTTCAGCAGGAAAACCTGAAATTTTTTCAGCGGCAAGATTGTAGGATGTTATCAGATTATTGTCATCAATGGTGATGATCCCGGTGCTGATGTCATCAAAAATCTGCTTGTAGAGCTGGCTCAACCGGTCAAACTGCAGAGAGGTCTCGGAGAGTTTCTCCTCTGTTGAGCGCAGTCTTCCTGCCAGCATGCCGCTGAGCAGGGCCATGGTAAAAAAAGTAACTCCGTAGACGGCAAAGATATTGGTCAGGGAAAGGGAAGACTTGACCGGAATATAATTTGTCTCCGCGTAGAACGGGGGAAGATAGCCAAAATATTCACAGGTAAGAACAATGCCGAACAGTATTGTCGCCGCTGCAGCCGGGATGAGTCCTCCTATCCGGTACAGGATCAGGCCGCCTGCAATGACCGGAAAGATAAAGACTGAGATGAAGATGGACTGGCTGCAGCCGGTGCCGAACACGAGCATGGCTGCAAATATGGTGTCTGACAAAAGCTGGATCAGACCGAAACGGCGTATGCGGCGGGTTTTATTCTGCAGCAGCCCTACAGAGCCGATGGAGAAGATAAAAACGACAGACAGAAAGGCCAGGGTAACAGACAGGGGAGGCAGGATAACGTTCTGGCCCTTGGCCTGCAGTACAGCGGTAATGGCTATGAGCAGAGTGAACAGAATAACCCTGATCATGAGCAGCCAGAGAATGTGCAGGCGAAGCTGTTCCTCGGTATCAAAGACCGGAGAAAGTGGCTTGAAGACTCTGCGTTCAGCCATGGAAGAACCGCCTGGAAAAGTATCCGGCAACAGGCAGGCAGTGAAGTCTGCTCTCTGGTCTTTCAGTCAATTTCATATTTTTTTGTCTTGTAGCGCAGCGATCTGAAACTGATTTTAAGCAACTCAGCTGCCCGCATCTTGGAGCCATCCGCCTTTTTCAGTGCATGATTGATCATCTTTGTTTCCAGCTCGACAAGAATGTCCTCCATGCCCCGTGCAAACAGTTCCTGCTCGTCGTTTGCCGCCACAAACAGTGGGTCCTTTGCCGGGGAATTTTTCCCCTTGCGGGACAGAATGAGACTTTCCGGCAGGATGATGTTGGAGGATTCCAGGGCGACACCACGTTCGATGATATTTTCCAGCTCCCGCACGTTGCCGGGGAAATCATATTCCATGAGTACCTCCAGGCCATACGAGGAGATAGTCTGGACCTCTTTGTCCAGCAGCCTGGAATATTTTTTCAGGAAATGATCCACCAGCAGGGGTACATCACCTTTGCGTTCCCTGAGAGGGGGTACACGGATGGGCACAACGGCCAGTCTGTAATAGAGATCTTCCCTGAACCTTCCCTCCATGATCTCATCTTCCAGGCTCCGGTTGGTGGCGGCAATGATCCGGACGTTGACCTGCCTGGTTTTTGCAGAGCCGACAGGCATGAACTCCCGTTCCTGCAGGACCCGCAGAAGTTTGGTCTGGATGATGGGCGTGAGTTCACCGATCTCGTCAAGAAAAGCAGTGCCTGAATCCGCCTGCTGGAACAGACCGGCCTTGTCGGCAATGGCCCCGGTAAAAGAACCCTTTACATGTCCGAACAGTTCACTTTCAAGCAGGCTCTCAGGTATGGCACTGCAGGTGATGGGAACAAAAGGGTTGTCGGCAACCCGTGAGTGTTTGTGGATGGCCTTGGCGACCAGCTCCTTGCCAGTTCCGGATTCGCCGTAGATGAGAACATTTGCCGGAGTGGGGCCGATGCGCCGGATCAGGTCAAAGATTTTGATCATTTCAGGACTTCGGCCGATGATACCGGGAAAATCCTCTCCTGACTCACCTGCTTCAGTTGGTTTACGCTTTGTTGCCGCCCTGATCACCCCTTTGATTTCATCCACATTAAAAGGTTTGGTGATATAATCAAAGGCGCCGTTTT
The DNA here is from genome assembly GCA_964551175.1 of uncultured Desulfobulbus sp. Taxonomy (GTDB): domain Bacteria; phylum Desulfobacterota; class Desulfobulbia; order Desulfobulbales; family Desulfobulbaceae; genus Desulfobulbus_C. The sequence continues at coordinate 13,718 of CAZKBZ010000072.1, forward strand.
TCATGGCCTCGACCGCATCTTCAGGCGAGGCAAAGGCTGTGATCATGATCACCGGCAGGTCGGGATTCCGGTCTTTGAGTTCTGCCAGCAGATCAAGACCGTTCATGCCCGGCATCCTGATGTCGGTTATGACGAGCTGAAAGTCTTTCTTTTCAGTCGCTTCAAGGGCTGTGGGCGCATCAGGCGCAACAGTCACCTCATACCCGTCTTTCTCAAGGAGAATCTTGAGAAACTGGCGCATACTGAGTTCGTCGTCTACAACAAGAATACGGACCATGGTCAGGTTACAGAAGTTGACACTGTTTGCAGGCGACCTTGCAAAATTTCTATTTTGCCCGATTTCTGTGTCCCAGTGGAAAATAAAATGCTCACATATGCCTAATATGCTGCGCGTTAATTTTCCGCTGCTCCTTGAACTCGAACAGATAGCGTAGACTTCGAAATATCTAATTTTTCAAGGTAGCCTGTAGTTTATACAAATGTTTATTAACAGATTATCTCTTATCAGGCAGTTAAGTCA
>CAZKBZ010000073.1:0-6374 GCA_964551175.1 uncultured Desulfobulbus sp.
AATAATTATTTTTTCAATTAAGTCAAACAAAATAGAACCGGCAGGGCTCGTCTGTATGTGGATGATACCGTATAGTTACAAATCCTGTGAGGAATTACGGTTTTTTCTACCTGCCGGCGAGATAAACTCCATTGAACCGGCAGTTGTAATGGGTTATATTTTCGGCACAAAGTCTGCACCCAGCAATCTGTGATCAATTACTCTGAAAGTGGTGAGAAGCAATGCGTAAAGAGATGCTCATGGAGGCGGAGATCCTTGAACTCTATGGAGGGCTCTGCCGGGAGGCAGCCCGCTGTGAGCTCCATGCACTGCGGGCGGTCAAAGATGGTCGGTCTGAACTGGTTCCCCTGTTCAAATCGCTGGCATTATCGCTCAGCATGCAGGCGAACCGATTCATGATGCAGATTCGGGGCGTAGTTTCCGGCAGCGAGGAGACCTTGCAGGAAGTCTACGTTGAGATTGTACCTGCTTCCCTGGAGGCGTATGAGCAACTTGCCGTACGTGCTCAGCAGCTCGGCAGCAGGGCTCTTGCCGGTGGTTTTACCCAGTCGGCCGGAGTGCAGCGGAAAAATATCAGCCTGTACCGCCAGGTGAAAAAGGATGGACAGGCCAGCGAGTATCATGTCTGCAATTTCTGTGGTTATGTGGCCCGTAATGCAGCTCCGGAAAACTGCCCCATCTGCTCTGCTTCCCGAAAACGTTTTATCCAGGTTCCGTCCGGATGAAGATCATCTCGGGTGGCCAGACAGGAGCTGACCGTGCCGCCCTGGACGCGGCCATTGAACTGTCCATCCCTCATGGCGGCTGGCTGCCCAGGGGCAGAAAGGCAGAAGACGGCCCGGTTCCGGATCATTACCGGCTGCAGGAGATGACCTCACGCAAGTACCGGGACAGAACGCTGCAAAACATCCTGGACAGCGACGCGACCCTGATTGTTTCCTTTGGCCCACTTACCGGCGGTTCGGCCCTGACCGAGGCCCTTGCCATTCGCCATGACCGTCCATGTCTTCACCTGGACATGGAAGAGATAACAATGGAGCAGGCTGTTGCTGCCCTGGAAAAGTGGGTGCGAAAATTTGCTGTCTGTACCCTGAACGTAGCCGGACCACGGGCAAGCGGTGAGCCACGAATCTATGATACAGTAAAAGAAATTCTGTTACACATGAACTGGAAAGACCATGACAAAAACAGAAACAGATAATCTCACAAGAAGGGAAGTCCTGCAGCGGGCGGCTCTTGGCGCTGCTGCCATGAGCGGACTGTCACTGCTCTCCGGATGTGCGACAGACCCGGTCACCGGCCGGAGTCAGTTTGTCATGATGTCGGAGCAGGATGAAATTTCCCTTGACCGGCAACAGTCTCCCTACCAGTTTTCCGCTGATTACGGGATGATTCAGGATGTGCGGCTTAATGCATACATCGACCGGGTTGGTAAGGAACTGGCAGCACGTTCACATCGTCCCACCATGCCTTTTTCCTTCCGGGGGGTCAATGCAGCCTATATCAACGCCTATGCCTTTCCCGGCGGATCCATTGCCGCCACCCGGGGCATCCTGGTGGAACTGAACAGTGAGGCTGAGCTAGCCGGTCTGCTGGGTCATGAGATCGGCCATGTCTGCGCCCGGCATGCGGCTGAACAGGCGGGTAAGGGGACACTGGCCCAGCTGCTGCTTGCCGGCGCATCCATTGCCACCAGTGCTGCAGGCTACGGCGGGGCTGCCGATCTGGTTCAGGGACTTGGCGGTATAACAGCCGGTGCCCTGCTTGCTCATTACAGCCGAGATAATGAACGGGAAGCAGATGCACTGGGTATGGAATACATGACCCGGACCGGCTACAGCCCCATGGGCATGGTTGAACTGATGGAGATCCTCCAGAAAAACGGCCGTTCCAATCCCAGTGCCATTGAGCTGATGTTTTCCACGCACCCCATGAGTGAAGAACGATTACGTACCGCTGTGAACGCAGCCAATGGACAGTACCAGCAGATGCTTGACGGCGCAGTGAACAGAGAGCGCTACATGGATCACACTGCGGGCCTGCGTAGAATTAAAGGGGCAATCACGGCCCTGCAGCAGGGGACGACAGCGCTTGGCAAAAAGAATTACCAGGCAGCGGAGTCGTCTTTTCAGCAGGCACTCAGGATTGCACCTGATGATTACACAACCCTGGTTATGATGGCAAAGCTCCGTCTCAATAGGGAACAGCCGGATTCTGCTGTTCGTTACGCGGAAAAAGCCGGCCGGGTCTACCCGGGAGAGGCCCAGGCCCACCTGGTAGCCGGAGCAGCCGATATCAGCCTTCGCCGCTACGACCGCGCTCTGCAGCAGCTCGATGACTATGACCGTTTACTGCCCGGCAATCCGGAGGTCACTTTTTACAAAGGAATCTGTCTGGAGAAGATGCAGCGCAGGGAGGAAGCCGCCAACCAGTACTCAAATTACCTGCGCAGGGTCAAACAGGGTAAACAGGCCCGGTACGCCTACTCCCGGCTGAAGAGCTGGGGATATATCCGTTGAGAGGAAATTTTCCGTGTCAACTGAAAACACCCTGATTCTGTTCAGCTTGTTCACCTGAGGTCCGGCAGGAGTCGTAATCGATCACAGGAATGCTAACTATGCGTTGTCATTTACACCAAACTTGTAAACGGGCACAGGTGCCGTAGATTTGTGCAAGCGCTCCTTGTCGTAATAGCCCCTCTATACGACAAGGAGCGATCGTGCAAAGATGCGGTGCCTGTGACCGTTTACCAGGAGTCCTGTATTGTATCTCTACCAGTCAAACCGGTTGGAAAATCTCTTTGCAGCTCTCTGCAAGCTCCTTGCCGATCCCCTGACCGATCCACTGGCGGCAGAGATTATCGTAGTCCAGAACCCAGGCATGGCCCGCTGGCTGTCGCAGCATATCGCCCTGCAGACCGGTATTACCGCCAACCTGTCCTTTCCCCTGCCTGCAACATTTATCTGGAAAATATTTGAACAGACGTTGGGTGAACTGCCTGAACTTACTTCATTTGCCAGGGATGTTCTTCTGTGGAGGATCCTGCCGCTGCTGGATGCGTTGTCGTCTGATCCTGCCATGGCAGGAATCGGCGGTTACCTGCATGATGACAGGGATGGCTCCAGGAGATTTCAACTGGCAGGCAGGATTGCAGACCTGTTTGACCAGTACCTGGTCTACCGGCCCCAAATGCTGCTGGCCTGGGAAAAAGGGAAGGAACACCACTGGCAGGCCGTCCTCTGGCGAAAGCTGACAGCGGATCATGGCGAGCATCGGGCCGCCCTGCTGCAGAGGTACAACAATGCAGCGGTTGCGGGGAAGCTGAATAGAGAAAACCTGCCGGAGCGGATTTCGTTTTTCGGCATCAATGCACTGGCCCCGGCGTATCTCTCAGTAATTGCACACCTCAGCCGTCTGACCGACATTCATGTTTTTCAGCTCAGCCCCTGTCGCCAGGCCTGGGATGACATCCTGCCCGAGCGGCTGCTGGCACTGAAACGGCAGAGCTGGCGCAACCAGGGGACTGATGATATCAGCAGCTATTTCACCTCGGGCAATCCGCTGCTTGCCTCCATGGGCGCGACCGGTCGGGAATTTTTCAGCCAGCTCATGCAGCTCGATGTTCTGGAGACAGATCTGTATGAAACGCCGGAACAGACTTCGCTGCTGACCAAGATTCAAAGCGATATCCTTGACCTGCGCGATCGCGGCCGGGAATCCCGTGAGCTGCTGGACACCGGTGATACCTCTATCCGTTTTCACTGCTGCCACAGTCCCATGCGGGAGGTGCAGGTACTGCATGACCGGCTGCTTGACCTTTTTGGAGCTGACCCGACCCTTAAACCGGCTGATATCCTGGTCATGGCCCCGGATATCAACCAATATGCACCGGCTGTGACCGGGGTGTTCGGTTCAGCCAGGGGGGAGCTGTACATCCCCTGGTCCATTGCCGATCAGTCCAGGCGGGTTGAGCAGCCGGTGATTGACGGTTTTTTAGGATTGCTTGCCCTGATCAGCAGCCGCTTTACCGCCCCCGAGGTCGTAGCCGTGCTGGAGAATCCGGCTGTGCTGCGCAAGCTGGGCTTGAGTGATAATGATTTTGGTATGCTTCGTTCCCGAATCATGGATGCCGGCATTTGCTGGGGACTGGACCGTGAGCAGCGGATGAAACAGGGCATGGACGATTCTCCCCTCCACACCTGGCAGTTCGGTCTTGAGCGGCTGCTGATGGGTTATGTGACCGGCCCCCTGGATGGCCCTCTGCTGAATATTGTTCCCTGCGGAGGCCTGCCCGCAGGCTTTGCTCCATGGCTCGGAGCCCTGGCCTCTTTTATTTCCAATCTGCAGGAGCTGCAGCGTCGACTGCGCACACCCTGCAATCCTGTGGAATGGAAAACCCGTTTGTCAGGACTGATGGATCTTTTTTTCAAGGAGACCTCCAGCGACCAGGACGGGTTGCTCATGCTGCGTGAAACAATCAACGATTTCGCCGCCCAATGCGAGACTGCCGGATTTACCGGCCTGCTTGACCTGGCCGTTATTCGTCGTCACCTTGAACAGCAGCTGGCAGAACCTGCAGGAGGCCAGGCCTTCCTGACCGGCAAGGTAACCTTCTGCAACATGGTACCCATGCGTTCCGTGCCCTTTACAATTATCTGGCTGCTGGGCATGAATGACATGGATTATCCCCGCACCCGGAAACCGCCTGCCTTTGACCTGATCGCCGACAAACCATGCCTCGGAGATCGCAGCCGTCGCGACGATGACCGGTATCTTTTCCTTGAGGCTCTGCTCTCAGCGCGTAAAGAGCTGTCTATCTCCTGGGTCGGCCGCGACCAGAAGGAAAATACGGAACTCCCGCCGTCGGTGGTGGTGGCTGAACTGCGTGATTATATTGACCGGGGCTGGCAGTCTGCCGACAAACAGCCGGTCAGTACACTGCTGACCATAGAATATCCGCTCCAGCCGTTCAGCAGACGCTGCTTTGATGGCACGCCTGCAACAGCCAGTTATGGCGAGGCCTGGCTGCCCAAGTCCGGGCTTGCCCAGGAGAGTTTTTTTATTATTGACCCGCTGCCTGAGCCTGACCTGCAGCAGGTGGATATCCGTGATCTGGTGCGATTCTGGAACCATCCGGTTCGTTTTTTTCTGGAACAGCGCGTCGGCCTGCGGACAAGGGGTACAGACGACCTGCTGCCTGAGAGTGAACCGTTCAATCTGGACCCGCTGCAGCGCTACCTGCTGACAGAGGAGATTGTTGACGCTCTCAGGACCGGAAATGATCCGGCCATGGTTTTTCTGCAAATGGAGGCTGCGGGGAGACTGCCAAGGGCTGAAATCGGCCGCCACCTTTTTGAAGACATTACCTCTCCTGCCGCTTCCCTGGTGGAAACTCTTGCGCCATACACCTGTGATCCGGCAGAGGACGTTGAAATTGATCTTGCGCTGTCATTCATCAGGATCACCGGCCGGCTGGGCTCACTGTACAACAGCGGCAGGATCAGTTTCCGTCCGGCAACCTTGAAACCCAAAGATCTGCTCCAGGTCTGGCTGCATCACCTGGTCCTCTGTCTGCTGCGGCCGGAGGGAATAGAACCGGTTTCCATCCATGCATCCACGGATACCATGATCCGCTTCCGGGATATTGACGACCCGGAAGCGGAACTGGAATCCTTTGTTCACTGCTTTCTGCAGGGACAATCTCGTCCCCTTCATTTTTATCCCCGCACCAGCCATGCCTGGGCAAAATCCGGCAACATGAGCGCGGCAGAGCGAACCTGGTATTCAGGCTACCGGTACACCGGTGAAGAAGATGACCCGGCCTATGGTATCGCCCTGCGCGGCCATGATCCTCTTGATAAGGAATTTTGTGAACTGGCAACCCTGTTTGTGCCTGTTCTTGAACATCAGGAGGAGTTGCATGCAGCCGCTTGAACCCATCAAGCTCGGACTGCAGGGTCGAACCCTGATAGAGGCCAGTGCGGGAACCGGCAAGACCTACACCATTGGCCTGCTCTTTCTGCGGCTGTTGCTGGAACGTGAGTTGAGCGTTGATCAGATCCTGGTGGTCACCTTTACCCGGGCAGCCACCGAGGAGCTGCGCGGCCGTATCCGGCTGCGGATCCGTGAAGCCCTGGACACCCTTGACGGGCAGGGACCGGATGATGAACTGCTCCGGGAGCTGATCGCAGCCATACAGGATCGGCCGCGTGCAGCCATTCTTCTTGCCGACGCCCTGACCCGCATGGATGAGGCAGCGATCTTTACTATACACGGATTCTGCCAGCGCATGCTTCAGGAACATGCCTTTGAATCGGGCGCTCCGTTTGAGATGGAGTTTCTGGAAACAGAGCAGCAGCTGCGCAGCAGGATTA
>CAZKBZ010000073.1:6474-14176 GCA_964551175.1 uncultured Desulfobulbus sp.
GCTCCGTTTGAGATGGAGTTTCTGGAAACAGAGCAGCAGCTGCGCAGCAGGATTATGGAGGATTTCTGGAGAAAACGGTTTTACGCTGCCTCACAGGAAGAGGCAGCCTGGGCCGTATCGTTGTGGAGCACGCCGGATGAGTTGCTCAGCAGCCTGGGTGGCCACCTGAGCAGGCCGAACGTGGAATGCATACCGGTCATTGAGGATGAGGAGCTGGTCCGAAGGCTGGAAGAGCTGGAGCCGCTCTTTACCCTGCTCCGGAAAGAATGGCATGAACACGGGCAGGAAGCAGCCCGGCAGCTTATTGAGAATAAGCGATTATTACGCAGTAAAGAGAAAGGGTATCATCCGGAGCGGCTGGCTTTGATGATCAGCGAGATGGAACGCTTTGTTCAACAGGATTCCATGGCCTGGCTGCTGTCAAAGGATATGGAGTTCTTTACGCGCACTAAAATTGATACCTGCCTGAGCAAACGGAGCAAGGCGGATCCTCCCGACCATCCGTTTTTTGATTTTTTTGACCGCTTTTTTCCCCTGCACCGGGAGATGACCCGTTGCCGGAAAATTGCCGTCCTGCTGGCTGGGCGCGATTTTCTGCGTGTCGAGCTGGCCCGGCGCAAACAGGAGCTGGCCCAGCTTTACTATGACGACCTCCTCACTCTGCTGGACACAGCACTTGACGAGCCGGGCGGCAGACAGCTGGCAAAAAGCATATCCCGCCGTTTTCCAGCTGTCATGGTGGATGAATTTCAGGATACGGATCCGCTGCAGTACCGAATTTTTTCAAGGATTTACGCAGCAGACCCGGAGGCGGCGCTTTTCCTGATCGGAGACCCCAAGCAGGCAATCTACGGGTTTAGAGGGGCTGACATCTTTACCTATATCCAGGCCCGCAGACAGACGCCACCGGAAAAACGGTTCACCATGACCACCAACTATCGCTCCACAACACCGATGGTGAGCTCCGTGAACCGGCTGTTTGACCGGGACAATCCCTTTTTCTTTGACCGGCAGGCCATTGGATTCATTCCGGTTCAAGCCTCGGACCTTGCCGATAAAAAAACCCTGCTGCTGCAGGGCAGGCAGCCCCAGCCTCTGACCTGCCTGCTGTTGAGGGAACCGGCGAATAGGAAAACACTGACCAAGAAAGACGCAAAAAAACAGGCAGCAGAGTACAGTGCCAATGAGATTGCGGGACTGATGGCAGCAGGGATGGCAGGTGAGGCGTTTATTGATAACCGTCCACTTGGGGGCGGTGACATCGCCGTGCTGGTCCGCACCCATGACGAGGCGGAAATCATCCGTCAGACCCTGGCCGGGCTTTCCATCAGCAGTGTCTATATCAGCCGGGAATCGGTCTTTGCAGGCCCTGAGGCCGGGCAGCTGGTTACCATGCTGACCGGGCTGCTCAACCTGTCCGACCCTGCCCTGGTGCGCACCGCCCTGGCCACGGATCTGTTCGGTTATACCGCCCTGCAGCTGGAACAGTTGCGGCACGAGGAACTCCGGTGGGAACAGATAATGGCTGCCCTGAACGATTACCTGACCCTCTGGCAGCAAAAGGGGTTCATTCCCATGTTTCAGCGACTGCTGGCCGAACAGCAGCTGGTATCCCGCCTGCAGGCAGAGCCGTCAGGCGAGCGCAGGTTGACCAACTATCTTCACCTTGCCGAGCTTCTGCAGACAGCTTCCAGGGTCCAGTCGGGCCCGGACGGACTGCTGCGCTGGCTGACCGACCAGGTACAGGCACCGGAAGAACAGGCGGACAGTCAGCAGCTCAGGCTGGAGAGCGATGAAAACCTGGTCAAAATCGTGACTATCCATAAGGCCAAGGGGCTGGAATACCCGGTTGTCTTTCTACCCTTTCTCTGGTCTGCCCGGACGTGTCAAAAGGATGAACCATTTGCCTTCCACCGGCCCGATGATCCGGACACCCTGTATATTGATCTCGGCAGCGGCAAGGATGAAAATTTTCAACTTGCGGAAAACGAGCGATTGGCCGGGGATCTGCGTCTGCTCTACGTGGCCATGACCCGGGCCAGGTACTGCTGCTATTTCTGCTGGGGCAGAATCAGCAAAATGGAAGACAGTGCGCTCTGCTACCTGCTCCATGGGCGCACTGTCCCGGACGTGGAAACAATGACTGAAGATCTTGTCCAACTGGCTGGTTCGGACAACGGGCTGGCTGTCAAACACTTTCCTGAACAGTTTGTATCTCCCGGGCTGAAAACCGATGACAGGAGAGATCTATTGCAAGCTGCGCAGTTCACCGGTCATATCGATACAGGCTGGCAGATTACCAGTTACTCCCGTTTAACTGCGCAATACGATCAACAGCCGGAGCGGCCTGATTATGACCGGCAGGCAGCAGGAGAATCGCAGGCACAGGCGCGGGATGTGTTTGGTTTTCCCCGTGGGGCGGCAGCCGGAACCTGCCTGCATGCCATTCTGGAACTGATCAGCTTTACGGATCCGGAAAAGTATGAACAGATTGTCCGTGCCCAGCTGGAACGTGTCGGCATCGAAAAATCCTGGCTTGAGGTCGTCATCCCCTGGCTTCGGGCAATTGCGAAGACGGAGCTGGAGCCGGGTTTTTCCCTGGCCTGTCTGCAGGACAGGGACCGGATCAATGAGATGTCCTTTTATTTTCCGCTTCAATCCATGGAACTGGATCGCTTCAATCAGGCGTTGCAGGATTTTTCCATTCCTTCCCTGCCTGAGCAGCGGGTGGTTCTGCAGGGATTGATGGTTGGGTTTATCGATCTTGTTTACCGACATGACAACCGGTATTATGTAGCGGATTACAAGTCAAATTACCTGGGAAACAGCCCCGCTGACTATGTCGGCAGGAACCTGCAGGCAGCCATGCTTGAGCATCGCTATGACCTGCAGTATCTCATCTATACGCTTGCCCTGCATCGATTTCTGGCCGGCCGGATCAGGGGATATGACTATGACGTCCATTTCGGTGGGGTCAGGTATCTTTTTCTGCGCGGCATGAATCCGGAAAATAAACCGGGAACCGGTGTTTTTTCCAGCCGTCCTCCCTTTGCACTCATTGACCGGCTGGATAAATGCTGTGCCGGACAGGAGGGAAGGCGATGCAAAGCCTTCTGAAGCAGGCCTGTGAGCGAGGCGAAATCCGGCTGCTTGATCTGCACATTGGGTTGTTTCTGGAAAAACTTGCTTGCCCGGGCAGGAAAAACAATGAACTGTTGCTGGCTGGAACGCTTGTCAGTGCAGCCGTGGGCAACGGCCATGTCTGCCAGCCTCTGGACAGGGCAGCAGAACTTTCTCTGCAGATTGACCCATCGTTGATTCCGGAGCAGGACAGCTGGCGCAACAAGCTGCTTGCCACACCGGTTGTCGGCCGTCCCGGGGAAACAGCGCCTCTGATCCTTGATGAGCACAACCGGCTCTACCTGTACCGGTACTATCAATACGAGGAGCAGATCGCCCGTGACCTGCTTGCCCGGGCGACAACCATTGCCGAGGTTGCTGATCAGCCGGCAGGGAAACTGTTGGCACAACTCTTTCCAGCCCGTAACGGAACCAACTGGCAACAGCTAGCTGCAGCCCTTGCATTGCTGAAACGTCTGGTTGTCATCTCCGGTGGACCGGGAACCGGCAAGACCCATACCGTGGCACGCATTCTCGCCCTGGTCCAGGCCTTGAACAAAAACAGCAAACCGCTCCGTGTCGGCCTGGCAGCTCCCACCGGTAAGGCGGCTGCACGGCTGGAAGAGTCACTTCGCAATGCCGGGCAGGCCATGCCGTCCGAGCTGACCTGCAATATGCCGGAGCAGGCTCAAACCCTGCACCGGCTGCTCGGCTTCAGGCCCGGTGCTGATGATTTTCGGTATAATGCAACACATCCCCTGCATCTTGATCTGCTGGTAGTGGATGAGGCTTCCATGGTCGATGTGGAGTTGATGGCAGCTCTGCTCCAGGCCCTGCCTCCACAGGCAAGGCTCATTCTGCTTGGTGACCGCAATCAGCTGGCCTCGGTGGAAGCGGGCAGTCTGTTTGCTGACCTATGCGGAGCAGCTGATCCGGCCTGGTCAGCTCCACTCTGTGAGCGACTCAGGCAACTGACCGGGGAAGGAGCGTTGCCCCAGGCGACCACTCCGCCTGTCATGGCGGACTCTGTTGTTCTTCTGCGCGACAGTTACCGCTTTCAGGAGGCAAGCGGTATCGGCTCCCTGGCGGCAGCCGTGAACAGCGGTTCCGTGATCCAGGTGGACAGTGTGCTGGCTGAAGCATCTGAGTTTCCCGACCTGCAGGTGTGCTGTCTGACCGGAGCCAACCGGGAGCAATGGCTGCGGAAGCAGATCATTCAGGGATTTCATGGCATGGTCACTGCTTCTACTGTAGAAGAGGCTCACAAAGCCATGCAGCAGTTTCGTATTCTCTGCGCTGTCCGCAGGGGTCCGGCCGGGATTGAGGGGATCAACACCCTGGCTGAACAGGTCCTGCGCAGGGCCGGGCTGATTGATGCTGACACGGACCGGTACCAGGGAAAACCGATCATTATCCGTCGCAACCAGTACGACATGCAGCTCTTCAACGGTGACACCGGTATCCTGTGGAAGACCGGTGACGGTCAGCTCCGGGCCTGGTTCATGAGACCGGACAACCGGCTTTACCCGGTCAGTCCGGCCCGGCTGCCGGACCATGATACGGCGTATGCGATTACCATCCACAAGGCGCAGGGTTCGGAATTTGATCAGGTTCTGCTTCTGCTTCCCGAAGAGAAAAGCCGGGTGCTGAGTCGTGAACTGATCTATACCGGTATCACCCGGGCCCGCTCCAGTCTCATCCTCTGCTCTGATCCAGAAATTCTTGCCACTGCCGTCAGGCAGCGTACCAGGCGCTACTCGGGACTGTCTGAAAGACTGAAGACCACATCAGGGCTCTTTTCAGGAAGAAATATTATATAATAATTGCACTTTTTACCTGAAGCAGCTAAGTTTTTTCTTTACAGAATTCTTCTTGCTGTTACCAGGCAGCAGTCAGATTGCAAACATACACAGGAGGTTACAGATGGCAGGGTTTATGGATATTTTAGGATCAATAATGCAGCAGGGCATGTCTCAATCAAGCGGTCCCCGCATGTCAGAGGCATTGGGTGGGGGAAAATCCGGTGATACTCTCAACGACATTCTGGGTAGTCTCGGCCAGATGATGGGCGGTGGCTCCGGACAGGCTGCACAGACCGGTGGAGGAGGACTTGGCGGCGTACTCGGTGATGTGATCGGCAGCCTGGGCAATAACAAGGCGGTTCTTGGAGGTCTTGGTGCCCTTGCCGGGGCACTGCTGGGCGGTGGTAAAAGCGCTTCCCGGGGAGCTGTCGGCGGCGGTGGACTGGCCGTGCTGGCATCCCTTGCCCTTTCCGCTTTGAAGAAGGCTGGACAGGCACCTTCCCGACCACCCCGTGCCCTCCTGGAACCACAGACGCCTGATGATCAGCAGGCCCTTGAGCAGGATGCTGAAATTATTGTCAAGGCAATGATCAATGCCGCCAAGGCAGACGGCAGAATCGATCAGCAGGAGATAGAAAAAATCATAGGCAAACTGGATGATGATGGCCTGACCCGGGAAGAAAAGGATTTTTTTGTCAGTGAGGCAAACAAACCTCTGGATCTGGAAGGGGTTATAGCCTCTGCCGGCGGCCAGTCAGACATGGCAGCCCAGATCTATGCGGCTTCACTACTGGCTATTGAGGTTGATACACCGGCTGAGCAACAGTATATGCAGCAGCTTGCATCCGGTCTTGGCCTGGACCCGCAGGTAGCTGCTCATATTGAGCAGATGCTGGGAGTACAGACAGCATAAAGCACCCCAAAATTGATAAGCAGCTGTGGATGCTGCCCTGGATAACAGGTAACTGTAGGTATTAAGGAGAAAATGATGGGTTTACTGAGTTTTGCAAAGGGAATTGGTAAAAAACTTTTCAATCATGAGGCAGAAGCTGCTGAGAATATAACCAGGTATATCAATGAAGATAATCCTGGTGTCGACAACCTGCAGGTAACGGTTAAAGATGGCGTTGCTACGATCAGTGGTGAGGCAAAGAGTGCCGAAGCCCTTGAAAAGGCCGTTTTGATGGCCGGAAATGTCAAGGGTGTCAGTGAGGTTCGTTCCGATGATGTCACTGCACCTGTGGCTACTGTAAAGGTGGAATATTATGAAATTGTCTCCGGAGATACACTTTCTGCAATCGCCCAGAAATATTATGGCAAGGCATCAGCCTATATGCGTATTTTTGAGGCCAACCGCGAAGTGATCAAGGATCCGGATAAAATCTATCCTGGCCAGAAAATCCGTATTCCGCTTGATGATTGATAAGTGATTACGGAATGCAGCAGATAACACAGGATAAAAGCGGCCCAACAGGCCGCTTTTCATTTTTATTCAGGACGTATTCGTCAACAGGAGGTACTTTGTAATGACCGCTAAAACGGATTTTACCGCTGAAGAATGGAAACAGTTGCTCCAGGCTCCCGGTGCGGCAGGCATCTATATCATGATGTCTGACCCGAGCTTTGTGATCGGCAGTATGAAAGAGGCTTTGGCTGTGTCCGCCGGTATTCTCCAGAAGGGAAAACAGGATGGTAACAGTGAACTGCTGGCAGCGCTGCTTGGGGAGTTCAAGGAAAGAGAGATGGCCAAACAGGCCCAGCTCAAGTTTGAGGAAAAGAATGTCGAAGCGGTCAAGAAAAAAACAATTGAAACCCTGAAGCAGGCTGCCCGGATTCTTGATGAGAAAGCAACGGTTGAGGAAGCCGCAGAGATTAAAGCCTGGCTCTATGACATGGGCGTCAAAGCGGCCAATGCAGCAAAAGAGGGTGGATTTCTTGGCTTTGGCGGAGAGAGAGTAAGCGAGAATGAAAAAACAGCTTTACGGGAGATTGCCGATCAGTTGGGAGTTCCAGCCTGAATTGTTGTGAATAAAATCAGTCCTGCTTTGCCATAAGCACCCGGCAGGTATCGACAGCATATTTTGTTTCTTCATTCCGGCAGCAGCAGGAATAAACTGGTAAAATCATCAAAAAAAGGAAGGGGCGGGCATGTATCATCAAATTATAATAGTGTTGACATTAATTCTGTCGTTCACCTGCCTGACGGTATCTGCCAGCCGAGCAGGTGAAGAGCAGGATCTTGCAGCTCTTGCCCAGAACCCGGTGGCCAATGCCATCAGCCTGCCGTTGCAGAACAATACCATGTTCAATATCGGGCCGGACTAGGACACGGCCAACATGCTCAATATCCAGCCGGTTATTCCCATCGGTCTGACCGACAACTGGAATCTCATCACCCGGACTATTATGCCGGTTCTCTATATTGAGGATCTGAGCGACGGACAGACTACCCTGGGAATCGGCGACGGCAATACCTGGGGACTGGGGGATATCAACTTCACCGGCTACGTCTCTCCGGCAAATCCGGGCAGGGTAATCAGGGGTGTCGGCCCTTCCCTCTCCGTGCCCAGCGCCACTGATGACCTGCTCGGCAGCAGGAAATGGAGTGGTGGGCTCGGTGCAGTGGCCCTGGCTATGCCCAAGCCCTGGACGCTAGGGGTGCGGGTCCGGCGGAAGATTTCCAACTTCCGAACTCATTCCATATATCGCGGTACAGGTGGCAGGAGGTATAGCCGGAGCGGCAGTATTATATGTTATTGCCTTCGGCCAGGCAGGCTTTG
>CAZKBZ010000074.1:0-3955 GCA_964551175.1 uncultured Desulfobulbus sp.
GGCAGGTTTTCTCCGGAGGTCAGGCAAACGGAACTCCAGAGTCGTCAAAAGGATTAATTCAGACTTATTTGAACTCGTCAAGCAGGCCGCTGAAGTCCTCCCTGCTGCCAAAGGTATGCTCTGAGGCAGGAAAATCCATGGAGTCGATTTCCCTGATAAAGGATTGCACCGCGTTTTTTATTTCCGGTGCCAGCTTTACATACTGCTTGACAAAGGCAGGGGTAAACTTTTCAAACAGACCCAGCATATCATTGGTTACCAGTACCTGGCCATCACAGCCGGCTCCTGCACCTATGCCGATGGTGGGAACTGTCACGATCTCTGTGATGACCTGTGCAAGAGATCCCGGCACACACTCAAGGACCATGGCAAAAACACCGGCGTCCTCCAGGGCAACGGCATCGGCAACCAGTTTTCTGGCAGCAGTCATATCCTTGCCCTGCACCTTGAAACCACCCAGCTGGCCTGCAGTCTGCGGAGTCAGTCCGATATGGCCCATGACCGGCACACCGGCCCGTACCAGAGCGCGTACTGCGTCACAGACATCCTGACCACCCTCAAGTTTGATGCAGTCGCAGCCTGCTTCCTTTAAAAACCGAACACCATTGGCCACAGCCTGCCGGGTGGAAACCTGGTAGGAACCAAAAGGCATGTCTCCAACCACCAGGGCTCTTTTCGTGCCCCTGCATACGGCTCCTGCATGGTGCAGCATCTCTTCCATGGTCACCGGCACTGTGGAATCATAGCCAAGAACAACCATACCCAGTGAATCGCCCACCAGCAAAGAATCAACCAGGGCTTCATCAAGCAAGCGGGCCATGGAGGCATCATAGGCCGTAAGCATGGAAATTTTTCGCTCACCACCCTTCATCTCACGAAAATCTTTGACTGTTATTTTTGTTGCCATTGTCGGTTACCTGTTCTAAGTGCTCATCAATTTCGAGCAGATTCTTTGTACGGTCCAGGCGAAAAAACAAGCTGAATATAAGGTGATCCCATGAGTTGTTTCGGGGAGTACCAGATCAGTCGTTTCGGGTTCGGATTGTCATCAAGTGCAAATCCAAGTGCATTGAACACGGAAAACCAGACCAGCTTAGAGCAGTAGAACACACTGTCATCATTCAAATTCCTGTTCATCAGGCTGTAGGGTTTGCCCAGCTGCCTGCCGGCTTGATCCACGATCAAGCCCTTGTCTGCTGAAGATAATTTCACAAATCGCCCAAGCCAGACATCGGCATCACTTCGCTCTGCCAGCCAGTTCGTGTAGCGGATTTTCCGGACACCTTTTCCTTTGACAGCCTCCACCACCCACCGTATTTCCTTTTCTATTAAGATAATCGCCACATGACCGACATAGGGAGCCGGCAAACCAAATGCTGACAGTCGTTCATCCTGCGCTTCTCCTATGTATATCTCTCGAAACTGTTCATAATTCAGCTCAGCCAACCAGTCTGCAGCAATTTGCTCATACCTGTCTGCTTTACTTTCCCTTACCAGAGAGATGTAGGCTGTCTTTTCAAGGTTCCAGCTTTGCTTGTCTGCAGTATAATCTCCGGACGGCAGGGACGAGTATGGAATAAACTGGCCTGGAGTTCTTGGCCAGATCAGATCTCCATGCTCTAAGGTACTCTCGTCCGGTACAAGTGACTGTGCTGATGAGCAACCTGGAAGCAGGAGGAAGACCATTGCCAGCAACAGTGTTGTCGCTGATCTATTGCTTTTGAAAACAGTGCTGATCAAATTCATAGACCACTCCTCAAGAGCATCAGAAGGATGTTTTACTTCAAGACGGCAGGATACATTGACCAGGCCACCCCTTGAGTTGCAACAAAACAGCGAAATAGATAGTTCCCTTTACGCTCTCCATCAGTCAGCTTCTGCCCATACAAATCAACATATTGATATTAATCAAAAAAAACTCATATCTTTGTTACATTTTCACCCAAATGCACAAGCTGCGTTTATTCAAAAAGATTCGGTTGTCTGGAATGATCACGGGGAAGGGAACGGTTGAAGTGCTCATACGCGGCCACCGTGGCCATTCGGCCCCTGGGGGTCCGCATCAGAAAACCGGACTGGATGAGAAAGGGCTCGTACACATCCTCCAAAGTATTTTTTTCTTCGCAGACAGAGGTGGCCAGGGTATCAAGGCCGATGGGACCGCCCTGAAACTTATCAATCAGGGTGAGCAGGATACGACGGTCCATATCATCAAGTCCGAACCTATCCACGGCCAGCATGTCCAGTGCCCTGTCCGCCACTTCCCGGGAAATCAGGGCATGACCGCCCACTTCGGAAAAATCCCGTACCCTGCGCAGCAGCCGGTTGGCTATCCGCGGGGTACCACGAGAACGGCGGCCAAGCTCAAGCGCTCCATCATCATCAATGTCGATATTAAACAGCCGTGCCGAACGTTTGACAATGGTAACCAGCTCTTCGGGGCTGTAGAATTCAAGGCGCAGGATCACGCCGAACCTGTCCCGCAGGGGCGGGGTCAGCAATCCGGTACGGGTAGTCGCTCCCACCAGGGTAAAACGGGGAAGATCCATCTTGACCGATCGTGCGCCCGGCCCCTGGCCGATGACCAGGTCCAGCTGGTAATCCTCCATGGCAGGATACAGAATCTCCTCCACCACATGATTGAGCCGGTGAATCTCATCAATAAACAGTACGTCCCCGGGCTGCAGGCTTGTCAGGATCGCTGCCAGGTCACCCGGTCGTTCTATAACCGGCCCCGAGGTCACCTTGATTCCTGCCCCCATTTCGTTTGCAATGATATAGGCCAGCGTGGTCTTGCCCAGCCCCGGAAAACCGTGAAACAATACATGATCCAGTGATTCTTTGCGCTGGCGGGCAGCCTGGATAAAAACACGCAGGCTGTTCTTGACCTGTTCCTGGCCGACATACTCATCCAGCCGACCGGGCCGCAGGCTGATATCCGGCGCCATATCCTCGGCAGACTCCTGGCCGGCCACAATCCTTTTTCCGGTCAACTCTTCCTCAAAATTCATGCAAGACTCCTGAGGGCTTCACGAATAAGTTCATCCACCTTCATTTCAGCTGCCCTGTCCTTATCTGCCTGCTGCACTGCCCGCAGGGCCTGCCAGGCTGTTTCCTGGGGATATCCCAGGTTAATCAGGGCCGATGCTGCATCCTGCATGCCAAACCCTTCGGTGCGCACCGGTGTATGCCCACTGTCTGATTCCACCTGGATCTGCTCCAGGGTAAAGGCACCGACCTTTTCAGCAAGTTCCATACACAGACGCTGGGCCGTTTTCTTGCCCACTCCGGAAAGCGAAGTCAGCCTGGTCATGTCCTTAAGACTGATGGCATTACACAGCTCCCCGGCATCAATTCCAGACAGAATCCCAAGGGCCAGCTTGGGGCCGATTCCTGAAACAGTATTTAACAGCAGAAACAGTTTTTTCTCTTCCCCACCGGTAAAACCGTACAGGGTAATGGCATCCTCACGCACACTGGTATGGATATGCAGAAATGTTTTTTCGCCGACCGGCGGCAGTCCGTCATAGGTTCGGGCTGAAAGTTGTACTTCATAGCCGACCCCCTGCACGTCAATAATGACCGAACCGGGATCTTTATGAAGGAGAATTCCTGAAAGTGCTGCAATCATTGGGAAGGTATCATTTGAAAGGTATCAGGATAAGGCAAGAGGTTGGAGGTCAAAACCCAAGTCCCTTTACTTTCCCTCATATACCCAATTTATGATTAACTAAAACGTGATCCATCACGCTGTTTGTAACGATATAATTGTGTATACACCTAAAACTTGTTATCGGTCAGGGGTGCTGCAGATTCGTGCAGGCGCGACTGGCTGCTATAGCTTACCTATACGGACAGTCGCGACCGTACGAAGCTGCGGTGCCCCTGATCGATAACTCTACAATCGGTCCATGTGATTGGCATGACAGATAGCAACAGCCAGCGCATCGGCGGC
>CAZKBZ010000074.1:4055-13819 GCA_964551175.1 uncultured Desulfobulbus sp.
ACAATCGGTCCATGTGATTGGCATGACAGATAGCAACAGCCAGCGCATCGGCGGCATCATTGCTCGGCGGGCCACTGAGCTCAAGCAGGGCTCGAACCATGTGCTGAACCTGTTCTTTCTGCGCCTGACCATATCCGGCCACTGCCTGCTTGATCATGCGCGGGCTGTAATCATGGACCGCCAGCCCCTGTTTCAGAGCCGCCACCACTGCCGTACCCCTGGCCTGACCCAGTTTCAGGGCAGATCTGGGATTATGGGCTACAAACAGATCTTCCACCGCTGCAACTTCCGGCTGATGCAGTTGCATTACCTCGGAAAGCCCTTCAAAAATTACCAGCAGGCGGCTGGAAAAATCCTTTTCGCTTTCCGTCCGAATAGTACCGCAGGTGACAAAACCAAGTCGGTGTCCCTCTTTTTCAATAACACCATAACCGGTGACGCGGGAACCGGGATCAATACCGATAATACGTACCGGTACTGCCGGCTGCCGTATGCGCGCTCTGCTTATGACAGCTTCTCCATGATCTCATCCGGAATATCAAAATTGGCATGTACCTTCTGAACATCATCATGATCTTCCAGGTTTTCCAGTAACTTGAGCAGAGATCTGGCCGGTTTTTCTTCAGTCACCTCCACAGTATTCTTGGGAACCATGGAGATAGAGGCTTCAACAGCCTTGATACCATTTTTTTCCAGAATATCCACAACCTCGCTGAAGTCCTCCGGGGCTGTAATGACCTGGAAAGTGGTTTCATCCTCCACCACATCTTCAGCACCGGCCTCAATGGCAAGATCCATGAGTTCTTCCTCATCCACACCATCTGCATCAATCACGATCACACCGCGCTTGTCAAACATCCAGCCCACACAGCCGGACTCGCCCAGGTTCCCGTTGCTCTTGGCAAAAAAATGACGGATATCAGCCACGGTCCGGTTTTTGTTGTCAGTCATGGTCTCAACCAGTACTGCTACGCCACCCGGCCCATACCCCTCGTACAGGATCTCATCATAGACCGCGCCGCCAACATCGCCAGTCCCCTTCTTGATCGCCCGTTCAATATTATCCTTGGGCATATTCTCTGATTTGGCCGCGGTAACGGCACTGCGCAGCCTGGGATTACCATCAATATCACCACCGCCCATCTTGGCCGCAACAGTGATCTCCTTGATCAGCTTGGTAAAAATCTTACCTCGTTTTGCATCATTGGCACCTTTTTTTCTCTTAATGGTGCTCCACTTGGAATGTCCGGACACGATAAATCTCCATCATGTTCAGGTTGATCAGCTCTTCAGCCTGCAGGCTGTCGGCAATCCCCTGGTTTCAATATTTTGTTATTATTACAATCATCTACTTGAAGAGTACGGTTTTCCGCGAGGATCAACCATCCCTATCAGCAAAAATACCCTCAGCCGTTCTTTCCTGCCAGCGTCACAGCCTTTTTTCTGTTAAATCCACGGGCCAGGACAAACACCTCGCGGCTCTCCCTGCGGGAGCTCTGCGGCTTGACCACTTTGACGATCTCAAACAGGTTCTTGCATTCCTGCACAAATTCGGGAAAATCGCCACCCTGAAAAACCTTGCAGTACAGGCTGCCTTTTTCATGCAAAAGCTGTGCAGCAATCTCCAGGGTACGACGGACGAGGCGCAGGGAATGCTGGTGATCAGCATACTGGCTGCCCGTAGTTCTGGGCGCCATATCACTGAGCAACACATGAAAACCAGGCCACTGTTTTTTTAAAACCGGGATCAGCTCTTCTGCAAAAACATCATAACAGAGCCAGTGAATTTCGGCATTGTCTTTTTGGACAGGAATATCAGTGTGCTGCAGATCAACTCCCACAACCAAACCCTTGCTGCCGACAATGGTGGAGGTATACATGCTCCAGCTGCCGGGATAACAGCCAAGGTCTAGAACTCGCTGCTTTTTCCTTAAAAACCTGTACTTCTGCTGTGCCTCTTCAAGCTTGTACACGGAACGGGCAGGATAGTTATCCTTTTTTGCCTTTTTAAAAAAATAATCCTGTTCTTTTCGCATGGGAAAAAATTTAGAGTTCCGGTTTTCGTGTTCCAGGTTCCGTCTTAAAGCTTCTGTCTTCTGATTTCAGTCTGCCGGCTTGTGATTCGGCCAAGGCCAATGCCTCCTCCCGGGTACTGATGGCGTGTTCCATCTGCGCTTCTTCCACCTTTGCAAGTATTCTGCGAAATACCGGGCCGGGCTTGAGATGCAGCTCCTGAATCAGGTCACTGCCGGTAATCAGCGGGGCTGCACTGCGAACCGGAACAACATTTTCCTGCTCAACTTTGTACAGCCTGTCAAACAGGTCGGCAACCTCCTGTTCCATTGCCTCCGGGCTGCCATCCCCTTTGCCTGCCAGGGCATCCGCCATGGCCAGCAGGAATAATCCTGGCAGATGTTCATCTATGGATTTCACCAGGCGCAGGCAGGCCTTCAGGGTCAGAGTACCCTGCCGCTGGTTATTGGCCAGAAAAAACGGCCGCATGTGGGCAGCTATCAGGCGGGCGACAACACCAGTATCCTCATTGGACCAGCGTAAGCGCCGGGCCAGATCCGTAAAGATATCCGCTCCCTGCAGGTCATGATTGTAAAAAGTGATCCGGCCGCCCTTATCCTCATTGATACCATAGGTTGCAGGCTTGCCCACATCATGGAACAGAGCGGCCCATTTCAGCTGCACAGAACGGTGATTTGCCTGCAGATACTTTTCCATGGCCTCGCGCTTTCCAGGGAAACAGCTGCCCGGATCAGCCAGCAGCTGTTCCATCTGGCGCAGGGTCTCCAGGCAGTGATCAAATACCTCCAGATGGTGACTGGCCGGCTGGTCCATACCGACCCCTGCCTGGAGTTCAGGCAGAATTTCCCAGAGCAGTCCGCAATCGCGCATTAAGGCAAATGCCCAGTGCGCTCTATTGGAGGCCATGATCAGGTCAAGTTCATGCGCCACCCGTTCCAGGGACACCCGATCAATCTTCTGCCGCTGTAACCGGACCATTTCCAGGGTATCAGGATCGATCGAGAAACCCAAAACCGCTGCAAAACGGAATACCCGCAACATGCGCAACGGATCACTGTAAAAACTGTTCCTGGATGTATTCCTGACCAGCTGCTGGTCAAGATCCCTTATCCCGCCCACGGGATCAATAACCGGCAGGGTTTCATGGTTTCTGCAGTTCGGATCATGCAGTAAGCCATGAACGGGCAGTGCCATGGAATTTACCGTAATATCACGTTTGTGCAGCTCTTCTTCAATTGAGGATGCACCTTCGCGAAATGAAGAAAAATCCACATCCACTCCCTGCCAGACCACCCGGGCCGCATCCTCTTCCCGGCCAAGCTCCACATAGGTGCCACCGCAGCAATGAGCCAGCCGATCAGCCCACAGTCTGGCCCGGTGAACAACGGTCAGGTCGATATCAGCCGGCTGCCTGCCCAGCAGCAGGTCACGTACGGTGCCACCGGTCATGTACAGATCTCCAGGCAGCTCAGCATGCACTGCAGCAAGCTTTTCCAGCAGACCATCCGGAAACAGATCTGCCACAGCCCTGCAGGAAATATTTTTCATATCTTCCAACTTCATACCTTCAATATAGCAGCAGCTGATGGATATTTCCCGTTAATTTCCAGCTCAAATCTCTTCCCGCCATCAGGGTTCCAGTTTCCTTCCTCTTTACATCCGGATTCTGATTGTGTACCTTTCCGGCAATTCAACACGCAACCCGTTATAATCGCCCTGCAACAAAGAGCAGGAAAACACATCATGGATGCAGCAACATCACGATTCATACGCATCGGTTCCACCAGTATCGGTCTTGTCGGACTGGACAGGGCTCTCAATACTGCCGCTGCTGAAAACATGGAAGAGCAACAGGCCGTGGATTTCATCTTTGAGCAGATCAATGATAAAAACTACATTCCACCGGGCAATGCGGAGAAATACCGGCAGGCACTGCTGGCTGAATACCGGAAACACTGCAATTCGGAACAATCAGATGGCGACACCCTGGTTATCCGCATCTTCGGCAGCGGCTGTGTCAGTTGCAACGGTCTGCAGACCCTGCTCATTGAAGTGCTTGACCGGCTGGAAATCGCTGCCGATATCGAACAGATCCATGACCCCGACGAAATCGGACGGGCAGGAGTGTTGATGACACCGGCGCTGATGATCAACGGTAAGGTACGAAGTGCTGGGTTGCTCCCCACTCCTGCGCAGGTTGAGCAGTGGATACGGGACATTACGGACTGATTTCTCTTTTTCTTCCTGCTGAAAACTCCCAAAGGTACCCTACAGCCTGTCAGACGATCCAATTCGTAAATACAGTGTCCTGCAGCGGTTCCGCCTGCATTATTTCCCGGCCGGTGTCACGTTTGAGTTCCACTTCTCCGGGCAGCAATTTTCCGCCTGTCTTCCTGCCGTAGCGGACAACCAGACCGGCAGCCAGGGAAACTGTTTCTCTTTCTTCAGCTGTTCCGGCCACCATTTCGGCTGCCCGACGCAGAAGCGCAGTAGGTCCCGGACGCTCGGGCATGAGCAGAAGCCAGTCCCCCGGTCCGCTCAAATCGACGAGTATATCGTTTTCCTGCTCATTGCGGCCCAGTATGAGCCAGTGGCCGCCGGGCAGTCGAAACTGACGTCCCACCAGCAGTAACTTTATATCGTTCACCTGAAATTGATCCCGGCTGGTCGCGAACAGACCACCGTAAAAACGTTCAATACGCAGGGCCAGGTTGGGATCTGTGAGCACACAGCCACCAGCGGGTGCCGGAAATTCAGTTATGCCCAGTTTTCGAGCCAGCTCGATCTGGGGTTTGCGACCGCGTCCGGCAAAACCATACAGTCTGTCACGGTCCACCAGCCCCTCCCGTTCCGGCAGAGTCGGCTTCATCAACTTTGCAGACAGAGGCCGCAGCAGGATATCCCTGCAGAGAGCATCACGCTCTATGACATTTAAGGTGTCACGGCGCTGAGACATGGGTCGCTGGCCAAGAACCTCGCCGGTGACAAGAAATGAGGCATCATACTCTGCCATCAATTCCCTGGCCCGGATGAGCATCATGATTTTGCAGTCAATGCAGGGATTGAAGTTTTTGCCGAACCCGTGGGCCGGATTGCGCAGCAGTTCAATGTAGCCGTCACTCAGGTCGATCAACTCCACGGAAATCCCATAGTTATCCTGTACTTCCTGCCGGTATTCCTGCTGCCGCTCAAGCAGGGCATGATCAAAAAAAGGAGTGACAAATTTCAGCGCCCTGACCCGTATCCCCATGTCGCCAATAATACGGCAGGCAAGAATAGAGTCCAGACCTCCGGAAAACAGCCCCAGGGCCGTTATTTCATTCATGATATTCCTGCGCCTGAATTGGCGGTTTCTCTCTTATTCACATTTCCGCTCCACAAGTTCCCTGGCAAGGCCAAGGGTCTGAGCGGTCGGATTGTCTCCGCCTAACATACGGGCCAGTTCTGCAACCCGTTCATCTCTGGTCAGGCTGCGAATCGTGGTATGGGTACGGTTATTCACAACCTCCTTTTCCACCAGGAAATGTCCATCGGCATGGGCTGCAATCTGAGGCAGGTGGGTTATACAGAAAACCTGGTGGTGCCCTGCCAGTTCAGCAATCTTGCGGGCAACTGCTTCCGCCGCCTCACCGCCGATGCCGGCATCAATCTCATCAAAAATTACCGTGTCCACCTTATCCCGACGGGCAAGCAGACATTTCATGGCCAGCATGAGCCGGGAGAGCTCTCCTCCGGAAACCACATCAACCAGAGGTTTTGGAGGCTCGCCCGGATTTGCGGAAAATAAAAACTCGACTGAGTCCAGCCCTGCTGCCGATAAGTTGTCAGCCTGCGAACTATCCATACTTCCAATGGACACCTCAAAGACAGCCTGGGTAAAACTGAGCGAAGCCAGCTCATCCTGCATGGCTCTTGTCAATCGATCTGCAACTCGGTACCGCTTTTCAGACAGTTTCCCGGCCTTCTTTACCAGCTCACTTTCCATTTCCTGCAGCTCTTTCTCCAGGGTGAGGATTTCCTGTTCAAGACTGTCGAGTGAAGCCAACTCTTTTTCAGCCTGATCGGCATAGGCCAGGACATCGGTCAGGGTTGTACCATATTTTCGCTGCAGCTGCCTGAGCTGGGCCAGACGGGATGCGATTTCATCAAGACGCCCCTGGTCCATGGGAATTGAACTGCGGTAGGTGCGTAACACACCTTCCAGGTCTTCAACCTCGAAACAGGCTGAGCTGATACGGGCTGCAAGCTCTGATATCTCCGGATCCAAGGCAGCTGCCTGCTCCATATTTTTTCTTATTTCAGCCAGGTGTACAAGCAGCTGGTTCTGGAGCAGATTATGGCTCCTGCCGGCAAGTTCTGCCAGGGTGGTTGATGACTTGAGCAGATTACGCTCCCGGACCAGCAGGTCATCTTCACCAGGCCGTGGTTCAACATCACGGATCTCTCGAAGTTGAAAGCTGAGAAAATCACGACGCTGCTCTTTATCCTGCTCCCGCTCCTGCAGTTTACGCAGGCTGCGCCGCAGCTTCCGCCAGTCACCAAAAAGAAGACTGTATTCCTGCCGGATATCCAGCAGCTCACCATAGCTGTCCAGAAAATCAATATGACTGCTGCTCCTGAGCAACTGCTGGTGATCATGCTGACTGGCAATGGAAACAAGATTTTCAGCAAGTTCCGATGCCAGTCGGGAGGTTGCCAGCCGATCATTAATATATATTCTGCTCCGTCCGCGGCTGTTGACAATCCTGCGCATGATGCAGTCATCGCCGCTGTCAAAGCCGTGTTCATGCAGAAAATCTGCAAGCTGCCCATGCCCGCTGATATCAAACAGGGCATCAATCTCGGCCTGGTCACAGTCACTGCGCACCCAGGAATGCGAGGCCCGGCCACCTGTGAGCAGATGAACGGCCTGCAGGATAATAGACTTGCCTGCTCCGGTTTCACCGGTAAAGACGATAAGCCCGGTCGAATTGTCGGAAAAATCAAGCTCCAGCGCCTTGATTAAGGCCAGATTGTTTACACGCAGTTCCTGCAGCATTATAAGTATGAATCCGAATAGTTATTCAACTGCAACCTGAGCTGTGACCAGACATTCTTACTTGACGTACAGTGGATCAACCTGTATCGTCCTGATTGTCCGCTTAGAAAAGTCCATAATGAGAATGTTCCATGAAAGACAACCACCTGCTCAGTGCCAGCCTTGAAGATTACATTGAAGCTATCTACCATATTATTTCCGAAAAAGAGGTGGCCAGGGGCAAGGATATCGCCAGCCGTCTGAAGGTGAGTGGCGCATCTGTTACCGAAGCACTGCGTGCTCTCTCAAAAAAAGGGTTGATCAACTATGCTCCCTATGAGGTCATCACCATGACCGACCAGGGAAAAATCATTGCCAAAGACGTCATCCGCCGCCACAACGCCCTGAAAAAATTCTTCGTCGAAGTCCTGGCTGTAAGTGAGGCCACTGCCGAAACCGGGGCCTGCAGGTTTGAACATACAGCCCCGGCCGAGATCATTGAACAGATGGTCAACTTCAGCAAATTTCTCGATGTCTGTCCCAGAGGGGGAAAAGAACTGATCCAGGGCTTTGCCGATTTCTGCAAAAAAGGCAAGACCCGGGTCAACTGCGATGAATGCATTTCCCAATGTCTGGAAAACATACCGGCCCAATCCGGCTGAGCATGCCTGATCACATTTTTTTCAGGTGTCTTGCCCAGACCGACTATCCTAACAGTCCGACGATTTCACCATCGTTGGGAAAACGGTTCAACTCTTTCTTGGAGAAAATCTGTTTGTCATCAACACAGACGGTAAAAACTCCTCCGGAACCCGGGATCAGCTCCACCTCGATCTGCGGACCAAATTCTTTTTTCAGTTCATCCTCCAGACTGGAGGCTCTGGGCTTGTAGTTTCAGGCCGTGCAGTATTCTATGGTTACCTTCATGATTTTCGTTCCAGTTCATGCAATGGTTATTCTTCGGGGTGCCTTCTGTCAGCTCATAATACTTTAGGCCACTTTGAAAAATTGCTCTTTTGCCCAATTTCTGTGTCGCAACGAAAAACAAAATGCTCACATATGCATAATATGCTGCACTTTTATTTTCCGCTGCTCCTTGAACTTGAACAAAAATTCTAATTTTTCAAAGTAGCCTTTGGCATACTACCATACCGGATCCTGCTCGAAAAGTCCGGCTGAGAAGTTTTTCTTTTTCAACGGCTCAATATGTTTGTATAATAAAATCGATACGTTTTTAATTCCATAGAGTAGACATAACTTTCTCCTGTAACAAGCCAACAACAAACCATGCCGGTTTACGAATATACAGCCCTTGATCCCGCCGGAAAAAAACTGAAAGGGGTTCTTGATGCAGACTCCCTGGCTGCAGCCCGCCAGAAAATCCGTCAGACCGGCAAGTACCCGGTAAATATCAGGGAAACCGTACCCAGGACCAGGCAGACGAAAAAAAGAAGTTTCCTCTCCCTGCAGACAGGACAACGCGTCAAACAGCAGGAAATACATGTTGCCACCCGCCAGCTTGCCACCCTGCTTGGTGCGGGCATTCCGCTGGTACCTGCATTAAATGGTCTTGTTGAACAGACCACCAATAAGACCCTGAAAACCATCATCACCCAGATAAAGGAATCTGTAAATGAGGGTAACTCGTTGACCTCCGCCCTTGCTGAACACCCGCGCCTGTTTTCCAGGATCTATGTCAACATGGTACGGGCAGGCGAGGCATCCGGTTCTCTTGATGTGGTCCTGGAAAGACTGGCCGAATTCGGGGAACGTCAGCAGGCACTGCGCTCACGTATCAAGGCAGCACTGATTTATCCCATCTTCATGGCCCTGGTAGGTACAGTTGTCCTTTTTCTGCTCATTACCTTTATCGTACCATCCATTACCAAAGTCTTTGATGACCGAAACCAGGTTCTGCCGCTGCCAACCATTATCCTGATCAAAATCAGCAGTTTTCTCCAGAGCTACTGGTGGCTGGTCCTGCTGCTGCTTGTTGTCCTCATTTCAGGCATCCGTTTCTTCATTCAGCGCCCCAGGGGCAGGCGTATCTGGGACAAGCTGAAGCTTACCCTGCCGCTGCTCCAGGATCTGAACATCAAAATTGCCGCTGCCGGCATGGGGCGCACTCTGGCCAGCCTGCTGCAATCAGGAGTTCCACTCATCACTTCCCTGCAGATCGTTAAAAATATTCTCAACAATGTGCTGCTGGCTGAAATTATGGATCAGGCCACGGAAGAACTGGAAAAGGGAAAGAGCCTGTCCGTCATCCTGCGGGGAAATAAATATTTCACACCCATGCTTGTGCAGATGATTGCGGTTGGCGAACAGAGCGGAGCCCTGGAAAAGATGCTTGAAAAGGCGGCAGACAGCTATGAAAAAGAAGTTGAGGCCAAGATCATGGCCATGACCTCCATGATAGAGCCCATCATGATTCTGGCCATGGGGCTGGTGGTCAGCTTTATCGTGATTTCGATCCTGCTGCCGATTTTTGAGATGAACCAGCTGATCAAGTAAGAACAGCCAGCTCTGGGTTTCACTACCAGCAAGCTTGTAATTGGTCACAGGTGCTGCAGGTTCGTGCTGGAGTGAATCGTCGCTATAGACCGCCTATGCGTCGGTTCGCTCCAGTGCGAAGGTGCGGTTCCTGTGGCCAATTATACTCAGCTGACCCGGAACACCTCCTCCAGCGTAGTCAAACCGGCCAGTACCTTGC
>CAZKBZ010000075.1:0-13808 GCA_964551175.1 uncultured Desulfobulbus sp.
CAATGATCTTGGTTTACCAGTTCAAAGCATTCGATAGAGAGACGTTGACAGATGATCTGTTTATGCATATCATAATGCATGAATAAAGCATATGGAGGTGTGATGAGAACGACATTGAATATTGACGACACATTACTTGAGAAGGCGCAGTTACTCACAGGGATTAAAGAAAAGACTGCCATTGTCCGAAACGGGTTACAGGCCCTTATTGAACGGGAGAGTAGCCGCCGGCTTGCCAGTCTCGGGGGGAGTGAACCGGAGTTGGAAAAAATACCCAGGCGGCAATCGGGACAGGGTTCATGATTCTGGTGGATACATCCGTCTGGATCGACCATCTTCGCCAGGGAGATGAAGTCCTTGTCTCGTTGCTGAACTCGGCCCAGGTCTCAACCCATCCTTTTATCATCGGTGAATTGGCCTGTGGAAATCTAAAAAATCGTGATACCTTTTTGTCCCTTATACAACAGATTCCCGAGGTGAAACCGGCCATCCATGAGGAAGTATTATATTTTATTGAGAGTAACCGGCTCATGGGAAAGGGGGTCGGCTATATTGATATTCACCTCCTTGCCTCCCTTGCAATAAATAAACATACCTTTCTCTGGACGCAGGATAAACGTCTCAGGCTTTTGGCTGAAGAACTGGGTTTGGCTTATCATGAACCTTTGAAGTAATTATTGACCGATATTCAGCAAACAGGTTTTGCCCGGATAGACAGGAACATGATTCATAAGTTTAGAAAATTCAGTCAATTATCATCTGCTGAAAAAAAGCTTTTCGTGCAGGCATGGCTGACATTGGGGATCATGCGTGCAGCTATTTTGACGGTTCCGTTCAAGCGGCTGACCAGGTCATTAAAGCAACAGCAAGACGACCCGGAAATTTCTTCCTTACATAGGCAAGAGATGGAGATTGCCCTTGCAGTAGGTGAGATGATCAGCAGGGCAGCAAACAACACGCCCTGGGAAAGTGCCTGCCTTGCCCAGTCCCTTACTGCCCAGCGCATGCTGAAACGCCGCGGCATTCCAGGAGTTTTTTATCTTGGCGTAAGAAAGGATGAGAATGGTGATGAGAAGATGAGTGCCCATGCATGGACCAGGTGCGGGGGTACGATAATTACCGGCCAGGAGGGACATGAGGATTATACCGTGGTTTCAGTGTTTGGCTGGGGGGCGATAGACGGGAAACGGTATAGGGTCTAAGGGTGTACAGCTGTTTTTTTGGTAGGAGGCCAGTCCCCTGGCCGATAAGAGGTTGAAGGTGCCAGGCAGGTTATCGGCCAGGGGACTGGCCTCCTACGGGGGGTTCCGGAGTTCTGTTCATGATAATTGACCATCTGAATGTATGTAAATGATTGTCTACGGAACGGAAATTATAAGTGATATCAGCTTTCCTTTGGATCTTCCTTCGGGGAGTGGTGCGCGGTACAGCGTTTCACTCTCCTCCGCGGTACCGGACAATCTGAAATCTGCTCTCACCTGCGGATTTCCTTTCTATCAGGCACATGGACGTAAGGTTTATTTGTACAGTGACCGGGACCTTGAAACCAGCGAAAACGGACAGTCATGGTGTTATGAGGTTCAGAATGTGGTTCGTTTTTACTGGGCAGGCGGTGAGCGGACGATTTTTTATGAACCGGCTGAATCAGGGGATGCAAATCTGCTCGGTTTCTGGTTTGTCCATCTGCTGTTGCCGCTCTTTTTTACTTTGGAAAACATGTATGATTTTCTGCATGCCGGTGCAGTGGAAGTGGCTGGCCGGCCGATTCTCTTTATTGCCCCGTCCATGGGTGGAAAATCCACCTTAACCGATTATTTTATCCAACATGACCATGTGCTGGTCTCGGACGATAAGGTACCGACATTCATTGAAGATGATCAGTTCATGGCCGTGGGTTCACATCCTTATCATCGACCCTACCGGAAATTTGAAGAGCTGGGCTACCGGGTTGAACAATTTTCAAGAGGTTTCAAACCTATTCATGCTTTTTATGCACTTGAGAGGAGAGATGTTGATACGGATGTCAGGATAGAGGAGATAAACGGGTTTGCAAAGTTTGATACACTGCTGCCTAATTATCTGTATATGTTTTCCTTTTTGAAACCACGGCGGTTGCGGTATCTCTCAACCATGATGAACCGGATCAGGGTTTTTCGGGTGCAGGTGCCGTGGAATCTGGAGCGATTGGGCGAAGTGCACGATGCAATTTGTACGCACAGCAATGAAGTGAAATGAGCGGAATTTTCGGTATCTATAACCGTAACAATAAACCGGTAGACAAGGCTATTTTTGATACCATGCTTGCAGGTATGTCCTACTGGCAGCCCGATGACAGGGGAACATGGTGCCATGGCCCTGTTGCGCTTGGCCATACCATGCTCTGGAATACGCCGGAATCAAAGTTTGAGCGTCTGCCCGACAAACAGGATGTTGTTGTCATCACCATGGATGGGCGGCTGGATAATCGTGAAGAGCTGGCACGACAACTTGCGATGTCGGGTCGTCCACTAAATCAGATTACTGACAGCAGTTTTATTCTGCAATCCTATCGAAAATGGGGTGAGGAGTGCCCGAGACATCTCCTTGGTGATTTTGCTTTTGCGATCTGGGATGAGCAAAAGCAGCAGCTCTTTTGTGCCAGGGATCATGTGGGCGTCAAACAATTTTATTTTCACCTCACAGATAAGCTCTTTGTGTTTGCAAATGACCTGAGAGGGCTGGTTGAGCATCCTGATATATCACAAGAAATTAATGATGAGGCTGTAGCCAATTTTATTGTCAATAACCAACTGCTCAGTCAAAAGCTGACCTTTTTTAGAGACATAGAAAAATTGCCTCCTGCACATACGCTTACGGTCGCAGCTTACGAGGTACAGGAAAACTGCTATTGGAGGCTGGAGGATGTGTCCAGAGTCAGATTTAAAGATGTTGATGAGTATGCAACAAAGCTACGCAATCTCCTTGAACAGGCAGTACATGCAAGAGTTCGAACATCCTATCCTGTTGCCTCACACCTCAGTGGTGGTCTTGACTCTTCTTCGGTAGCTGTTTTAGCAGCCCGAAAATTACAACAGAAAAATAAAACTTTAATTGGATTTAACTGGTTACATGAACCTCAAGAAACCGACGATCCAAATCATTTTGAATGGAGAAACAGCAGAGAAATTGCTGCTAAAGAAAGAATTGAACATCACTTTGTAGCGCTGAATGCTGAAGACATGTATCGTTACAGTAAAGAACAAAATTTTATTTTTGGAGATACTACAGGAGGTTGGTATGAAAATTCTGTCAGAACCAATGCCCAGCGACAGGGTATCCGAACAATTCTTTCAGGGTGGGGAGGAGATGAATTTATTACGTATCATGGCCAATCGTATTACTCAGATCTTCTTGGGAGTTTCAAGATCAATAAATTGGTCATGGAATTGAATTGCATCGCTAAGCAGAAACAATATAATACTAAGGCAATATTAAGTTTTTTGTATCATAAGCTGATTATTCCAAGACTACCGCGATCATGGTATTGTTATGTTCCTAAGAGCATTTGTAAAGATAAAAGTGTATCGAGGTTGATAGCAAAAGATTTTGTCCCAGTTGTAAAAAAGGAAATAAATAAAATTCAACTACTAACAGCTCAGCCTTACCCTACAATCAAACAACATATGCTGGCATATTACAAATATGGTCATATACATTGCCGGATTGATTCTTGGGCTGCTTCGGCGATGGCAAATTGTATAGAGTACTCTTTTCCGCTGTTGGACAAAAGGATTATCGAATTTGCATTTGGTGTTCCTGCGGAATTCTTTGTTGAGAATGGAGTAGGTCGTTTTCTGTATAAAAAAGCTTCTATAGGAATAGTACCGCATGAAATGCTTTGGAAGGATCACAAGCTTGAATTAAAAAGAGGAGACAGATTGCTCACTCTCTATTCAGAGGTCTTTGGAATGTATAAAGAGGAACTGGATACGAAAACAATTAACTCAGATTTTGTAGATATTGCAGAATTAAAGCAAGTTCTTTCAAAGACGGAATTCTCATCCCTGAAGAAGGTAGGCAATGAAATACATCAGATAATGCGTACAATGACGGTGTTAAAATTATTAAGCATTGATATTTGTTAACTCTGTGGAGTTCCTAGGAAACCAAGGAATTCATCGTCTTCTGCCCAGCTAGCCCATCTCCATGAGAGAGTCTTTTTAATTTGAAGTTGAGAGATTTCTGGTTTGCTCCAATCTTTTTTTTCTATTCTACTTGAGGTCATAGTTTTCTTTTGGTAATTATCTTCCACTTTGATCCCTCAATGCATCGTCAGTTAAGCAGCTGACTTTACGATTTTTGTTGTAAGTAATCAATAAGTTCATGACCAGTATTAATAATGTGATACATTATTGTATAAAATGTAGATTAACAAAAGTCAATTATTGAAAAACATTAAAAATGGATCTAAATCAAAAAATAACGTTGTCCGATACAGTGTATGCTCAGGAAGTTGATGACGAAATGGTATTGCTTGACATGACAAGTGAAAACTATTTTGGACTTGATGCTGTGGGCAGCGATATCTGGCAACTGCTCAAGGAAGGAAAAACGCTGCAGCAGGCACAGGACGCGTTACTTGAAATGTATGACGTTGAACCTGAAGTATTGACACAGGATTTCACTGAATTTGTGGAGAAACTGGTAGAGAGCGGATTGGTGAAGATCGGATAGTCCGGCCGGCAAACTTCAGGACTGGGCTCCTATAGAGGTATCAATCACCTTTATTCTGCAGTTCTTCCAGGCGTTGTTTCAGGGTTACATCCTTTGGATTGAGCAGCAGGGCCTGGCGGTATTCTTCCGCTGCCCGGTACAGTATCCCCTGTTTACGGTAATAATCACCTAACTGTTTATGAAAGGAGGCGTTATCAGGAAGGAGTTCAATGCCCCTGCGCAGTATTGCAAGCGCCCTGTCATCCTCCTTTTGCCGGAGATAGAGACTGTACAGCCTGGAAAAATATTCAGGCCGGACATTTTCTGTATCAAGAAGTTCCAGCGCCTGCAGGTAGGAGTACACCGCTTCTGCTTTCTTTCCCTCTTTTTCCATGATCCGGCCGGTTTCATACCATGCCCGTGGCTGGTTGGGCAGCATGGCCTTGATCTCATCTCTGCTTAGCCGGTTGAAAACGATGAAACCGGACAGCCGGGAAGCCCATTGCGGCTGTTCGGTCAGGGCCTGGTTGATAACTGCCAGGGCCTGCTGCCGGTTACCTGTTTTAAGAAGCCATTCTGCATAGGTACGATATCGATCCAGGATAAGCGGCTCATACGCAATGGTCAGTGCCAGCAGCTTTTCCGTCTTGTCTTTTGCATCCGGACCGAGGTTCAGCCCGAGACGCTGGATGAACATGCCTGACAGGGGATTGAGCATGGAGGCTTGCAGGTATTCCCGTCCGGCGCGTTCCTGCAGACCAAGTGAACGGGAGAGATTTCCCATGCCGAAGCGGTACAAACCATCCAGGAAATCAAGCTCAGCTGCTTTTTTTGTGCTGCGATATAATGTCTGCAGTCGCTGCTGCGGGATATTCCGGTTCAAGTACACGTTTCGAACGGGAGCAAAGGTACGGCGGGCACGAAAGACAGCACTGTTGTACCACAAACCGCCCACCAGGACAGAGAATGCAAGTACTGCCGTCAGCAGCCCCTGAAATTGGTTTGCCCGGGAAAGCAGGGTGGGCCTGGTACGGTATTGCAGCCTGGTATTTACCGCAGCAGTTGCCAGCCCGCAGAGGAAGAAAAAATAGAGTGCATTGGCACCGTTGTACATCTGGAAGTCGACAAAAGAGTGCAGCAGCAGGCCGATGATACCGGTGAGGGCGGCAACAGTCACCAGGATATTATACTGCTCCCGCCGCCTGCGCACCATCCGGACAACGTGGAAAATGACGGTCCCGACAAACCAGGCCGCCAGCAGGAAACCGATCAGGCCACCCGTGGACAGCAGTTCAATATAGTCGTTGTGTGCATGATCAAAGTAAATCCGATCGCCGGGTACGGTGCGGTAGGAGGGAAAGGTGACTTCATAGGTACCGAACCCGGATCCGGTCAGGATGAAGTCACGTGCCATCTTGATACTGTCCAGCAGCACCGGCAGCCGGCTGCTGGTGTTGAGTCCATGTTCCGACCAGATATTGCTGAATTTCTGCATGATGGGGTCCCAGCCCAGCCAGCTGATCATCAGCAGGACCAGGGTAACAAGAACAACCAGCCATGTGTTGCGCCACTGGCCGCTTTGTCGCGATAAAAAGAGAGTGAAGAAGAGGATGGCCAGGCAGAGGGTTATAATCCCGCCGCGGGATACACTAAGCAGAATAGCCACGGCCATAAGCATGGCGCCGGTGCCGAACAGCATGTGTTTATTGGCACCGGACATGGTGAACCGGGCAAGTATCCTGTCACGCAGCGGTTCATTGTAACTGATCCTCGGGCGGTGAAAAAGAAACAGGGCCACCACCAGGGGAAAGGTCATCTCCATGAATCCTGCAAAATGGTTGCAGTAGACCCAGGGACCGATGGGAGAGGTGGAAGGCGGTGCCTGCCTGAACCAGTAGATAGCCTGCGGCGAGGTCAGCTTCTGAAGAATGGCCTCAACAGCTATGGCAATACCAAGCCAGGCAACAACTGTTACCGTTTTCTTCAGTCGGTCACTGCGGCCCAGCAGTTGGATAGTAAGGATGAAAAAGAGTCCATAGGTGCTGAACCTGAGTAATTCCTGCAGAGTTGCTTTTGGCTGGAGGGTCAGAGGAATCCAGGGTTGATTCTCATGGAGCTGCAGCAGCGGCAGATATGTTTCATAGATCCTGGGGGCAATGGTCCGGACCAGGCCGGGTGGGAGGGGAACAAGCTGAAAAGCCATCCAGCAGAGCAGCAGCACAAGGGGCAGCAGGCCGGGTACCCGCAGGTGTGCTTCCTTATTGACCTGTAAACGCAGGCAGAGCAGCAGCATAGTTGCCGGAACCACAGCCTCAACCGTACCAAGAGACCAGTATTCCATCGTGCCGAATGCCAGCGGACTGAAGATCAGGATAAAGAGGAAAAGGTAAAAGGGCATGGGGTATTGTATAGGTATTCGGTATAAGGTTTACGGTTTTTTTCTCTGGTGCCCAAGCTGGAGCTTGGGCACCAGAGAAACCAGAGGAAAATCCGTTAGAGTTTTTTCTTGTACCTTATACCTTAAACCTTCTGCCTATCTTCAAGTATTTTTTTCGGATTATCAATCACCAACCTGTCGGCTTTCTCCCTGCCGATCAGCTTGGCTGCCGCCTTGCGGGCAGGACTGAGAACAGGTTTGCGGAAAGTTGGGGAGTGCGAGTCTGTGGCCAGGAAATGAACCAGTCGGTTGCGCAACAGGTGGCCGGCACACTGCTTGATGTCGGGGCCGAAATCGCCGCTGACGCTGGCTGCAGTCAGTTGTACCATGGCGCCGACAGCGACCAGTTCATGCAGCAGATCCGGGTTGCGCAGTACGGAACCGTTGCGTTCCGGATGGGCAATGATCGGTTTTCTGCCGGCCTGCACCAGGGTGTACAGGATTTCAGCAGCATCTTCAGGCAGATACTGGTGGGGAAATTCAACAAGGATGTACGGGGTGTCACCAATAGTGTATGACTGGAGATCGCAGACCAGCTCAGCCGGTATTTCATAGCCGGCAATGACCTCAAGATCAATCCCCCGTTCGAAAAGTTTTGCATTTAACCGGTCAACCGCCCGAGGGACCACAGTCTTGTCTACAATGATTCCGTCAGTGTGTGGCGTAGCTATAATGGTTGTTATGCCGTCATGGGCGGCCATGGTCGCCATGGCAAGCGAGGTCTGCAGCCGATCCGCACCGTCATCTATCCCGGGCAGGATGTGGCAGTGGATGTCGATCATGTCTCGGCAGTGTCTTGCTGATCCCGGGTATAGTACTCATAGTAGTGGTAATACCTGGATCCGGCAAGTTTGGCACTCAAACTGTTCACAACTACGCCGAGAAGTGTTGCATCGATATCCTGAATCTTTTTCAGGCCGTCACCGAACAGCTCATAGGTTGTCTTGCCGGCCCTGGTAACCAGCAGGGTGCCGTCCACAAGAGTGGAGAGGATAAGACCGTCCACCAGGTGCCCGATGGGAGGAGAGTCAACAATGATGATATCACAGGTTTCAAACATATGCTTCAGGAGCTGCTCCATTCGTTTTGACTCAAGCAGTTCCGCAGGATTTGGTGGGATTGGACCCGATGTTATCACGCTTATCTGTTCATCAGGCAGGGTCCGTATGATTTTTTCCTCATCAGTGTTTCCGGAAAGATAGGTGGATAATCCAGTTGTGTTGGGCAGGCCGAATGAGCTGTGCACACGTGGTTTGCGCATATCCCCATCGATGAGCAGAACTTTTGCACCGCCAAGGGCCATGGTTCTGGCCAGGTTAATGGAGGTTGTGGTTTTTCCTTCCTGGGTGG
Organism: uncultured Desulfobulbus sp.; assembly: GCA_964551175.1. Classification (GTDB taxonomy): domain Bacteria; phylum Desulfobacterota; class Desulfobulbia; order Desulfobulbales; family Desulfobulbaceae; genus Desulfobulbus_C. The sequence goes on from CAZKBZ010000075.1 coordinate 8,480, forward strand.
CTGCAGATGTAACAAGTATGGAGCGTGGTGGATGATCGGCGGAAGACAGCAGCAGGCTGGAGCGGATCAACCGGTAGCTCTCGGAAATGGGCGAGCGGGCATTATCCCTGACAACAGTCTCTATGGGTTCATCTTTTTTGGACTCCTGCACGGATCCGAGAACAGTTACCCCGTAGCGCTGTTCCAGATCTTCAGCAGATTTGACAGTGTTGTCCAGGTACTCAATGAAAAAAGCAAGCCCTATGCCGCCGGCAAGACCGAGTACTATGCCGAGCAGCAGTATTCTTTTTGGATTTTTGTTGGAAGGGCCTTCCGGCAGGGAAGGCGTGCGCATCACCCAGATATTGACCGCCTGTGATTCCTCGGTCACGCTGGTCTTTTCGAGACTTGCATTCAGTGCATCATAAAGAGCCCGGTGGGTTTCCACTTCCCGGCTCATGATCGAGTACTGGACAAACCGTTCATTGATATCCTGCAGACTTGTTTTGGTTTCCGCAACCAGCTCCTTGAGATTTTCCTGCCTGGATCTGGCCAGTTCATACTCCTTACGGACGGATTCGATCACTCGTTGGATTTCATCATTTTTTTCTTTGATCAGGATATTGCGGTCATCAACTGCCTTGATCATTTTTGGATGCTTATATCCATATTTCTTGGACAACTCCTTGATCCGCTGTTGTGCCTTCAGAATCTGGCTGCGCAGAGAAATAATTACCGGGTTCTTGGACAGGGTGGGTATGGTTTCCAGGGACTGCGGATTGTTCTGTACCGCAACAATCTGTTCGTACAGGTCTTCAAGCTCTTTCACTTTACTTTCCGACTCGGAAAGCTGGTTGGAAAACTGGGTCAGTTTTTCCGGGTACAGAGTCAGCTTGTTTTCAACGGTGACAAGGTCATGGTCGCGTTTGTACTTCTGCAGAGCCCGTTCAGCATTTTCAAGTTTTTTTCGTTCTGCCTCTGCCTTGGCGGTCATCCACTTGAGAGACTGCTGTGCGGAACTGAGCTTGATCTCCAGTGATACGTCGATATAGGCCTGAACCAGGGCCTTTGCGATTCGCTGGGCCATATGCGGATCCTTGTCCGTATAGGAGATAGTGAGGACCCGGGTTTCCCGCACAGGAGTGACCCTGATACCACCCTGGAGCATGGAGGCTATGATATCGGCATCTTCAACCGGTTCCTGCGAGGTATCTGTCAGCTCTGCCTCCGTATCAGTGTCCGGCTGAAAAAGGGTGGCCAGAAACGAATTAAAAGATTTCCTGATGCTGGAAATAAAGGATTCTTCTTTTTTGGATTCCGGGAAGAAGTAACTGCGGTACCTGGTGTCCAGCTGGAGTGCATCGACCACCCTGCGGGTAACGCTCTTGGACTTGATGATTTCTATCTGGGTGGGAAGAAACTCGGGATCCCAGTGGGAGTAGTTATAGCCGCCGAGGTTTGTGGCAGGCCGGTTTTTTTCAACCAGAACCGTTGCAGAAGAGGTATAAAGCGGTTTCTTGCCAAGACCCAGAATCAGGGAAAGGACAACAATGATCAGAAAAACAGTTATGACAGTCCATTTGCGTTTGTTGAGAATCTGCAGGTAGTAACGCAGGTTAAACTGTTCATCCCATGGTGCTTCATTATATTCCTGATACAGTTGTTCCATGGCTAAAAAAAGGACTCCGGTACAACTATTACATCATCCGGCTGCAGGTGGGTGTCTAGGTCCACGTCTTTAATCACCGTTTTTTTACCGTCAATAACACGGACAATCCGGACGCCGGAGCGTGATGCCTTGCCGGTAAACCCGCCGGCAAGGGTGATCAGTTTTAGAATTGTTGCCTCTCCTTCGCAGGGGTAGGCATCAGGATCTTTGACTTCGCCGGTCACATAGCACATGCCTGCTTTGGTGATATATACTGTATCTCCCTCGCGGATGGGGATATTCTGGCTCATATCACCGCCTTCGGTCAACGATTTGATATTGACCGAGATCATGGTGCTCTTTCCGTCTACCTTTCGCTTGATAGTGGCGGTTTCTCCGTAATCCGGAGCAAGACCTCCGGCTTTTGAGAGCAGCTCAAGAAAGGTGGTGGGCCCGCTTAATTCAATAAGCCCCGGTTTTTTTACATGACCGAGAACAACAGCCTTTTTACTCCTGAACTCCTGAACAAAGATACTGACCTGTGGATTAATAATGTAGCCGTCGCTGTATAGATCAGCAATTTTTTTGGAAGTCTGGGAGATGGAGAGCCCGTTGACCTTTACCTGGCCTAACAGGGGCAGGATGATAATGCCGTTTTCACTGACCCTGGAGACAGTCTGCAGATCATCATGGTCATAGACGGAAATTTTCAGGACATCACCCGGGCCTATAATATAGTCATCCGCACCCGCTGTGGTGCAGAAAATGAAGATCAGCAGCACAGCCATAGCTGCTATCCTGGTTTCAATCAGTAAATGTCTCATGGGTACAAAAGAAGTAAAGACGGGTATTCGAAAGGTCGAAAATAAAGCCGCCAACCCGGCAAAGTCGGCGGCTTATGGGTTACAACGCTGAGTTCAGGCTGAACATGAAGATATTGGTATCGTAATCAAATAATTCCTGTGAAGAGTCACGCTTGTCATAGGTGTATGCCACTTCAGCCATCAGCCAGTCAAGAAACACATACTGCAGGGAAGGGCGAACATAGTAGCGGTCGTCTTCACGATGACTGGGTATGGTCTGTTCATAGTCATCATTGGTATAGGCGAAATCAACCACGCCGAAAAAACGGTTGTATATTTTTTGTTCATAGCGCAGTTTGACCATGGCGGTATCCTTCCCGTCAGCCAGAATGGAATCGGATTCCTCCAGCCCTTTGTACAGGGTCAGTCCAAGGCTGGTTTTTTCGGTGAACCGGTATTTGCCCAGCAGTTCAAAAACAAAAGAGTCCTTTGAACCAAGTTCATCGACATCATAGGATTTGTTTTGATAACCTGCTTTAGCCATCAGCGAAGTTTTGACCGTTGCTTTCCAGTCAATCCCGCCATACACAAAATTCTGCTGGTTGTCCCGGTCATCCACATCATTGTAGTCGGCATCTACAAACTTATACTCGGTAAAAAAAGAGGTTTTTGGGCTGTAATTATAGTACAGGTAGGCCTTGCCAACATTGTCCGTCCTGTTGAGCCAGTCGTTTTGGGAACCGTCATAGTCCAGGTAAAAATTAATGTAATCAACCCGGGCGGTAAATTTTTCAGTCATGTCCCAGTTCAGGGTGGCGTTTCCAAAGTTGTTTTTATAGCGGCGAACATTGCTCGGTTTGGAGAGTTTAATGCCTGAAGGAGTAAGATCGACATCCTGTCTGGTAAAGCTGTTTACATCAAATCTGTCCTGATTCTGGCTTAAGCGATCAAGAACCCTTAAAGAGAGGCCGCTGCGCAGGTTAAACTGCAGCATCCCCTCAAAGTGGTAATTGGTGGCATCGAGATCCGTATTTTCCGAGTACAGTTCAAAGTCCCAGCCGCCAAGCAGATAGGCCTGGAACCGGTCAAAAGATTCTTTTTCCTGAACACCAAGCCTGACACCGCTTGAGGCGGTGTTGTGCGGCGTAATAGTGATGGGAACTTCGTTTACTGCCGGGCTGGCAAACCAGATGCCGGGAGAAATAACAGTGAGAAAATTGTCTTTCTCATCAACACTTACATTATACAGGTTATCCGTATATTCACCTCGTATCGAGAGGTAGGGGTGGACATATCCACCACGCAGTCCCAAAATGTCTGTGGTATCGGCTTCACTGTCGGATATGACAGTTATGTCATTAATCTTGATTCCGTCTGCTGCAAAAGAAGCTGCACACAGAGCAAATGGTGTTATCAGGGCGGTGAAAACAGGGATTAGTTTTTTTAATCGCATGATTGTATTTGGCCGGCGCCACTCCAGAAGTAGTGTTTATCAGGCGGATTTATTATCTCTCTGCCGGGATGGGGTCGTGGATCAGGGTCTGCTGATACTTGCCGGTCCAGGTGGTTGGGTACCCCCGCCTCCCGTGCCTCCATCAACGGTACTGCCTCCGCTATCACTGCTCCCGCCTCCCGTGCCTTCGTCAACGGTTCCATCTCCGCCATCACTGCCTAAGGGTTTGCCGTCACCATCATAGTTCGTTGCCTTGCTCACGGAAAAAGCGTCTGGATTTGCACCCGGAAACCCAAGTATGGGAGATATGTTTCCCTGGCCGCCGCATAAGAACTGGAGCTCATTGGCGCTTAACTTCACGAATGGTTGCAGCTCCTGCGGAGATAAGCCGGCTTCGCACAGAGCTGTGACCACTGTTTTTGTCTCTACTCCTGCAGCTGCGAGAAGATCAATCATTTCCTGGGGTGAAGCTTCCAGGGCTAATGCATTCTTAACGGTTTCAGTTTTGTTTTTTGTGAAATCTTGTACAAAGGTATCCTGCCAGGCTGCCAGGGCATTTGCTGCTGTAAACAGCAGTATGCCAAGTGCAACAATACATTTTTTCATTGTCTCTCCCAAGTCTTGTTAACTGCTTTTAATTCCTTTCTTATTGGTAGAGCTGTCAGCAAAATTCAATAAAGTATAAAATTTTATACTACATCTTCCAACCCATTGCAAGTTCTAATAATTATTTTTCAATGCACCCTGCAGCAGCAAGATCAAGCTGCAGCCCGACTTGAAACAAATATTTCCGGAAGGATTGGATCTGAGACAGACCTGAGACCCTTAACAAAACGAGAGCAGAATTGAGTCCCGCTCCGGCTTGAACTGCCGGTAGGATGTATTTGATTTTTCAAGCATAATTTTTGAAGCCCTGACAGAATCCGTATCCCTGTATTTATCGGAAAGATACACTATTTCCCTTATTCCGGCCTGGATGATGACCTTGGTGCATTCATTGCAAGGAAACAGGGCCACATAGATACGGCAGTCCCGCAGGTCATAGGAAATGGTGTTAAGGACTGCATTCAGCTCGGCATGGCAGACGTAAGGGTACTTGGTATCCAGAAAGTCGCCTTCCCGCTGCCAGGGCAGGTCGTCATCAGAGCAGCCCCAGGGAAAGCCGTTGTAGCCCACTCCGACAATTTTGTTCTGGGAGTTGGCCACGCAGGCTCCAACCTGAGTGTTCGGGTCTTTGGAGCGCTGGGCAGAAAGCAGGGCCACTGCCATGAAGTATTCGTCCCAGGAGAGATAATCGGTTCGTTTGCCGGGCATTGTTTTTGTGGTTATGGAGTTAATGAAAAAAGAATATCGAATATCGAACAAGGAATATCGAATGTCGAAGTTTTGTATTTCTGCGGTTCATAATTCCTTGTTCGAGATTCAATATTCGCTGTATTGATTTAA
>CAZKBZ010000076.1:0-5988 GCA_964551175.1 uncultured Desulfobulbus sp.
TGTCTAAAGAAACTTTGCATCTCTCTGAAGTGCAGGATTTGGATTTCAAGAAATGCTGTGAAGTAACCTTTCTCTTGTGTCTTATTGGCATGACATCTTTTCTGGCAGCGTGTTCGCCTGGCTTTGTTGCACTGCCAGATCCGGAATTTCCTTGCCCGAACATTTCAGATCATATTTTCGCCTCAAATGACAATACCGAATTGTCGCTTAAGGTATGGTTACCTTCCCATGAAATAGACGGCGTTGTAATCGCTGTGCACGGTTTTAATGACTATTCGAATTTTATCAAAAACTGCACACCGTTTTTTACAGAACACAGGCTGGCAGTGTATGCATATGATCAGAGAGGATTTGGTGCTACTGCAACACGGGGCAGGTGGAGTGGCTGGCAGGCACTGGCTGATGATTTAACCACTTTCATCGGGCTGGTCAGAGAGAAGCATCCCCGGGTACCGATATATATCCTCGGCGACAGCATGGGTGGAGCCGTCACCATAATAACCATGGCTCAAAAAAATCCTCCGAAAGTCAAGGGAGTCATACTGATTGTACCTGCTGTTTGGAGTCGTAGCGAAATGCCGTTTTATCAAAGATGGTTGTTATGGATCGCAGCCCATACTGTACCCTGGAAAAAAGTAACAGGTCAATCTCTTGAGATTACAGCTTCAGATAATATTGAAATGCTGAAGGCATTGGGAAAAGACCCGCTGGTTATTAAAGAGACAAGAATAGATGTTCTTTACGGGTTATCGAATCTAATGGACGAGGCCTATGGAAGTGCAGAACGTTTTAAGACAAACGCTTTGATTTTATATGGGAAAAAGGATGAAATAATTCCCCCGAAACCTGTTTTCGATTTTTCCATCGCTTACCGTTAAGGCTCCAGGGGCTGCAACAGATGATCACCTATGAAAATGGCTATCATATGCTGTTACGAGATCTCCAGGCAGAAATTGTGATGAAAGACATTGTTGACTGGATCAACGATCAGGGTGCTTGATCTTCTGCTCTCATGTTTACAGCCTGGGGAGGCGTGAGTTTCCTGCCTCCTGCCTGCAGGAAACAACCGGCAGGAGGCAGGAGTTTATGAAATCATTTGATGGGAATTGTAATTTTTTGTGGCTTGGAGGCCTTCTGCTTGGGAAGTTCAATCCTCAGGATTCCCCGCCGGTATTTTGCTTTGGCCTTGTCCCGGTTTACCCGTGCCGGTAAGGCAATGGCCCGTTCAAAGGTTCCGTACGCACATTCAACCACGTGATATTGCCCGGCATCGGATTCCCTTTCTATTTTTTTCTCACCGGAAATGATGACATAATCATCCTCCACTATAATATCAAAATCACTGCGCTTCATGCCGGGTGCCTCGATTCGGATAACAACTTTTTCAGGCGAATCAAAGACCTCGGCAGCAAGGACTCCCCAGCCTATACTGCGTTGCCTGCTGTCAACAAGTTCTTTTTCATTTTTTGTTTTACCCGGCAGGGAAAATCTGGTTATGGCGTTCGTCGCCCTGCGGGTGAGGCTGTTCCAGCCCTCCACCACATTATCCCATACCTGGCCAAGACCTTGACGAAGTTGTACCAATGTAGCCATGAGCACCACCTCCTTGTATTGATTGTTAATCCTCTGTAAACGTTCTCTGTACCTGTTGTGTAGTAACAGTATGTACAGGAGCAGGTGACGTCAAGATCACCATGATCCCGGCTTGAGTATTTTTGACAACAAGGGTAAAATTTTGGACGAATGCTAATTGTTCTAACTGGTTAATACAGGTAGCCGAGAAGAAAAAGAGGGTGTTGAATATTGTCAATCTCTGCACCATGCGATAAAATAATTTTGCGCTGCACATTGATGCCTTTGAACTGAGATCGTCCTTTTCCTTTCCCGCCAACTTCAAGAACAATATTCCCCTGTTGATCCTGCATCAGGAAATCGGGAGTCTTACTCCCTCTGGTACTCTTGAGATAGTGAAATTCGATGGATGCACCTGTCAGCATCTCGGCAAAAAAATCTTCACGTAACCCCCCAATAACATACTCATAATCATTATAGAGAAGACGGTACGGCGGAGTAAGGAGCACCTTGGGTTCCCGCATAACACCGGTGCCTTTGGGGAAAATCACATGGGTGACCAGTGCCTGCGCAAGGATGTTCAGGTAGGACTCGGCCTTGTATTTTGTGATTCCGACATTTCTTGAAATTGAGGAAAAATTGATGCTGTCAACAGTTGATTTTCCGATGAACTTCAGCATGTTCTCAATGACCGGGAGTTCTTCCACCAGGAGCGGTATGACTTGCGGAATATCGCGGCTGATGATTTTTTTCAGGATATTAGCAAGAAGTGGTATCGGGTCGGGTTCGTCGAGGGCGAAGGGAAGCAGGCCGCCTCGAAGGTATTCGTCAAACAGGTGCCTGTGACGCAGATGATCTCCGGTCCAGTTTTGTTCGATAATATCCTGCAAGCTGAGAGTCGGCAGCAGCAGTTGTGCTGCCAAGATCAAAAGTTCAGGTGAATAAGGGCGCGTGGATCGGTTACGGACCAAATTTTCTGCTTCATTTTTTTAGAAAAAGATAGCAAGAGAAGATGAGCGGCGAGAAGGCACAAAAAAAGGCTTTATCCCGCTATTACCGGGATAAAGCCTTGGAAATTCGAGTGGTGCCGAAGGGGAGAGTCGAACTCCCACGAGCATACGCTCACTAGACCCTGAACCTAGCGCGTCTACCAGTTCCGCCACTTCGGCACAACGCTGTGAATATGCTAACAAGAGCGATATTTGTCAAGAACTTCTTTGCGCACCGGCCAAGAATTTAGGCGGAAAAAAGAAAAAAAGCGATTTTTTTTCATGCACGAACTGTTTGCTATGTTTGTCGGCTTGGGGTACATATTCTTGTTTGTGCCTGGGAAATTTTCAGGTTAACTGCACCCGCTGAATCAGATTAACATGGTTTGATTGCAGATCCGTTGCCTGCTCCCTTTTGGAGCGTTTGAACAGTTACTATGAGACGACAAGGGTTTCCCATGGGAGCACCATGCAACTGTATAGAGATTTAAAAGATATCAAACAGCCTTTTGACCGGGCAGTGGTGACCATAGGCAACTTTGACGGAGTGCACCTGGGCCATCAGCTGCTGTTCAGTGAGGTAGTGGGCAGGGCATACCGCAGCGGCGGCACCTCCGTGGTGGTCACCTTTGATCCACATCCGCTCAAGGTTCTGCGCCCGGATGGCATTAAACTTATCTCCAGCACCGAGCAGAAGATTGAGTTGATGCGGCTTGCAGGCATTGATGTGCTGGTGATTATTCCCTTTGACCTGGAGTTTGCCAAGACAACAGCCCTTGATTTTGTCAACAATATCCTGATAAAAACTATCGGTGTGCAGGATCTGGTGGTGGGCTATGATTATGCCTTTGGCCGCGGCCGGGAGGGTAATATCGATTTCCTGCGCAACCAGGGCAGGGAGCATGGCTTTCCTGTTACCGTGGTTGAGGCCCATTATGAAGATGGAATGCTGGTTTCCAGCACCAGAATACGTGAACTGGTCATGGACGGACGAATGCGGGACGTGCGCAAATTACTGGGCCGGTATTACCAGATCCGCGGAGAGGTTCAGCGGGGACGGCAGCGGGGGAGCAAAGAGGTGGGGTTCCCCACAGCCAACCTGAAGGTTTCAGAGGAGGATCTCTGCCCAAAAAAAGGCGTCTATGTTACCCAGGTTATTCATGACGGCAAAGTGTATGGCAGTGTTTCCAATATCGGCTATAATCCGACCTTTGGTGAGAACAAGCTGGTGGCCGAGACCCATATCTTTGATTTTAATGACGATATTTACGGCCATCCGATCAAGATCAACCTGCTGCGTCATCTGCGCGGAGAAAAGAAATTCAACTCTGTTGCAGAGCTGTCAGCCAGGATCCGTAAAGATATTGAAATCGCCCGCGAGGTACTTGCTGAGGCAGCGCAGGAGCAGGTTATGTCCTGCGAAGATAAATTTTACAGGTAAGGTCTAATTTACTGTATCTGAAATGGGTTACACGGCCACCATTCTAAATTCTTTTTAGACCTTGCCTCTGTTCTGTTTATGTCTATAGTATATACTTCTATATTGCCGACAGGCATATCGGTTGTCAATTTATTGAAAAAAAGGAACATACCATGTCTGAAGATAAACAACCTGTAGTTTCTCTGGAAGCCGTTATCGGCGAGCTGGAAAAAATTTGTAATGATAATCCGGAAAATGTCATTGCTCATCATAAGCTTGGCCTGGTGTACCGACAGGCGGGCCGCGTTGATGATGCCATTCGTGAGTTGGAAAAGGCCATAGAACTTGATGACCAGTCCATGGAAAGCTATATCAATCTGGGTGCAATTTTCTTTGACCAGGGGGATGTTGATCGTGCTCTGGAACTCAATGAACAGGCCCTGTCCATCAGCCCGCACATGGCCGAAGCCCATGTGAATATCGGTCTGATCCGTCAGCAACAGAATAATCCCAAAGCTGCCGTGGAGTGTTACGACAAGGCGATACAGATTGATCCTCATCTTATTACTGCCTGGATCAATCTGACATCAGCCTATACCATGCTGGAGGAGGACGAAAAAGCGGTGGAGTCTGCGCGTCAGGCCGTGACCCTTGAGCCGGACAGTGGTATGGCCAGGAATAACCTTGCCGTTGCCCTCTATTTCAATGGTGACTACCAGGAAGCCATGCAGAACATGGAGAAGGCAAAGGAGCTGGGGTACTCAGTGGATGAACGTTTTTCCAAGGCGTTACAGGAAAAATTATAAGTATACCCACAGAGTTATGCATATGAGTACAGTGAAAGAAGAACGGGCAGATTGATGGCAAAGAAAAAAGAAGCAAATATCAGGCCCTGGTGTCCGTTCTGCGGTATGGACGTAGGGCGTCCCAGTGAAGCTGCCCAGAGGAAGATGACGGAATTTCCGGTGGGAAGGTGTGAGTGTGGTGCTGTCTATACCTGCGATGCTACCGGCCATAATGTCGGTTCTGCCCTGGTGGAATCCCTGGTTTACGCCTGTAATGATGAGTGGGATCTTGCCTGGGATCTTATTCCGGAAGATGATTATCTCACCGGCCGGGTGGATAATTATGATGATGTCACCCATCAGATCTGTCCCAAGCGTAACCTGGATGGCCGGGCGGTGCGGGGTGTTCTCTACTTTGTGCGCCTGCACAAGGATATGGCGGAGATAGCTGCCCGCTTTGAACAGAAGAAAGAACAGGAGGCCCGGGCAGCAATGCTCGAGACCCTGGGAACAGATGATCCTGCTGCCGTGATTCCCGAGGTTGAACCGGCCCGGGATCCGAAACGCAAGAAAAAAAGAGCTACCAAGTCCATGGTCAAAAACCTGGTGGAAGCCGGTGATATCGATGCGCTGGTGGATCTCTGTTTTGACGACATCCGGACCCTTCGTTTCATGCAGCGGCTGTTGTATGAACCTGTTGTCGACAAACGGTATAAGACCGCCTGGCTGATCGGTCAGGTTTCCGCCCGGCTGGCCACCCGGGAGCCGGGACCGGTGGCCGATATGCTGCACCGGCTTTTTGAATCAAGCAGTGACTCCGCTTCCATGCCCTGGGGTATGGTGGAGACCATTGGGGCCATTATTTCCGCCCGTCCCGATATTTATGGTGCCTTTACACGCCATCTGCTCAACTTTATGGGTGATGAAGGAACCCGGGAAGCGGCTCTCTGGGGTCTGGGAGAGATTGCGGCTGTCAGGCCGGATCTTATCCGTAATACGCCGTTTTATTCCACCTTTCATTTCCTTGAGCATGAAAACCCTGTTGTGCGGGGACTGATGGCCAGGCTGCTTGGTCGCATCAAGGCGGCAGAGGCTTCATTTCAGCTTGTCGGGCTGCAGAATGATCAGAGTGAAATAACCATATACGAGCAGGGAGAACCGGTTACAACCACGGTTGCTGAATTGGTGGCTGAGGCTAACAAAAATATTAATAATTGAGTGA
>CAZKBZ010000076.1:6088-10087 GCA_964551175.1 uncultured Desulfobulbus sp.
ACAAGACTGATACCTGAGAGCTGATACCTGAAATATGGAGATAACCCATGGAAAGTGCGCATATTCAACCTCTGAGTTCCCTTGGTGCAGTTGATCCGCAAAAGGCAAGGGAAGAAGCATTGAAAAAAGATCCGGCCAAACGCGATTATCTGGAAGGGCGTGAGCTGCTGAAAAAAGGCGAGTATGGCCAGGCCGGCATGGCTTTTCATAATGCCCTGAAAGGATTTGAAAAAAAAGGTGACGAACAGGGGGTGGCCAATGCCTCTGACCGGCTTGGCGATGTCTGTCTTGCCCTGGAAGAGTTTGATAATGCTCTGAAACATTATCAGCGGGCTTACGCAATCTGTGAAAAGGAGGAAGATTCCTTTTCCATCCTGGCACTCAACAAAAAAATTGCTGCTGTCTACAAGAAACAGGGGGAACTGGACAAGGCTCTTGAGGTTCTCTTTGATATGGTCGAGCATTACCAGTTGACCAGGAACCCGAAGGGAATGGTTGATGTCATGGTCATGGTTGCCGATGTCTACCTGGAAAAAGGCGACAAGCAGAAGGCTGCAGATACCTACCGCACTGTTTCTTCCATTCATAAAAATTTCAAACATAAACGGATGGCAGAGGAGTTCGCTGCCCGGGCGGATGAACTGAGCAGGGAGTAACTGGTGTTTACCGGTATAATCCAGGGGCTGGGTACGGTTGTTGAAAAACGGCGGGCCGGTGGCGGCATGGTCTTCTGCCTGGAAGCCGGTTTTGCCCTTGATGATCCCGAGGAAGGGGAATCAATAGCAGTCAACGGTACCTGCCTGACAGCCCGTGACATTCAGGGACGCCGGTTTCTGGTTGATGTTTCCCCTGAGAGTTTGTCCCGAACCGGGCTCGGTTCCCTGGAAGTGGGCAACAGGGTGAATCTGGAACGGGCCCTGCGCCTGGCAGACCGACTTGGCGGTCATCTGGTGAGCGGTCATGTGGATGGCCGGGGCCGGGTGGAAGAGCGGCGGGAGACCGGAGATTTTACCCTGTTTACCTTTTCTCTTGATGCAGGTCTGACAAAATATGTTATTGAGAAGGGGTCGATTACCATTGACGGGATCAGTCTGACTGTGAATTCGTGTGCCGGTAATCGTTTTTCGGTATCCATCATTCCCCATACCCTGGCTGTAACCACGCTGGGGCAGTTGAAACAGGGGGACCATGTCAATATCGAGGTGGATATTATCGGTAAATACGTTGAAAAGCTGCTTTCAGTGCAGTCTTCTGCTCCTGAAAGCGAGAGTACAATAAACCCCGCCTTTCTGGCGGAGCATGGTTTCATAAAATAACAGGGAGCAGGTTTAAGATATCAGGATGAATCCGGTGCGCTGATACCTGAAACCCTGAAGCTGATACCAGAAATTCAACACCTGAGAACAGTATTATGTCAGTCAGTCCAATTGAAGATGTAATTGAAGACATCAAGGCCGGTAAGATGGTCATCCTGGTGGATGATGAGGACCGGGAAAATGAGGGTGATCTCTGCATGGCTGCAGAGTCGGTGACTCCGGAGGCCATCAACTTCATGGCCACCCATGGTCGAGGGCTGATCTGTCTGGCCATGAGCCCGGATATAATAAAGCAGCTGGGGCTCCCCATGATGGTGCAGGATAACCAGTCACCCTATGGTACCGGTTTCACCATCTCCATTGAGGCACGGACCGGGGTGTCAACCGGTATCTCCGCTGCCGACCGGGCCAGGACTATAGAGGTGGCTGTCGACCCGGATGCCACTCCGCGTGATATTATCAGCCCCGGCCATGTGTTTCCGCTCAGGGCCCGGAAGGGAGGGGTGCTGGTACGGACCGGCCAGACTGAAGGGTCTGTCGATCTGGCCCGTCTTGCCGGAATGCGGACAGCAGGTATTATCTGTGAGATCATGAAAGATGACGGCACCATGGCCCGCATGCCGGATCTGGAGAAATTTGCCGACGAGCATGATCTCAAGATCGCAACCATAGCTGATCTTGTCGCCTACCGGTTGCGTGAAGATATCCTTGTCCACCGGGCGGTGGAAGCACGGCTTCCCACCAATCATGCCGGAGAATTCACGGTTATTGCCTATACCAATGATGTGGATGCTCACGAACATGTTGCCCTGGTTTTAGGTGATATCTCCCCTGATGAGCCGACCCTGGTGCGGGTTCATTCCGAATGTCTGACCGGTGATGTGTTTGATTCGGCCCGTTGTGACTGCGGCTCTCAGCTTCATGCCGCCATGAGGATGGTGGCCCAGGAAGGCAAGGGTGTTGTCCTCTACATGCGTCAGGAGGGCAGGGGAATCGGTCTTGTCAATAAGTTGAAAGCCTACAGACTTCAGGATGAAGAGGGGCTGGACACGGTGGAGGCCAATGTGCATCTCGGCTTTAAGCCTGACCTGCGTGATTACGGCATCGGCGCCCAGATTTTGCGTGATCTCGGCGTTCGCAAGATGCGGTTGCTGACCAACAATCCGAAAAAGATCATTGGTCTTGAGGGGTATGGTCTTGAGGTCGTGGATCGGTTACCCATTGAGATTCCAGGTGAGCCGGAAAATAAAGAGTACCTCAAGTGCAAACGGGATAAGATGGGTCATCTGCTGGAACTGTATGGAGAAGAGCCGCTGGATACAGTTCGCAGGGATCCGTGAGATCAGGACCCGAATAAGGAAAATATTCATGAACAGTGGTACGCTGCAGTGTCATGAATGGAAAACTGAAAGGAAAACAGAGTATGGCAAATTATATTGAAGGTGACCTGCAGGGCAAGGGGCGTAAAATCGGTATTATTGTTGCCCGTTTTAACTCTTTTATTTCGGAAAAATTGCTGGAAGGAGCCATGGACAGCTTGGTCCGCTCCGGTGTGGCCGAGGACGACATTGATGTGGCGCGTGTTCCCGGTGCCTTTGAAATCCCTCTGGTTGCCCAGAAAATGGCTAAAGGCGGCAGATACGACGCAGTGATCTGTATCGGGGTGGTCATCCGTGGTGCTACTCCCCATTTTGATTATGTGGCAGGTGAAGTAGCCAAGGGAACCGCCCAGGTCATGCTTGATACCGGTGTGCCGGTTCTGTTCGGCGTTTTGACCACTGAGTCTATTGAACAGGCTATTGAACGGGCGGGCACAAAGGCCGGCAACAAGGGTTCGGACGTGGCTGTTGCCGCCCTGGAGATGATCAACCTTGTCGAGAAATTGTAAAATTCATAACCTGATGCAACGCTCCTGCACATCAGGAGCTCGGATGATGTTTTACTGTTCTGTCCTCTGTTTTCTGTCCTCTGTCTTCTGAGATGGGTCTGCGACGTAAATCCCGGGAAATTACCCTGCAGTTTCTGTTTGGTCATGATTTCCAGAACCGTTCCTGCAGGCAGGATGAGCTGCTGGCCGAGATTGCCGAATTCTGCACCTGTTTTGAAGCCGGCAGTAAATCGCTTCCCTATGCCCGTCAGTTGATCCTGGGTATCTGTGAACACCTGGAAGAAATTGACAAGTTGATCTCCAGCCGTTCCCATAACTGGCGGGTGGAGAGGATGGCTCTGGTTGATCGGAACATCCTGCGCATTGCAGCCTTTGAAATGCAGCATACAGAAGATGTCCCGGCCACAGTAGCCATCAATGAGGCCCTGGAAATCGCCAAACGGTATGCTGAACCGGATTCAGTTGGTTTTATCAACGGCATCCTGGATAGCATGCAGCAGAAAGACGAAAAGTAGATCCATTGTAAACCTGTTCGAAATTCCTCACAGGATTTGTTCTTCTCTATTCTCCCCTGACAGCCCTGAGCCATTCCCTGATAAGGTTTGCCATCCCGCCGCCTTGTCTCAGTGCATTGATCAGGCAGATCAGTGCCCATAATCCAATCAGGATGGACACGCCAAACAGTACATACATGGTTATCATCAGCTTGTCCCGGTTGTCTGCAGGGCGTTTTCCTTACCCCTCTTTTTGATTTTTGCTTTAAAGTGGTGTACATAACCTTAACAAAAAAATACG
>CAZKBZ010000076.1:10187-13731 GCA_964551175.1 uncultured Desulfobulbus sp.
TTGTCTGTCTGTTTCTGGGTGTTTTTTTTACCCTCTGTCTGGTCAGTTACGCCCTTCCTCTGCTGGCAGATCCCCCGGCCCTGCAGAATCCGGGTGCCAACTGGTGCGGTTCCTTTGGTCATTATGTGGCCCGTTACCTGTTCTCATTTCTCGGAATAGCCTCTTTTTTTCCTGTCCTGATTTTGTACTATCTTGCAGCAACCGTTTTTCTCCCGCAGACCGGTATGAACCGGCTGCCCTCAATAGTCGCGGGTATAACCGGCATTCTCCTGGCCGCTTCCGGTCTGCTGGCAACATCGCAGCAGCTTTTTTTCCCTCCGGAGTTTATCACTCCCGGGGGCTATCTCGGCAGCCTGATCAGAGGTTTACTGGAGAGCGTGGTCGGAACGGTCGGTTCTGTGCTGCTGCTTGTCCTGCTGTTGATCTTCTCGCTGATGGCAGCTGTCCGTTTTTCACCCTTTTCTTTTTGCGGCTGGCTCTGGAGTCGACTTGGACTGCTCCTGAAAGGGGTACTGGCCAGGAAACCGAAATTGAAGAGTCGGCCTGCCCGGAAAAGACGGTCTGCAACAGAACCTGCCGTCAGCCTGCCTGCAATGGATCCTGGACTGCCTCGGAAAACAGAAACCGTGCAGGCAGTGCCTGCTGTGCATGAGCCGGTTCGCAGGGAACCTCCGCCGGAACCGGATGAAGCTGAATTTTCCCTGAAACCGTTGAAAAGCGGTAACTGGCAGCTGCCACCCTTGAGTCTGCTTGAACGAAATACCCAGGGCGACGTGGAGGTCGATCGTAAACATTATTACAAGGTGAGCGAGATCCTGGTGGCCAAGCTTGGTGATTTCGGTGTCCGGGGGACTGTTGAGGGCGTATCCCCGGGACCGGTGGTGACCACCTATGAGTTTGCTCCTGCAGCCGGTGTCAAGATCAATAAGATTGTCTCCCTGGCGGATGATCTGGCCATGGTGCTCAAGGTGGACCGGGTACGGATTGTCGGCTCCATTCCGGGCAAGGCAGCCATTGGCATTGAGATTCCAAATCCCGTGCGCAGGACCGTTTTCCTGCGTGATATCCTGCTGGGTGATGCCTACCGAAAATCCGTTTCTCATCTGACTCTGGCCCTTGGTTTTGATGTGATCGGCAGGCCTGTGGTGGCGGATCTTGCCCGCATGCCGCACCTGCTCATTGCCGGAGCCACCGGTGCGGGTAAATCGGTTGCCATTAATGCCTTTATTTCTTCTATTCTCTTTAAGGCAACGCCGGACGAAGTCCGGCTGCTGATGATCGATCCCAAGCGGATTGAACTTTCCGTTTATGAAGGTATCCCGCATCTGCTGCATCCTGTAGTTGTAGAGCCAAAGCTGGCAAGTCGTGCACTTATCTGGGCGGTACGGGAGATGGAGCGGCGCTATCGTCTGCTGGAAGAGCTGCGGGTCAAGTCCTTCATCTCCTACAATGAGGTTGCCGAAGAAAAACTGCCCTATATTGTGATTATTGTTGATGAGCTTGCCGACCTGATGATGGTGGCTTCCAAAGACGTGGAAACTTCAATCGCCCGCCTGGCCCAGATGGCAAGAGCTGCGGGCATGCATATCATGCTGGCGACCCAGCGTCCTTCAGTTGACGTACTCACCGGTCTGATCAAGGCTAACTTTCCCACCCGGATTTCCTTTAAGGTGTCCTCCAAGGTCGATTCGAGGACCATTTTAGACGGTTCCGGTGCAGAACATCTGCTCGGTCTGGGTGACATGCTCTTCCTGCCGCCGGGAGCAGCCAAACTGCAACGCATCCATGGCGCCTTCATTTCCGAGGAGGAAACAGAACGGATTATTGCCTTTTTAAAGGAACAGGGTGCTGCCGAATATGATGAATCGGTTATGCAGGTGGTGGAAGAGGAAACCGCAGAAGAAGGTGATCCGGGAGAGTATGATGAAAAATATGATGAGGCGGTCGCCGTGGTAACCGAAACCGGCCAGGCGTCAATTTCCATGGTTCAGCGCCGTTTGCGTGTTGGGTATAACCGGGCAGCCCGTATGATCGAGATGATGGAGCGGGAGGGAATTGTCGGCCCGGCAGACGGCTCCAGACCCAGGGAAGTTCTGGCCAGGGGGAACTATTCCTGATCCCTGTTCCTTCCCATTGTGCAAACGACCTATATGAGTATTTTTGATAGGTAGTGTAAGTATTTCTGTGCCCCCCTTACCAGTCGATTTTTCTTGACATTGCACCGGCAACAAATTAAAAGTGAGACGATCGTTAATGAGTGATTGTTCATTTTTCTCTGGTTTCTTTGCTTCCTGGAAAAAATCAATAAGAACAGCATCTTACTTGTCTGCGATCAGCGGTATGAAACGTAAACACACGGTGTGGTATACACTTCTTCTGTGGGTTTTCGTTTTTTTTATGAAGAAGTAGAGGTTAATGGCAGTGCATGGGTGCTGTCATCAAGGAAAATTCAAGTGAGGAGGTAGTTTAATGCCAAGTTACGTAGATCCTGAAAAATGTGATGGTTGCAAGGGTGGCGATAAGACAGCCTGCATGTACATCTGCCCGAACGATCTCATGGTGCTCAACATTGAGGAGATGAAGGCGTACAACCAGGAGCCCGATGCATGCTGGGAGTGTTATTCCTGTGTGAAGATCTGTCCGCAGGGCGCAATTCTGGTTCGCGGTTATGATGACTTCGTACCCATGGGTGGCCAGGTTCATCCGATGCGTTCTTCCGATTCCATTATGTGGACCATTAAGTTCCGCAATGGGAACATTAAGCGCTTCAAGTTCCCCATCCGTACCACGGCTGAGGGTGCTGCCAATGAGTATCCGGGCGAGAAAGGCGGGAATCTCGATGACGAGTGCCTGCTTCTTGAAAGCGATCTGCCCACACCTAAATAAGTAGTCTGGCTGTTTGAATGGCTGATTTATTTTAACTATCTTTATAAGGAGATAAAAATATGGCATTACCGAATAAGCCGAAAGGCGAGCTTGAGGCTGTTGCCAACCCGGAAGTTGTAGAGCACACCTGTGACGTGCTGATCGTAGGTGGCGGTATGGCTGCCTGTGGTACAGCGTTTGAAATCGGCAAGTGGGCTCCCGAAGGAATGAAAATTATACTCTGTGACAAGGCGTCACTTGAGCGGTCCGGTGCTGTTGCCCAGGGCCTGTCCGCAATCAATACCTACATCGGCGAGAACGCCATTGAAGATTACGTCAAGATGGTTCGCAATGACCTGATGGGCGTAGTCCGTGAAGACCTTATCTACGACCTCGGACGTCACGTTGATGAGTCTGTCAAGCTGTTTGAGGAATGGGGTCTGCCCGTATGGAAGAAGGCTGATGATGGCTCCAACCTGGACGGCGCCAAGCCTGCTCCGACCCTGCGTGAGGGTGGAACCCCGGTACGTACCGGTAAATGGCAGATCATGATCAACGGTGAGTCCTACAAGTGCATCGTTGCCGAGCCGGCCAAGAAGGCCTTGGGCGAGGACAACATCATGGAGCGTATCTTCATCGTGAAGATGCTGCTGGACAAGAACAAGGAGAACACCATTGC
>CAZKBZ010000077.1:0-13695 GCA_964551175.1 uncultured Desulfobulbus sp.
GTTCCCGAAAACAATTCACTGTCCCGATATTGTCCCAGAAAATATATAATTAAAATTATCTATACAATAAAACAGCATGTTATTTAACAAAAACTCTGGGCTCAAAATCCAGCGGGGGCAACTCCGTGTCGGTTCGACTCCGACCTCCGGTACCAGCCAACAACAAGTAGCCAATCTTCAACCAGTTCACGGCCTACTTGCCTAAATACTTGCACAATCGGTTCCCGAGGCTCAACCAAGGGAACCGATATGCCTTTTTTCCATACCACGTCAATTCGATATGTACAGGAAAAGTCAACCGGCCTGTTTGGTGCGGCTGAAAGCGAAAAGTATGGACTGATACAGTATGAGTATGACGGGCGCCATGACCAGAGTTATGCCAACAGCCAGGTGGAAATGCTTGCGATCATTTGCGGGCTGGCCGGGGTACAGGTCATTGAGGAGGATATGCCCGAGTACCAAGGGTATCCGCTGGTTACGGCAGAAACAAAAGGCGGGTGGTGGTTTTTTTCTTCCCTGCCGTTTTTATGCGGAGCTTTCTACTCTCGCAAAGGAACATGGTAAAGGCAACTCGTCTCAGGCAGCCTGTTTTCAGTCACCCAGGTATGCCTTGACAATGCTCTCGTCTCTGCGCAGGGTCAGGGCATCACCCTTGAGCACGATTCCGCCGGTTTCCAGGACATAGCCGTGATCTGCCAGCTGCAGCGCAACCCGGGCATTCTGCTCCACCAGCAGGATAGTGGCACCCTCTTTGTTGAGCCGCACAATAATGCGCATGATCTCCTTGACCAGGAAAGGGGCAAGGCCCATGGAAGGCTCATCAAGAAGCAGCAGTTTCGGCCTGGTCATAAGCGCTCTGCCCATGGCCAGCATCTGCTGCTCCCCACCGGATAACATGGCGGAATCACGATTTCGCCGCTCATGGAGGATCGGAAAAATTTCAAATACATGCTCCATGCGCTTTTTGCGCTCCGCATCGTCTTTCAGGGTAAAGGAACCAAGCTCAAGGTTTTCCCTGATCGTCATCCCTTTAAAAATCCTGCGCCCTTCCGGCACATGGATGAGTCCCATCTCAACAATCTCATGCGGCTGTTTTGCGGTAATATCCTCACCCATGAAAGTGATGGTTCCCTTTGCCGCCCGGTTCAGGCCGGAGACAGTGCGCAGAGTGGTGCTCTTGCCTGCACCATTTGCGCCCAGCAGGGTGACGATCTCCCCTGCACGTACGAGACAGGAAATACCGCGCAGGGCATGAATCTTGCCGTAATAGGTTTCAACATCATGCAGTTCAAGAACAGGATCGGACTCGTTCACAACAGATCCTCCTCATCTTCACTGCCTAAATATGCCTCAATAACCCTGGGGTTGTTCTGCACCTCGTCTGCGGTTCCCTCTGCTATTTTCTTACCATAATCAATAACGGTGATCATTTCAGAAACCTTCATCACCAGCCCCATGTCATGCTCTATGAGAAAAATGGTGATACCGAGCTCGTCCCGGATGTGAAGGATCAGCTCAATCAGCTCCTGCTTCTCGTCATGATTCAACCCTGCCGCAGGTTCGTCCAGCAGGAGCAGTTCAGGCTTGGTGGCAAGGGCCCTGGCCCATTCCACCCGCCGCTGATCCCCGTAGGGCAGGTTATCGGCGCGGCGGTCTTTTTTATCCAGCAGGCCGACAAAGGCAAGACTTTCCTCGCTGACCCGTCTGATCAACTCCTCTTCCCGGTGCTGGGACGGCGTGTGCAGGACAGCACCCAGGGCTCCGGCAGAGGTGCGGCAGTGCATGCCGGACATGACGTTTTCCAGCACGGTCATGGATTTAAACAGTCGCAGGTTCTGGAAAGTACGTGCCATGCCGGCCCGGGTGATCTTGTAAGGTTTAAGTCGGAGGATGGAGTGGCCGTTAAAATTAATCTGTCCGGAATCGGGCCGGTAAAAACCGGTCAAGCAGTTGAAGACCGAGGTTTTACCGGCACCGTTGGGGCCGATCAGGCTGGCTACAGTCCCCTGCTCCACGGTAAAGTCAAGCTCCCGGATAACCTCCAGACCGGCAAAACTCAACACCAGATCACGAACTTCAAGCAGTGCCATAATCAGCCGGGCCTCACGATTTTCCCCGGGGCCAGATGCCATCGGGCCGGTAAAGCATAATGACGAGCATGACAATACCAAATATCAGCATGCGCATGGATCCCATGCCGCGGAACACCTCGGGAAAAAGGACCAGGGCAAAGGCGCCGACAATAACGCCTGGAATTTTACCCATTCCACCCAGAACAACGCCCAGCAGGATAAGTACGGACTGGGCAAAGGTGAAGGTCTCAGGGGAAATAGCCGTCATCTTGGCGGCAAAAAAACAGCCCGCCACCCCACCGAACATGGCCCCGATCACGTAGGCATAGAGCTTGACCCCGACCCGGTTGATGCCCATGGCCTCGGCCGCATCTTCATCTTCCCGCACATACTGCCAGGCCCGGCCCAGCCGGGAATTCTGCAGGCGATAGCTGATAAAGCAGGCCAGGATGGCAAGCAGCAGGAATACATAGTAAAAATGGATGCCCTGGCTCAGTTCAATGCCGAAAAAGGAGGGGCGTTCAATACCGATCAACCCTGATGCCCCGCCGGTGATCTCGAGATTGCGGGCAATGATGCGGACGATCTCGCCGAAACCAAGGGTGACAATGGCCAGGTAGTCACTGCGCAGCCGCAGCGTGGGTCCGCCGATAATAATGCCGGCCGCCATGGAACAGGCCACGGCCGCCGGAATTGTCAACCAGAAGTTGATGCCGAATTTTGAGGTCAGGATGCCGGTGGTATAGGCGCCCACGGCAAAAAAGGCCGCATAACCAAGATCAAGCAGGCCGGCATAGCCCACCACGATATTCAGCCCCAGGCAGAGGATGATATAAAACCAGGCATTGGTCAGGACCTCCAGCAGGTAGTTGTTGGCAACAAGAGGGATCACCATGGCAAACGCGGCCATGACTGTCAGTACGACCAGCCGGTTGCTCTGGTCCTGCAGCCAGTTGAACCAGTCTGCAACCATGGAGGTGTCCGGGGATCCCATCTCACATCCTCTCGATTTCGGTCCTGCCGAGGATACCGGTTGGTTTTACTACAAGCAGCAGGATAAGCAGACCGAATGAAAACACGTCTTTCCACTCTGATCCCACAAAGGGAATCTGGGTACCGAAGGCCTCCAGCAGACCGAGGACCAGTCCGCCCAGCATGGCACCCGGGATTGAACCGATACCTCCGATTACCGCAGCGGTAAAGGCTTTGAGTCCGATGACAAAACCCATGGAGAAATGAAGAGACCCGTAATAAACCCCGGCCATGACCCCTGCAGCAGCGGCAAGGGATGAACCGATGAAAAAGGTAAGGGCAATAATACGATTGACATTGATGCCCATCAGTTTGCAGGCATCCTGGTCAATGGCAATGGCCTGCATGGCTTTTCCGTACAGGGTTTTGTGAACAAAGAGGTAGAGAACCACCATCAGCAGACAGGCGGAAAACACCAGTGCCAGCTGGGTGTAGGAGACAAAAACATTCCCCAGGTCAAGTCCGTCATAACCCAGATCGGTATTAAAGGCCAGGTACTCGCCGTCTGTGATGGCCATCACCCCGTTGGAGAGGATCATGGACACGGCAAGGGCGGTGATCAGAATGGACAACCGCGGTGCCTGCAGCATGGGCCGATAGGCAATCCGCTGAATAATCACTCCCAGCAGTCCCACGGCCAGCATACTGAGTACCATGGAGCAGACAATGGCTGTCCAGCTCTCTCCCAGCAGGCCGCTTATGGCGGACAGAATAAGAAAACCGACAAACCCGCCCACCATGTATAGATCACCATGGGCAAAGTTGAGCAGCTTGATAATGCCGTACACCATGGTGTAGCCCAGGGCCACCAAGGCATAGAATGATCCCAGAATCAGGCCGTTGGCCAGCTGCTGCAGAATGATATCCAGGTTTGACATTTAAGCCGGTTGCGGGGAGTAGAATCTGGAGGATAAATCGGAAACAGGTCAGACCGGGCTCCCGGTGGGTACTGTAGGAGTCCGGTCTGATCTCTTCGTACAGGACTTACTTATTCAATGTCCATTTTCCGCCCTTAGCCACCAGAACAACAAAGTTGGATTTGGCCAGGGTGTTTTTATCGGTAAAGGTGATCGCACCGGTGATACCGTTGAAATCTTTGGTCTCCTTCAGAGCCTTGACAATGGCGGCCCTGTCAGTAGAACCGGCACGGGCAATAGCATCGGCCATCAGCTTCATGCCGTCATAGGCAAGCGGTCCATAAGCATCCGGTGACTGTTTAAAATTTGCCTTGTAGCTTTCAGTATAACTCTTGGCAGCGGGCAGATAGTCGGCGGTCGGGTTGGAAAAACAGTACACACCCTCTGCGGCCTTACCTGCAATCTCAAGCAGCTTGGGAGAGTTGGAGCCATCACCAACAGCGATCAGGTTGCGATAACCGGCCTGGCGAAGCTGCTTGATAAGCAGAGCACCATCTGAATAATAAGCGGTCCAGAAGACAGCATCCGGTGCCTTGGATTTAATCTTGGTTACCAGTGAGGACTGGTCCTGCTCTCCCTTGTTAACAACCTCATAGGCAACGACTTCAAGGCCCATACCGGTCCATTTTTCCTTGGTCAGCTTGGCCAGGTCCTCGGAATAGCCGTCACCCTGGTGAATAATAGCCAGTTTCTTCACACCTTTGCTCTCAAACAGGCCTACCGCTGTGTTGACCTGGTCAAAGCCGGTTGAATTTATCTGGAATGAGGTCCCGGGATTGGCATCTATGAGCTTGGTGGAGTTGGCAGCTGCAATGACAAAGGGAATACCTGCATCGCCGTAAATTTTCAGGGTTGGCAGGGTAGCACCGGAACAATATCCGCCGACAACACCTACCACATCATTGGAAACCAGCTTGGAGGCTGCTGCCGTTGCCATCTGGGGATCACAACCGTCATCACCGGTTATGGTGACAACTTTCATGCCCAGTACACCGCCGCCCTTGTTGATCTCATCCACGGCCAGCTTGATGGAATTCTCCATATCCTTTCCTGCCGTGGCCTCGGAACCGGTCGTCGGGACCATAATGCCGATCTTCAGGTCGGCTGCACCGGCCTGGCTTAACATCAGCAGGCCTGCCAGGGCGCTGCCGAGCACTACACTGATTTTCATTACTTTCACTGTTTCTCCTCCATGTGTTGGGGGTGACACGTTCCCGCAAACAAAGCCTGCGAGTGACACTACTATCTAACCAGACTTCTCTTTATAAAAAATACATCCTCAATCAAGCAGATTTTCCAGCCAAGGTAAAGATGAATCGACATCTCCCCGGTAAAAACAGATCATCCTTGATTTTTGTTTTACAGAGTCGGACCTGAACACTAAGATGCAGAGCAGGACATCCCGATTTATCTTACTTGAGAGAGGGAGGGCAGGATGCAGACAACAGTGGAAAGCGACATTATTACTCAGGCAACACAGTTGGCCGGATCATGGCAGACCCGGGCCAATGAACTGTTGACCAGTGAGGAAAAAAAGATCCAGCAGCAGATGACCCGCCTGTTGACCAACCCTGCCGATAAAATCCTGCTGACAAAAATCATTGACCAGAGTTTCAGACCCCATGACCCGGAACGGGTGGCCGACCAGATCGACAACCTGCTGGAAGAGTACGGAGTTCCTGATTTTTTCGGAAATGTAGAAAAACTGCTCATTCAGATGTTTGTGGGCTTTGGAAAACACTTTCCCGCCTTTGCCGTCCCGAAAATGATCGAACAGATGCGGGAGAGCAGCAGCCGGGCCATTATTCCCGGTGAAGCAAAAGCATTGCGGGCCCATCTTCATCGCCGCCGCAAACAGAACATCCGCATGAACATCAACCATCTGGGTGAAGCAGTCCTTGGCGAAGAAGAGGCTGCCAAACGGATGAAGAGCTATCTCCGGGACATGGAAGATCCGGATATCGAGTATATTTCCATTAAAATTTCCACCCTCTATTCCCAGATCAGCTCCCTGGCCTTTGACCAGACCGTGGCCACTTTGCGCGAGCGGCTGACCAGGATCTACCGGGCGGCACAGGCAAACTATTTTACCAGGGATGACGGCTCCAAGGTACATAAATTCGTCAACCTGGACATGGAAGAATACAGGGATCTGGAAATCACCTATCAGGCCTTTATCTCCACCCTTAAGCAGGAGGAATTCCATAACCTCTCTGCCGGAATCGTGCTGCAGGCCTACCTGCCCGATTCCTTTCCCATGCAGCAGCAATTGACGGACTGGGCCCGGCAGCGGTTGGAAAACGGCGGCGCCCCTATTAAGCTGCGCATTGTCAAGGGTGCCAACATGGAGATGGAAAAGCTTGAATCCGCTCTGTTCAACTGGCCCCTGGCTCCCTATGACAACAAGCTGGAAGTGGACGCCAACTTTAAGCGCATGGTCCGCTACGGTATGGAACCTAAACACATTAAGGCCGTCAACCTGGGCATAGCCTCGCACAATCTCTTTGAGCTTGCCTATGCTGCAACCCTTGCCGAACAAAAGGGGGTTACTGATTTCTTTTACTTTGAAATGCTTGAAGGCATGGCAGACCACGTGCGCAGAGCTCTGCAGGAAATCTCCGGCGACGTTCTCCTCTATGCGCCGGTGGCAACAAAAGATGAGTTTATCAATGCCATTGCCTACCTGATCCGCAGGCTGGATGAGAACACGGCCAGGGAAAACTTTCTGCGTTATGCCCCGGGTCTGCAGGTGAACTCAAAGCAGTGGCATTTTCTGGAACAGAGTTTTATCACCTCCTGCCGTTTCATTGACCAGGCCTCCCTTGGTCCCAAGCGCAGTCAGAACAGAAACACGGAAACCTTTGCCAGGGAAATCTCAAGCCTGTATCGCAACAGCTTCACCAATGAGCCGGATACGGACTGGTCACTTGCCGCCAACAGAAAATGGGCACAAAAAATCCGCAGTACATGGATGAAATCTTCCTCTGATGCACCAGCCGGCATTCCTGTCGTAATTGGTGGAGAAGAACTCTTTGATGACAGGCAGATGCTGCAATCCCTTGATCCAAACCAGTATCCGGATCAGGTCTGTGTTGCGCAATTTGTGCTGGCAGGTGAAGAGGATGTTGACAGGGCAGTACGAACTGCCCGGAACGACCCGGACGGCTGGCGGCTGAAAACAGCCAGGCAGCGCCATGAAATTCTTGCCCGGGTGGCCATGGAACTACGAAAAAACAGGGCCGATTTCCTGGGAGCAGCAGCGGCTGAGACCGGCAAGGTGTTCACGGAAACAGATGTTGAAGTCTCTGAGGCTGTCGACTTTGCTGAATTCTACCCCTTTTCGGCCTGCCAGTATGAGGCTGTTGAGAGCGTCACTGCAAAGGGCAAAGGTGTTGGGCTGGTCATCTCTCCCTGGAATTTTCCGGTGGCCATCCCCTGCGGAGGACTGGTTGCAGCCCTGGCTGCCGGCAACACCGTTATCTTCAAGCCGTCTTCCGATGCCGTGCTGGTGGCCTGGCAGATCTGCCGGTGCTTCTGGCGGGCCGGTATCTCCAAAAACACTCTCCAGTTTCTGCCCTGCTCCGGGTCCAGGACCGGTCCGCTGCTGACATCTCATCCCGGCGTCGATTTCATCATCCTCACCGGCGGAACCGATACCGGACTCTCCATCCTGAAACAGACTCCGGGAATCTACCTGGCAGCAGAAACCGGGGGCAAAAATGCAACCATTGTCACAGACATGGCTGACCGGGATCAGGCCATTAAAAATGTTGTCTACTCCGCCTTTGGCAACTGCGGTCAGAAATGCAGTGCGACCTCCCTGCTCATCCTGGAAAAAACGGTTTATGATGATCCCCATTTCCGGCAGCAGCTTGTTGATGCCGCCCGGTCCATGCACGTCGGCTCTGCCTGGGATTTTGCAAACAAGCTCGGCCCCCTGATCAAACCACCGAAATCTGATCTGCAGAGAGGACTCACTGAACTTGAAAGCGGCGAGGAATGGGTCCTGCAGCCGGAGATGGTTGCTGATAACCCTCAACTCTGGTCTCCCGGGATCAAGTACGGGGTTCAGCCGAACAGTTATACCCACATGACCGAATTCTTTGGTCCTGTGCTCGGCGTGATGCGTGCCGATGATCTTGATCACGCCATTGAGCTGGTCAACCAGACCGGCTACGGGTTGACCAGTGGTCTTGAAAGCCTTGATGAACGGGAACAGAAACGATGGCAGGAAACCATCTTTGCCGGCAACCTGTACATCAACCGGGGAACCACCGGTGCCATCACTCTGCGCCAGCCCTTTGGCGGCATGGGCAAATCAGCCCTCGGTCCCGGTATCAAAGCGGGCAGCCCGGATTATGTCAGTCAGTTCATGGAGTTTGAAGAGCACAGCTATCCAGAGACAGGGGTTATTAAGCGGGAAACCGATCTCCTGTGGCTGGCCAATGACTGGGAAATCATGCTGCGCTGGGGAGCATTTGGCGCCCATAATGAGGACATTGTAAAAACGGTATTTGCTCTCAGGAGTTATCTCTTTCAATACGAGCAGAAATTCAGCTGCAGGGAAGATTTTTTTCACCTGCGCGGACAGGAAAACATTCTCCAGTATCAGCCGATTCACAAGATGGTTATCCGTTTGCACAATAATGACACCCTGTTTGAAACCCTGGCCCGAATTTGTGCCGCCAGAGTCGCAGGGTGCGATACAATTGTCAGCCTGCCTGATGATTTGAACAATGAGGTCACCTATTTTCTTGCCGGTCGGTACGGCAAAGCACTGCTGAAAAATGTCGAGGTAGTCAGCCAGAGTGACAGACAGCTGGTGCAGAGTTTACCTGATATCGATCGTATCCGGTATGGTGACCGGGACCGGGTACCCAAGGAAATTTTTCAGGCTGCGGCGACGATCGGGTTTTATATTTCCAGAAGTCCGGTCTACATGGAAGGGCGGCTTGAATTGCTCCAGTACTTCAGACAGCAGTCGATCTGTAATAATTACCATAGATACGGCAACCTTGGGGAACGTATTGAGCTGGAATAGGTCCGGTTCCGTCCGGATCACCCGGTATCCCTGTCATATGCAGGTTAGTGATCTTTCTGTATAAAACTGTTTGACCACAGCTCGACAAACCGGTACTTTAACAAAATATTAAACCATTATAATAGTATTATATAAAATCCGACCCTGCCAATATCAGCATGAATTTTAAGAGAGCAAAACAAAACCGTATCTTTCAGGACATTGTTGACCAGATAGAAGAGGCTGTCCTCAGCGGACAGATTGAACCGGGCAGGCGGTTGCCTGCTGAACGGGACCTCTGTGAACAATTTAAAGCCAGCCGGGGAACCCTGCGTGAAGCTCTGCGAATCCTGGAACAGAAAGGATTGATTGACATACGGCTGGGTTCCGGTGGTGGAGCATTTGTCCGGGACAGCAACAGCGAACTTATTGTGGAAAACCTGACCATGCTCATCCGCTCGAATAAAGCAGCTCCGGGTCATCTTCTGGAACTACGGGAAGAGATTGAAGCAGCCGTTGCCTCCCTTGCAGCAAAGCGGGCAACACCATCTGATATTGCCCACTTGAAGAAAATGGTGCTCAAGGCGCAGCAGCATCTGGACAGCGGCCCGGAGGAGTGGGAACACTTTGCAGTGCTCAATGAAGAAATTCAACAGAAAATCAGGGGGATTTCCGGAAATCCCCTAAACACCTTTCTCCTGCAGGCTGTCCGGGAAACCATTGACCGCTACTATGACCGTAACGACCAAATGGATGCCGGCGAACTCAATGACATTTTCCAGGACCTGCGGTTGCTGGTCTATGCCATCGGCCGTAATGATGATTCACTGGCCGCCCGCCAAGTGCGTGCTCAAATGGTTCGTGCTTCAAAAAAACTGATATTGAAAAAAGTGTAAACCCTGTTCCATGGAAACCTGCCCCTCTCCGTCCCGGAACACTGCAGACCAAGTCAGCAGATGAATGACCAGAGCAAGGCCTATCTCCTGACCCTGCTGGTCATCACGTTCTGGGCAACTGCGGCCTCTGCCTTTAAGATTGCCCTCAGTTTCGTAACCCCCTACACCCTGCTTTTCTACTCCACTCTCCTCTCAACCCTTTCCCTGTTCATTATTCTCAACATCCAGTCCAGACTGAAACTGCTGACAAAGATCGACCGGAAAGCACTTGCCAGGGCAGCATTACTCGGTTTTCTCAATCCATTTCTCTACTATGTTGTTCTGTTCAAGGCCTATGCCATCCTGCCGGGTCAGATAGCCATGAGCCTTAACTACGGCTGGCCCCTGGTGCTCACTCTCCTCTCCGTACCCATCCTGGGTCAGCAATTGAGCAGGAGCCAGCTGCTGGCCGTGCTGGTCAGTTTCATCGGAGCGGTGATCATTGCCACCCGTGGAGAATTCACCAGCTTCGGGGGAGTCAGCAAGCTCGGTGTTCTGCTTGCAACGGGATCAACCCTGATCTGGGCCACATACTGGCTTTTTAATGCAAAGGACGGTCTTGATCCGGTGGTCAAGCTGTTCACCGGTTTTTGTTTCGGCTTTGTCTTTACAGCCCTATTCGGACTGATTACAGGGGGGATTGAGTTCCCCCCTGCCGTGGCATGGCTGCCCCTGGTCTATGTCAGCCTCTTTGAAATGAGTATCACCTTTGCTCTCTGGCTCACTGCCCTGCAGCTGACCTCCTCGGCTGCCCGCATCGGCAACCTGATCTACATCACACCTTTCTTTTCTCTGCTGATCCTGCACCTGGTGGTTGGAGAAAAAATTTATCCAGCCACCTTTGTCGGCCTGCTGCTTATTGTAGGCAGCATCCTGTTCCAGAGCTGGCTGGAAAAAAAAGGAAAAGGAGTGAAGAGTGAGGGATAAGAAAGCTATTTCACCTGCTCCAGGTCACGTATCAGCCGCTTGAAATCAGAATTATTCCTGAGCAGAGAACGTGCTGTATGTACAAGACTGTCCACCTCGGCGGCAGGCAGGGCGAAACTGGTGGCAATATTATTGAAAAGGTTCCTTTTCTTCCGGTCTTCAATGGAATTGAAATCAACAAGAATAAAATAGGGTTTGATTTCTCTGCCAGCCAACGTTGAAAGCTCGGCCGCCCATTGCTTGAGACCATTTTTCACCAGAATCAAAGTTTCCGTGTTATAGCGCTGCAGTTGTGCGTCGGTCACCGCGTTGATAACCTCCACCACCGGCGGCTCATCTTCCGACTGTTCCATGGGTTGTGAGGGTCGGGTCTGCGCATTGACCAGCAGAACCACGATCTTGTCTATCGGTTTTTTTTCAGCTTCGCGGCTGCATTCCTCGTGCCTCCCATCAGAGACACCCTGTCATACAGGGTACGTATTCCCAGATTATCGGTAATCCCTCCATCCACCAGGTGAATAAATTTCCTCTGCTCCTTATCCGTATACGACATCACTCCGGCAACTTTTTCGGCAAGCCGGGGATCGGCAGCAGCCCGCTCCCTGGTGTGGACAAACCAGTCAGGAAACTCCACCGTGCAGGTAT
The DNA here is from genome assembly GCA_964551175.1 of uncultured Desulfobulbus sp. Classification (GTDB taxonomy): domain Bacteria; phylum Desulfobacterota; class Desulfobulbia; order Desulfobulbales; family Desulfobulbaceae; genus Desulfobulbus_C. Next base: position 11,549 of record CAZKBZ010000077.1, read on the forward strand.
CGTAATTTTCCAGAACAACCGGTGCAAAGGCAATCGGAACAGCAGACGAAGCCGCCACTGCCCGGGCAATTGAAAAACCTGCATAATCGGAACAGAGCAGATCAAAGTACCCTTGGGTAAAGGAAAAGCGCTGGCCAAGGCTGAGATCAGTCGCATTTATCTGGATATATGGCCCATGACGATCGATCAGATCAGCAAAGATTTTCCCTTCAAAAATATAAGTGTCATAGTAGTCAACGGCAAGTTCTGTTCGATCAAAACCGGTGGTCAGCATCTTCCACCAGTTCAGGGGGTTGAAAATACCATTGAGCAGCGTTTTCTGAATATTGTTATTGAGAAATACATCTTCATAATCATCAAATATCCGGTCTCCGAACAGGCCGTAATAGGCGGCTGTAAAACTTCCCCCTGAAACCGAGCTGATACTGTCAACCTCATCCAGGAGACGCATCCTGCCATCCGGACCATACAGGGTATCCCGAAGTTCCTGCAGAACACCATAGGAAAAAGCTGCCGCCCGGGTTCCACCTCCGGAAAAAGAGAGCATCAGCAGAACATTGCCTCTCTGGGAAAGCGGCATGTCCAGCTTTTCCGCCCAGCCCTTTATGGGCTCGTCGACCTGTACACCGCTGTTGTCCACCCTGGAATAGATCGCGCAGCCACTCAGCAAAAAGGTCGTGGCAAGTAACAGCAGTACCGACAGCAGAACAGGTCTGATGTCGGTACAGAAACATGTGCTATTTTTCTCTGCTACCACTACGACGACTGACTGCCGGTCTGCTTCAGGGTTGCCATGGCCGTAGCGACCATGGAGGACACGTCGGTCAGGTTACCGGGCAGGATCATGGTGTTGTTCTCCCTGGCCAGCTTGCCGAACTGATCGAGATATTTCTTGGCTACCTCCAGGTTAGCCGCTTCCTGACCACCCGGTGCAGCCAGGGCTTCGCCTACCTTGCGAATCCCCTCGGCTGTTGCCTCGGCGACTTTCAAAATCTCCTGGGCCCGCCCTTCAGCCTCATTGATCCTTTTCATCTTTTCTCCCTCGGACAGGGCAATGGCCTCGGCCCGGTCTCCCTCTGCCCGATTGATCACCGCCTGCCGCTCACCTTCGGACTTGGCGATCTCGGCCCGCTTTTCACGTTCGGCCCGCATCTGTTTTTCCATGGCCTCCAGCACTGAACGAGGTGGCTGAATATCCTTGATTTCATAACGCAAGACCTTGATGCCCCAGTTTTGGGCAGCCTCATCCAGCGCCTCCACCACCTGCTGGTTCAGGGTTTCACGGGCCTCAAAGGTATTATCCAGGGAAATTTTTCCGATTGCCGAGCGCAGGGAGGTCTGAGCAAGCTGGGCAGTGGCAAAGTGATAATTTTCTATGCCATAGGCAGACTGGCGCGCATTAACAACCTGCAGATAGAGAATTCCGTCCACCTCCATGGTCACGTTATCTGCAGTAATGCAGGTCTGGGCCGGGATATCAATGGGCTCCTCTTTCAGGCTGCGCTTATAGGCAATGCGATCAAAAAAGGGAATCAGGATATGGAACCCGGCCCCAAAGGTGCTCCGGTACTTGCCCAGTCGCTCGATAACGTATTCATTACGCTGCGGCACGACAACTGCCGTCTTCAGCAAGATGACAATGATAAAAACAACCAGGACTACAACGCCGATCAGCATACTATTCATTTTCTTCCTCACTCCCCTTGCCCAGGGCACGAACTTTCACAAGAAGATCCTTTTTTTCAACAACTTCCACCACAGAATCCTTGAGCAATGTTTCATCCGCAACCGCCCGCCAGAAGGATCCGCCATACCTGACCCGTCCCTCTGCAGGCGGCACAATATCCTCTGTCACGACCCCGTTTGCAGGGGCCGGATCAACATTTACTGAATCATCCTCTTCCTGTGCACCGCCAAGAAAAACGGAACGAAGCCAGGTTCTGAGCAGTACAAGGGTAAGCAGGGAACAGGCTGAAAAGATAACCAGCTGGGCAGTGAGAGACATATCAGTCATGGCCAGCACCAGGGCAACACACCAGGCACCGATACCGAAAAAGAAAAGAATAAAACCGGGCAGCACCAGTTCAAGACCAAAACAACCAATGCCGATCAGGAACCAGACAAGAACAGGTGAAATGTTCATTTAA
>CAZKBZ010000078.1:0-13501 GCA_964551175.1 uncultured Desulfobulbus sp.
GCGTTGCCACTCATCTTCTGCTTGCTGCGCAACCCACTTGTCAACTCTGACTGCTACTGTCTGTGCCTTGAGTCGGGATCAACCGGATAAATACGTTGATCTTTGTGTACACCTGCAAGAAACACCTCGCCCATATCATTCAAAGAGCGCAGAAAGTCCGGATCCTGTCCATACAAACCATCGCAGCCAAGCCAGTTGAAATATAGGCCAAGGGAACGAGCGTGCATTATCATTTCAAGCGCCAGATCATGCTTACGCTTGAAGACAATTTTCTCTTCCGGGACTCCGGCGGCAAGACAACGGTTTTTGTCACTTGTCCAGGATTTCGGGAGATACAAACGAAAGTCAATGGGGGTAACACGATCTTTACAGCCCAGGGCGGCAAAAACACCACACTGACTGTTCTCAACTTTGCCCAACTGACCAATCCATTGCCGATGTACGCCCACCGACTTCGTACCCTTTTTCACAATACCGCTTTCGTCTATATACAGCGCCGTGTTCTGGTGGTCCCGGAAAACGGCATCAGCATCTTGAGCAACCTGATCAACAACAGGACGTTCATCCCAGGGAGAATTGGAAAGAAAATGCTGCAGCGACTGATCATCAGATTCCGGTATCCTTTCAGCCATTCGTTCCATATTTTTCTTCCTGGCCTGAGTTAACCCCCGCAGGTACTGGCTCGCCTGTTGACTGACATTGCGTGTTCTTGTTCTGAAAAATGACGAGAATCTAGCATGATAAGATACAAAACGATGCGACATCGCCCCCCAGCCTGCCGCGTGGGGTGTCATGAAAAAATATCTCCTTTTTACATTCAGGTTTCTGGACTTGGGCTGTTATAAGAAGATATTGCAGCCCGATTTTTTTCTTGCATGTATCATGCTAATTGCTATTCACTAAAATCGTATAATCTCAAAGAGATAAATCTTGTTTTAATGTGACAAAGTAGAAATAATTATTGTGGAAAATGTCACCAGGGGAGATACAATACCCAGAAGAGTTTTCAGGATGACAGGGAGGCACACATGGCAGCTGGAAAGCGTGTGAGTGTACAATCTGGTAAGTACTGGTTGGTTTTCTCTTGTGATCTGCAGGCAGGGGCAGTTTTTCTTGTGCTGCTGATATGTTTTGTACTTGCAGGAAATCTGTCTGCAGCAGGGGCTGATGACCCTGACCGGTTCATGCAAAGACGGGCTCGGATGGTCGAAGAGCAGATCAGGGGCCGGGGCATACAGGATCCGGAGACACTTCGTGCCATGGCAACCGTACCGCGCCACCTCTTTGTCCCTGCCTATCTCAGGCGACAGGCCTACGCAGACGGACCATTGCCCATTGGTCACGGCCAGACCATCTCCCAGCCCTACATTGTCGCTTACATGACTGAGATCTTGCATCTGAAACCGGAGCAGCGGGTACTTGAAATCGGCACAGGTTCAGGGTATCAGGCAGCAGTGCTGGCTGAACTGACCGACCGGGTATATACCATGGAAATCATCCCGGAGCTGGCCGAGGCTGCCGCCGAAAGACTGCAGAAAACAGGTTACGGGAGGGTGCAGGTAAGGCAGGGTAACGGGTACTTCGGCTGGCCCGAAGCTGCCCCCTTTGATGCTGTTGTTGTTACAGCTGCAGCAGAGTTTATTCCGCCTCCCCTGCTTGAGCAGCTGAAAGACGGGGGTCGGATGATCATCCCGGTCGGTTCCCCTTTTTATGTGCAGCATCTCATGCTGGTGGAAAAGAAAGATGGTGCAATTACAACCCGCAGCATGATGCCGGTGCGCTTTGTTCCCTTCCGGAGATCAGAGTGAACAGGACGCTTGCTCCCACCCTGCGACTGCACCTGGCACTTGTTCTGCTCTCTGCTGCCCTGATCGGATTTCAGCTTGAGCAGATGCAGATCCTGGCCATTGTACAGTGGCATCACTTCGCCTACCTGATTATTTCCGTGGCCCTGCTGGGTTTTGGAGCAGGCGGCACCCTGGTTGCGCTCTTCCGAGGGATTCTACTGCGCCACCTGGATTGGCTTCTGCCGGTTCTGATGTTTGCCTGCGGGATCAGCATGGCCCTGGCCCGGACCATCTCCCGTGAGATGACCCGGAGTTTTGATATCTGCCTGCTCTTTGTTGAGCCGGGTCAAGTTGTTCTTCTGCTGCTGAGCCAGTGCATTTACCTGCTGGTTTTTTTATTGGGAGCCCTGCCTCTGGGGTTGGTCTTTATCAGTTTTTCCGGCAGGATTAACAGCCTGTACTGTGCCAACCTGGTGGGATCCGGTATCGGCGGAGTTGGTGCGGTTTTCCTCATGTATTATTTCCTGCCGCAGCAACTGCCCGCCCTGACCGCGCTGCTGCCATGGGCTGCCGGTGTTCTTGTTCTCTCCCGAAGCGGACGTCTGGTCGTTCCTGTGCTCGGGTTTCTTGCTCTGGCAGTTATTGCAGCTGCTGTATTTCAACCAATACAGATTCATCCCTCGCAGTATAAGGATATCAGCCGTACCCTGGACCTGCCGGATGCGGAAATTACAGCGCATCGGCCCAGTCCTTACGGACTGGTGCAGCTGGTCACTGCCCCGACTCTGCGCTATGCTCCCGGGCTCAGCCTCACCTATACGGGACAGGTGCCGACGGTCAGGGGTGCAGTTTTTTCCAATGGTGACTGGTTCGGTCCGGTGAGCAGCTGGCAGTCGTCTTTTTTGAATGCAACCGCATCCGCTCTGCCCTATGTGATGGGCAAGCCAAATCGCGTTCTTGTTCTCCAGCCGGGAACAGGCATGGATATCATACAGGCCCTGCAGAACGGGGCGGAACAGATCATGGCAGTAGAGCCGCATCAACAGGCGGCAACAATCACTGGAGGTTTGTATGACAGGATGAATGAAAATCCCTGGTCAGCTCCTCAGGTTCAGTATTCTTCCCTGACCCCGCGTACCTGGCTCGCCCTGCACCGGGATCGCTATGACCTGATCACCCTGCCTGCTGTCGGCAGCTTTGGCGGCTCCTCGGGCCTCTTTGCCCTGCAGGAACAGTATCTCCTTACCAGGGAGGCTTTTCAGGAACTGTGGCACCATCTCAGCCCTGACGGCATGTTGCGTGTTGCAACCTGGCTTGACTCGCCGAGCCGCAATCCGTTACGGCTGGCAGCCACGCTCGTGGAAACCCTGGAGGAAACAGGTGTGAATGCCAGAGATCATCTGGCAGCGGTGCGCGGCTGGAACATGATGACCTTTATCGTTAAGCGTTCACCTCTCACTGCAGCAGACATTGAACAGATCCGCAGCTTCTGCAGGCAACTGCAGTTTGATCCGGTTCTGCTGCCTGGCCAGCAACCACGCCAGGGGGTTCAGTACCACACGCAGGCGGATCCCCGTTTTATAGAACATCTTGACAGTCTCTTTTCCCCTTCTCTTCGCAGGAAACTCTACAGCAGTTATGATTTCAACCTGCGTCCTGTGAGCGACAATCAGCCCTTTTTTTCGCAATTTCTGCGCTGGCAGTCCATCCCGCATCTGATCAACCTGTTTGGTCAGCGGACAATGCCTTTTCTGGAACTGGGTTACCTCATTGTTCTGATCAGTTTTCTGCAGATGATTGTTCTGGCGGCTCTGCTGATCCTCCTTCCCTTGCTGCGGCTGGGGCAGCCCGGACGTACCGGTCTGCAAGGATGGACTGTTCCCTTTTTCAGCGGCCTGGGCCTGGGTTACATGTTTTTTGAGATTATGCTGATCCACGAGCTGGTTCTCTTTTTTGGTCATCCGATCTTTGCCGCCGCCGCCGGCATCAGCAGTCTGCTGATCTTTTCCGGTCTGGGCAGCCTCCTTTCAGCCCGTCTGCAGTTCACCCGTTTCAATCATGGTCATGCTGCCGCACTGGTGGCGGGTATCCTTGTTCTCTACCTTGTCATTCTGTCACCGTCCCTGCACCTGGCCATTTCCCTGCCGATCTTCTGGAAGACACTTTTTTTTCTGCTGCTTACAGCACCCCCGGCCGTGGCCATGGGCATGCCGTTTCCGCTTGGACTCGCCCGGATGGCCGACCATTCCAGAAGCCAGGCTGCCTGGGCCTGGTCAATTAACGGCTGTGTCTCGGTGGTGTCCACCGGTCTGGCGGCCATAGTTGCGGTGGAGTTCGGCTTTTCAGCAGTGATGTTTATTGCCTGCACAGCCTATGGAGTGGCTGCCCTGGCCGCCCTTCAAGCATAGCTGTGCCTGCAATGGATGTACGGACAGACACAGCATATAATAAGCAGGCTCTTTATAACAAAAACACTTGTGTTGAATCTTTTTCTGGAAGCAGGTAACATATTATATCTCCGACATTTTATCTCGCATGGTTCAAAAATCCTATTTTTCATGCAAAAGGTAGAGCACTTTTTTTATTCAATATTGGAGCGAGACTTTGTTCCAGATTTGCACAGGGCCATAAGCATCGAAAATCAGAAAAAAGCAGCTGGTATCAAACTTAAAAAAAATCCCGGGAACAACAGAACATGAAAAAAACCATTCTCATCGTTGATGACGAGCCCAGCATTGTCATTACACTTGAATACCTGATGAAGCATGCCGGTCATGATGTGGTGACGGCCCGGGATGGTCTGCAGGCCCTAGACTGTCTAGCAGAAAGCAAGCCAGATTTGATGATACTTGATGTCATGATGCCCAACAAAAACGGTTTCGAGGTCTGCGAAGAAGTACGCAGTGATGACAGGTTTGCCGATATGCCCATTGTGATTCTGTCGGCCAAAAGCAGCGAAGCTGAGATAAACAGGGGACTTGCACTTGGTGCCGATGCATACATAACAAAACCTTTTTCCACACACGATCTGGTTGAACGTGTCAACTCGTTGCTGAATGAACCCAGGTAAACCCGAAAAGTTCAACTCTTCGAGTTTCTTACATTTGTTACTGGCAGGAGGGAACAGGAAAAAGGTAACTGGAAAAGATGATTTTGGATTTTTTCACTTTTTTTCTCAACTATCTGTTTTCTAAATGTATATTCTTCTCATATTGTTGTCTGCAGGGCAGCGGTGAGGAGTAATTCTCTAAAAAATATCAGGCTTCACTATGAATAATAATTCAGACAGGGCAGCGAAGTGCGATATAGAGTTAAGCCGTCATTTCCATTCTCTGCATTCGGAATTAGGTATCGGTGAAATACCGCTCCGCAGTCTGAGTCACCGCAAGGCTTTGATTTTTGACCCTGAAAGCACGATAAAAGAAACACTTATCGCATTGAACCAGGCTGGTATGGATGCGGGCCTGGTTGCAAAAGACAGGGATATCCCCCTGGGTATAATCACCCTGCATAATCTTCTTGATGCCATTACCATCCAGGGCGGCGCCATGGATGATCCGATTATCTCCTTTATGACGGCTGCTCCGATAAGTTTGCCGGTTGACGCCCCTGTACACAGGGCCAAGGTACTGATGACTCGCAGCCGCCTCAGTCATCTGCTCCTGACCGAATCGGACGGACGATTTCATAACCTGCTCTCAGAATCTGACATTCCCGGTTACAGGGAAGGGGGAGCGGATGAACTGGCAGACGAGATCAACAGGGCAAAAGAGATCAAGGCCATCGCTGCGGCAGCCGATGAGGTCAGGAAACGGGGATCAGAGCTTTTTGCAGGCGGCATGGGCATTGAGGCCCTGTGTCAGTGGATGTCCGGTCTCAATGACCTGATCGGCATGCGGGTCATTGAACTTATCGCTGAACAGTTTGACCTCCCTCCGGTATCCTGGTGCTGGATGGTGTTTGGCTCCGAGGGTCGGTTGGAACAGACATTTTCAACAGATCAGGACAATGGCCTTATCTTTCAGCCGGTCAAGGAAGAAGATGCTGAAACCACGCGTCAGGCATTTCTTCCCTTTGGTCTGGCTGTCAACAGGGCACTGGATACGTGTGGCTTTGATTTCTGCAGGGGCAATATCATGGCCAGCAATCCGGATCTCTGTCTTTCTGTCAGGGAATGGCAGGATAAATTCAGCGGCTGGATGGCAACTCCGGATCCGGAGGCTATTTTGAAATCGACCATTTTTTTTGATTTTCGCCCCCTCTGCGGCCAGGAGGAACTGGTTGACGAGTTGCGCAGCTGGCTGCTGCCCCGGCCTGCCCGGCATGGGCGGTTTCTCCATGGACTCAGCGCCCAGGCCCTCACCTGTGCCCCGGCAATAGGATTTATGGGCAAGTTTGTCTACGATGGAGGTAAAGAATTTCCGCACACCATAGATTTGAAGGTGCATGGTTCCCGTCCTGTTGTCGATGCCGCACGTATCTGGAGCTTGAAATATCAGTCCTGGGCAACAAACACTGCAGATCGCCTGCGTTCGGTTGCTGAGGCCATGAAGCGATCTGTTGCCGAGACCGCTGCAGCCGTCGAGGCCTTTGACCTGATCCAGCGCATTCGTATTCACGGGCAGTTATCCTGCAGCGAAGCGAGCAATCCCAACCGGGTTGACCCTAACGAGTTAAACGATCTGCAGAAACTGATGTTGAAAGAGGCTTTTCAACAGGCAAAGTTGCTGCAACTGAGATTGAAGCAGGAGTTTGACCTGTAAGGAAACTATATCGTTATTTTCAGGGTGCCTTGAAAAATTAGATATTTTGTTCGAGTTCAAGGAACAGTGGAAAATAAAAGCGCAGCATATTGGGCATATGTGAGCACTTTATTTTTCGCTGTGACACAGAAATCGGACAAAATAGCAATTTTGCAAGGTGGCCTTCAGCCTACCTCATCCATGCTGACAGAAAAGCATCCAGTCCCTGTGTATAGGCCTCTCCGGTCTGCAGAAAACCGTTGTTATGATCCCCCGTAAGTTCCAGAAACTGCTTCGGCTCATTGGCTGCTGCGTACAGTGCCCGACCGTGCCGGAACGGGATAATTTCATCCTCAGGGCTGTGCAGCACCAGCACCGGGCAGGAGACTTGCTGCAACTGCTGCAGAACATTGTAGCGCAGGCGACAGAGCAATCGGACCGGAAGAAAGGGATAGAGCTCGGCGGCCATCTCTGGAACCGAGGTAAAGCATGATTCAATGATCAGCGCCGCAGGAGTATGCAGGGCGGCCTGATGCGCAGCTACGGCAGCACCCAGCGAGCGGCCGAACAGAATGATCTGCGACGGTGCGATGGAGCGTTCCCGGGTCAGGTGGCGCCAGGCAGCCTCTACATCCAGGTAGATACCCGCTTCAGAAGGGCGACCCTGGCTGCGGCCATATCCCCGGTAGTCAAAGATCAGGGTGGAAAATCCCAGCCTGTGGAACAGCAGCAGGGAATCAAGACGGTGGGAGATGTTGCCTGCATTGCCGTGGCAGAAGAGGATAACCCCCCTGTTTTCCTGTGCGGGAATAAACCAGCCGTCCAGATGAATATTGTCGTCAGTGACCAGCTCAACCGGTTCATAGGGCAACCCCACAGCAGCGGGTGAGCTGTTCACGGCGCGGGAAGGGAGGTTGGGCAGAAAGAGCAGCCGGTTCTGCTGGAAAAACATGAAAACCAGCAGCAGACCATAGCCGAGCCCGGCCATCAGCAGGAAGTATACCAGACCGCTCATTGCTGTTCGTTTAACTGGATCGGTCATTGCGCCGGATCTGCAGGAAAAGCAGACCATACAGACCGCAGTTGATGATCAGTACAACAGCTCCCAGCAGCAGCTGGGTCGTTCGGGTCAACCCCGGCGGATAGAGCAGGGGTTCAATATAGTGTTCGATAAAACCTCCCTGAAAGCCGGCCATGCCGCCCTGTCGGCGCAGCCAGTTTTCCAGGGGCGTCAGGGGACACAGGCCGCCGCTGCATTCAATCCATACGGCCCAGAGCAGGGCCGGAAAGTGGAACAGAACCATGAACCTGCGCCAGAGCACCAGCAGACCACCCAGAACGGCAAACAGGACGAATGCAAGGTGTGCTGCCACTACCATGTCGGCCGCGATCTGATAGATCATCTCCCCTGCGGTTATTGGCCCCGGGAAAAAAATACAATAATCATCAGTGTCAGCAGAGCAACTGCCAGGGAGCGCAGCCCGGACCAGAGCCAGTATGTCCGGCTCACCCGGCCGAGAAAAATTCCCAGCAGAAAGATGACAGCCAGGGCCAGGATAATGGCAACAATAAAGGGGGAAACATCCGGGAAAAAGCCCTGCTGCGCAAACCAGAGGGGAGAGATGATCAGCAGGGAGAGCAGCAGCGGAGATAATCCATTGACAAGGGCCACTATCACAGGGATATAACGGCTGGCCTGGCCGTGATCGCTGTCCTCCAGGTCTCTGAGCACAGCCTGCTCCAGTTCCTGCAGCTCTTTTTTCCGTTCCGCTGATTCGCTGAGATAGGCACTGGAAAAGCCGCTCATGAACAGGGCAATTGAGGCTCCCAGGCAACCGCTGATAGCTGCGGACAGGGGCACGGTACCGCTGGCATAAAAACCTGCCAGCAGTCCGAGCATTGTCAGTGCACCGTCAAAGCCGTTGGTGACAAAATAACGCCTGGCAATTCCCCGGGCACGGTAAATATGCAGCAGAAGATGGTGAGAGTTCACGCTTTTCCCCGGCGGGCCGACAGAATCTTACTGTGCACCGGAATCGGTCCCGTGAACCTCAACTTCATCGATACTGTGCAGCGATGCCCCCATGCGCTTAATGGCCTTTTCTATGGCCTCAAAGTCGATATCACTGCCTGTGATCTCAAGGATCGTGCTTTCTGTTTTTTTATCCAGCTCGGTTACAGTCAACCGTACCCGGTAATCACCACCCAGGTCCGCCAGTGTAGCGGCAAAATCAAGGGCATTGGGTTGATAGGGCTTGAGCACATCGAGAACAAGCTTTCGTATGGTCGCCATTCGCTTTCCTGAAATTTGTTTTTATGGAAAAATTATTCGGGAAGCTTGAATTCCAGGACCTTTTCAGGAACAATGGTTATCTTTTCCTTGACCACTTCACGGCCATCTTTCTTGATAATCAGCCTGTGAACACCTTTCGGGACAAGCAGGGTAAAAGGAATTCTGTCCTTGAATTTCTGTTTGAGGTTGTTGTTCGTATCACAGGTATCAAGTTTGAAATCAATGGTTTCTTCCAGGCATTCACCCTCAATAAGGACACATACGCCTTCCCGGTCTCCGATAAAGGTGATGCCGCCGAACGTTTTCTCGGCAAATCCCGTCATTGGCAGGGCCAGTACTGAAAAAAGTACAAGTACAGTAATTATGAATAAATACGTACTGTTTTTCTGCATGGGGAACCTCCTGTGAATGGTTTTGACCTTATCTCTATCTGAACTATAAGACATCGCCCTGCATACTGTCAAAATGATATATGGTGCCCGGCTCAGTCATGTTTGTGTTTTATCAAAACGGGTTGAGCCATCGGGGTTGACAGAAGTAAAGAAATCCGTTTTAATAAAATAACTTATGCTCTTGTATCTCGATACAGGATTGAACAGTGTAGGAACCATCATGCAGGTTTTAGATCTGCATTGCAAAGGGTGCTGAAAAAAAGCGGACCATAACCACAATCTCATGAACAGACGTCATTTTCTTGCCCTGGGAGTTAAAGCGGCAGCAGGATTTGTCCTGTGCCGCGCCGTTCCATCCCTGGCCGGTACCGGAACGCGCAGCCTTTCCTTTTACCATACCCATACCAGGCAAACGCTCGACATTATCTATGCCCGTTCCGATATCTATGATCCTCTGGCCCTGGATCGGGTCAACTATTTTCTCCGGGATTTTCGTACCGAGGAGGTACATCCCATTGATCCGGGTGTACTGGATATTCTCTGGCATATTCAGCAGAATCTTGGTTGCAATGGCACCTATGAGGTAATCTCCGGCTACCGATCCCCGGCCACCAACGGGAAATTACGTGGCAGGAGCAAGGGAGTGGCCAAACGCAGCCTGCACATGAAAGGCAAGGCCATTGATATCCGGCTCACAGGTGCTGACACCTGCTCCATCCGGGATTGCGCCATTGCACTCAAGGGCGGCGGGGTAGGGTATTATCCCAAGTCCAATTTCGTCCACGTTGATACCGGCCGGGTCCGGACCTGGTAGAGGCTGCTTTCCTTCCCCTCCTGTTTTCCCTGTGTGCCCGGTGCCACAGCTTTTTCCTATTTCCCAGGCAGTGATTTCTGCAGGATAAGGTAGCCGCCGATTCCTGCCAGGATGGAGGCAATGAAGATGGCAATCTTGGCATCCGCAATCATGCCCTGATCGGTAAAGGCAAGTTCGCTGATAAAGATGGACATGGTAAAACCGATTCCTCCCAGCAGAGAAACACCCCAGACCTGACCCCAGCTGACCCCGCTGGGAAGCTCAGTCAGTCCGCTTTTGATCACCAGAAAACTGAAGCCGAAGATGCCAACCTGCTTGCCGATCAGGAGACCACCGATAATACCTAAGCTGATCGAGCTGGGAAAGGCGGCCAGGGTGGTGCTGTCAATGGTGACTCCGGCTGCGAACAGTGCAAAAAGGGGCAGAATGAGAAAGGCCTGAATGGGATGCAGATGCTCTTCCAGGCGGATTCCGGCCGGTATCATTCTTTCTGCAGCCAGGTAGATCTGCTGGATCGCCTGGCGCTGCTTTTTGTCGGTGACCATGGACTGACGGCTGATCTTCGTCTCCTGCAACCAGGCCTTGTGCTGTTTCAGGGTGTTGAAAAATTCTTTCGGCTCAATCGTTGCCCTGACCGGAACGACCATGGCCAGCAGTACACCGGCAATGGTAGCATGAATGCCGGAGAGAAAGACACAGAGCCAGACACCGGAAATGAGGAGAAAGGTACAGACCGGCCGGTGGATATTATTTCTGACGATCAGGCCTAACAGCGCAAGGAGAAAGGCGGCCGTGACAAGTGCGACAAGAGAAATCTGTTCCGTGTAAAACAGAGCAATAACCAGTACGGCCATCAGATCATCAACTATGGCAAGGGCAGTCAGAAAAACCTTGAGACCGATGGGCACCCGTTTACCGAACAGGGCCAGCAGGCCAAGGGCAAAGGCAATATCCGTTGCCATGGGCACTCCCCAGCCATTTGCTGCCGGACCACTCGTGTTGAAGCAGAAATAGATCAGGGCCGGGGCAACGGCTCCACCAAGAGCAGCCATCACCGGCAGTATTGCTTTTTTCACCGATGAAAGCTCACCGATCAGGATTTCCCGTTTAATTTCCAGGCCGACCACAAAGAAAAAGATGGCCATCAGCCCATCTTTGACCCAGTGGTCCAGGGTGAGATGGTACTGTTTGCCGTGAAACCAGGTGCCGATATCAAGGTGACTCAGGGTATGGTACAGGTCTGACCAGGGCGAGTTGGCCCAGACTACGGCTGTAATCGTAGCCAGCAGCAGGACAATTGAGCCCGCTGTCTGGGAGTGAAAGAAACGTTCAAATACCGTCTTATGCTGCTTTGGTTTCATGAGAAATCATGGAAATTTTGTTTAGAAATACGAATTTTTATCAAGTATACTGTTTTCCGCAGGTTTCGTAAAGTATCTCAGTTCATGTACAAAATTTTCCCTGAATGTTAACAGCCTGCTATCAGAACAACAGTGAGTGTCTGCTCCTGCGCAATGATCCACTGTCAAAACCTTTTTCCTGTTTCCTGTTCCTTTTTCGGCAGCAATCTGATCAGAAGACTTCCGCTGCCGATGAATAGACCGGCGAGTATCAGGCCAAGATCAAAATGACCGCTGTCGGCAAGCCTGGTTATTCCAGCCGGTACCACTCCTCCGCCCAGAACAAAGGAGATGGGTATGGCGACGGATATGACAATGTTGCGAGCATCAGGAGAACCGATTTGTGAGAGAGCGGAAAAGGCCGGGGCAAAGAAACAGACAGCAAGCAGCGGCTGCAGCCACACCCAGGCCTGCAGCAGTTGTCCGGGCCCGAATCCAAGCAGTGCAGTGAACAGTCCGGTGAGCAGCAGGACCACGGCCATGGTCCTCAGTGAGCCGAACCGGTCACTGAGCCAGCCGCCGAAGAACGCGGTTATCAGGGTTGTTGAACGGGAGATACCGACCAGCATGTTTGCAGACTGTTCAGCCAGACCATGTTCACTGACCAGGAACATGGGCAGAATACTGTACACCCCAAGGGTGGCACTGATACCCATGGAGAAGAGGATGACCATCAGCCAGAACTCAGGCAGCCGAATCAGCTCCAGGCAACGGCTGAGGTTTGGTGCGGCGCCCTTGAGGCGGGTCTCCCGGCCGATAAGACCATACAGCATTGCAGCCCCGGTTGTGGCTGCAGCAAGCAGCAGGAAAACCTGTTGCCATTGCAGGGCCGGCAGCAGCCAGGCTGCAAACAGAGGGGCCGTCAGGAAGGCCAGGTTCGGAGCGATTTCATGGACCCCAAAGGCCCTGCCCAAATGGCGGGTCTGGTAGAGATCGGTGATGGTGGCAATACCGGATGGCAGATATAGGCCGGCAGCCATGCCCAGCAGGAAAAAGGATACCCGCAGCAGAAACAGGGACTGGCTGTATGAAACGAGCAGCAGTGATATCCCTATTGCCAGCATGGAAACGACTATGGTCCGTTTGTGGCCCAGCCGGACGGCAATAACACCGGATGATGACAGGGAAATAAAGTAGCTGATACTGATGCAGAGGAAAAAAATGCCGGCCTGGCCATGGGAGATGGAGAGACCATTCTCGATTTCCGGCAGCAGCGGTGCCAGGATTATTCTGGAAATAAAGTTGAGATAAAAAATAAAGGCCAGCAGCAGGAGTGGCAGCGGTGAAGGGATCGAGGAAGATGCCACAGCAGTCAGACGTATGGGAACCGGTTGGTAAGCACGCAGGGTGCAGGAATCAGGTTTCCTTCTCGTCAGCAGTCACCCTGTTTTTGGGGCTTGAGCCGGTTCCGGTTTCCGGATCTTCAGCCGGTGATATTTCAGGCGTAGGGGTTTTGGACTTGGTCCGGAATGCTTTGGGCAGCTTGGACTGGGGCAGGACAAATTCTCTGATTTTTTCTATCTCCTGGGGCAGGTCCTGGTCTTCCCGGCACACATCACACTCCTTGATGTGCTGATCAACAAACTGCATCATACGGGCAGGAGCCATGGTTTCATCCTTGACATGAAGATACCAGCCTTTGATAAGGCGGGTCAGTTGATTGCATTGCATGGAAAACCCGGAATTGTCCTCTGGTGTTTGAATATTGGTGAAGCCTTTAAAGATACTAAGGCGGGCTTTGCCCGCAACCCAATAACGATAGGGAAGAGGAAAAAGGGAAAAGGAACAGGAATAGATAATTTTGAAACCTTTTTCCTTTTCCCTGTTCCCTTTTCTCTATCAACTTTTTGTTTTGTTGGGATAAATCGTATTCAAATTTACTTGTTTTTATGACGGAAATTGAGGAGTAAGTCACTAACTATAATAAAAAGTTGTTTTTCAGGTCAATAGTTATTACATAGTCTTGACGCGCGGAAGTGGAAAGGGCACTGGTGGCCCTCCCGGACTTCAAATCCGGTGAAGGGGGTTAATGGCCTCCTTGGTGGGTTCGATTCCCATGCACTTCCGCCAGTT
>CAZKBZ010000079.1:0-3850 GCA_964551175.1 uncultured Desulfobulbus sp.
ACTCGTGCGGGACAGGGGCATCAGGTCGTGAATATTCAGGGGCCAGGGAACAGCCGCCGACAAGCAGGCTGGTTCCAGCCAGCAGAATGACGAATCTTTTATTCATTGTTTTGTCCCCCGGAGCTGGTTTCCTCAACATGGGTCATACTTACTTTTTTCCTGTGTTTGCCAAGCGCCTTATAGATCATCACGTAAAAAAGCGGGGCAAACAGGGTGACCAGAAAGGTGGAGGTTACCACGCCGCCAAGCACGCCGGTACCAATGGCCCGCTGTGCTCCTGATCCGGCACCGGTTGCCAGAGCAAGGGGCAGGACGCCGAAGCCAAAGGCCAGCGAAGTCATGATGATGGGGCGCAGACGGAGCCGGGCGGCATCGAGCGTGGCCTTGATAAGGCCGACTCCCCGGTCAACCTCGGCCCGGGCAAACTGGACGATGAGGATGGCATTCTTGGTGGTCAGGCCCAGGGTGATCAACAGGCCAATCTGAAAATAAACATCGTTGGGCATTCCTCTCTGGCTTGAGGCAATAACCCCGCCGATAACCCCAAGAGGCATGGTCAGCAGAACGGCAATGGGGATGGGCCAGCTTTCATAAAGAGCGGCCAGGCAAAGAAAGATGGCAAAGACCGAAAAGGCATAGAGCAGAGGGGCCATGGAACCACCCTGCCGTTCCTGGTAGGATAGCCCGGTCCAGTCATAGCCTATTCCCTGCGGCAGCCTGGAGATGAGTTCTTCCATGGCCGCCATCGCCTCTCCGGTACTATGGCCGGGCGCGGGTTCACCCCAGATATTGATGGACGGAAAACCATTGAACCGTTCCAGCTTGGGTGAGCCAATGGCCCAACGGCCGGTAGCGAACGAGGAAAAGGGCACCATCTTGCCCGTAGTATTGCGGACGTAGAGTTTTTCCAAATCCTGCGGCAGCATCCGGTACGGAGCATCCACCTGGGCATAGACCTTTTTGACCCGGCCGGCCTGGATAAAGTCATTCACATAGGCACTGCCAAAGGCGGCTGAAATGGTGTTGTGGATGGAGTTAATCGGGACACCTAAAGCTCCGGCCTTGTCCCAGTCAACATCAATGTAGTATTCTGCCACATCATTCATGCCGTTGGGCCGGACCCTGACCAGGCGGGGGTCCTGCATCGCCATGCCAAGCAACTGGTTGCGGGCCGCCATCAGGGCCGCATGCCCCAGGCCGCCGCGGTCCAGCAGTTGCAGATCAAAGCCGGTACCCATGCCAAGTTCGATGACCGGTGGCGGCGGAAAGGCAAAGAGCATGCCCTCCTTCATCTGCGAAAACATCCCCATGGCCCGGCCGGCAACGGCCTTTACTTTCAGATCCGGTCGCTGCCGCTGCTTCCAGTCCCTGAGCTTGACAAATCCCAGGGCCATGTTCTGACCCTCGCCGCCAAAACTCATGCCCGCAACCGTGATAAGTGATTCAACCGCTTCTTTCTCCTGGTTGAGAAAATAGTCCGTCACCTTGGCCATAACCGCCTCGGTCTGCTCCAGGGTCGCTCCGGAGGGCAGCATGCCCATGACCATCAGGATGCCCTGGTCTTCATCGGGAATATAGGAGGTGGGCATGCGTTGAAAGAGGTAGCCCATGGTTGCAACAATGAGGACAAAAAGAAAAATGTAGCGCAGTTTTTTGGCCAGCACCCGGCCGACCAGCCGCACATAAAGCTCCCTTGCCCGGAAAAAAAACCGATCAAAAGCACGAAAAAAAGGGCGGAGAAACCAGACCGCGCCATCTGATGGCTGGTGTCCCTTGGGAACGGGTTTAAGCATGGTGGCACAGAGCACCGGGGTCAGCACCAGGGCAACCACCACTGAAAGCAGCATGGACGAGATAACGGTCACGGAAAACTGGCGGTAGATAACCCCGGTGGAACCGGGGAAAAAGGCCATGGGGCCAAAGACTGCGGACAGGACAAGACCGATTCCGATCAGGGCGCTGGTGATCTCATCCATGGATTTGGCCGTGGCCTCTTTGGGTGAAAGGCCTTCCTCGGCCATGATCCGCTCCACATTTTCCACCACCACGATGGCATCATCCACCAGCAGGCCGATGGCCAGCACCATGGCGAACATGGTCAGCATGTTGATGGAAAATCCAAACAGGCCGAGAATGCCGAAGGTTCCGAGCAGTACCACCGGCACCGCAATAGTGGGAATCAGGGTGGCGCGAAAGGTCCCCATGAAGATATACATGATCACAAAGACCAGAAAGACCGCCTCAAACAGGGTCTTGACCACCTCTTCAATGGCCACTTTGGTAAAGGGAGTGGTGTCGTAGGGGTAAATGACTTTCATCCCCGGCGGAAAATAGCGGCTCATCTCCGCAAGTTTTTGTTTGACCGCATCGGCCGTGTCCAGCGCATTGGCACCGGCGGCCTGGCGAATGGCCATGGCGGCGGCCGGTTTGCCGTTATACTTGGCGATGATATCGCTTCGTTCCGTACCCAGCTCGGTGCGGCCGATGTCTTTGATACGAATCACGGAGCCATCGGGATTGGTGCGGATGGGGATGGCGGCGAACTCCTCCGGGGTCTGGAGCA
This sequence comes from uncultured Desulfobulbus sp., assembly GCA_964551175.1. Lineage (GTDB taxonomy): Bacteria > Desulfobacterota > Desulfobulbia > Desulfobulbales > Desulfobulbaceae > Desulfobulbus_C. Next base: position 2,564 of record CAZKBZ010000079.1, read on the forward strand.
TATGCTGGACAATAATGGAGGCGTTCAGGCGTTGTCCCTCCATGGCCGGTGCTCCGCCCAGTTGGCCGGCAGAGACCTCGACGTTATAGGCCCTGAGCGCCAGGATGACATCCTCCATGGTCAGACCGTAACTGGTCAGTTTGTCGGGGTTGATCCAGACCCGCATGGCATACTGGGAGCCGAAATTCATCACCTCTCCGACACCCGGCACCCGCGAGAGAATCTTTTCCAGGTTGGACTGGGCATAGTCGCGCAGCCCGTTGCCGTCCATGGAGCCGTCTTCCGAGATCAGGCCGACAATCATCAGGTAGTTGCGGGTGGATTTACTGACCTTGACCCCCTGGCGCTGGACCACATCGGGGAGACTTGCCATGGCGAGCTGCAGCTTGTTCTGCACCTTGGACCAGGCAATGTCCGGATCCGTGCCCGGCGCAAAGGTCAGCTCGACCCGGGAAGCGCCTGACGACGAGCTGGTACCGGAAAGGTAGAGCATATTGTCCAGGCCGGTCATCTTCTGCTCGATGATCTGGGTAACCGTATTTTCAACGGTCTCACCCGAGGCCCCGGGAAAAAAAGAATCAATGGCTATAGCCGGCGGAGCGATGGGTGGATACTGCGAAATGGGCAGGTTATAAATTGCCAGGCCACCGGCGGTCATCATGATGATGGCGATGACCCAGGCAAAGACCGGGCGTTTTAAAAAGAATCTGGATAACATTACTCCCCTCCCTTGGCGCTTTTTTGGGGTGGCGCGCCCGGGCCGCCAGCTGCGGGGCCATGCCCGGATTGCGAGGGGGCAAAAGGAGTAGCCTGGACAGGTGTGCCCGGCCGCAGCATCACCAATCCCTCGACAATGACCCGGTCGCCGGGGGCAAGACCAGCTGTAACCAGCCATTTATCACCGATGGCCCGGTCCAGGGTGAGAGGGCGAAAAGCAGCCTTGCTGTCACCATCAACAACCAGGCAATAGGGGTTCCCCTTGGGATCGCGGGACACCCCCTGTTGTGGAATCAAGACAGCCTGCTCATTAACTCCTTCTCTGATAACAGCCTGTACGAACATTCCCGGCAGCAAGACGCCATCAGGATTGGGAAAAAGGGCCCGCAGGGTGACTGAACCGGTAGTCTTATCCACGGTGATGTCGCTGAACTGTAAAATCCCTTCCAGCGGATAGGAGCTCTCGTCTTCAAGGATGAGCTTGACCTTGTTCTGCTCCTCCCCCTGCGACTTGAGGAGCCCTTGGCGCAAACGGCTTTGCAGGCGGAGAAGATCAACAGTGGATTGGGG
>CAZKBZ010000079.1:3950-13317 GCA_964551175.1 uncultured Desulfobulbus sp.
TTCGTGGATAACATGACCTTCTCTGGCTGCACCGTCACCACGGACACTGCCGGTGGCCCCATGGGAGGAGGCCCCTGTTGCGGTGGCGGGCCTCCCCCCCGTAACAGGCCTAAAACCTTTTGTATTATTCCGCCTCCTTGTGTCTGGTCAGGCAGTTGCTCACATCCAGCCAGTAAAAGAGTAGCTGCCATGGCGACCATGATCACACTTCTTGTAATGGATTTACACGCAATTCCATCCTGCTGCATCAGACTTCCTCCAGATATATAGACGAATAGGTAAATTGAAAGTTTATAATTATAGAGAGTTTCATGGCTCAACAAGCAGTCCCTTGCAGAGAATATTTAAAATGATGTCAGGGTCATTCGGATAGGGATGCTGCTCAGGCGCTTCCAGCCAGAGATGCAGAAAGGCGTTGGTGAGACTGTCCAGAGCAACAGCCAGGTAGTACGGCTGGGCAATCTTTTGAAATAGTTTTTTTTGTATCCCTTCTGCAAAGACCTGGGCGAGTTTTTGCAGAAGTACTTCATAGGCTTGCTGAATGTCTTTATCCAGCCCCGCCCTGATATTGAAGCTTGCGCCCCTGGTTTCCGCAAAATAGAGGCGGACAACAGAAACATTATCCATAAAGACAGCTCCCTTGACCTGGACATACTTTCGCAGTTTTTCAATCTCATCACCTTCCTCTTCCAGGGCCTCGGTCAGGGCCCTGTGGAATATGTCGGCCTGTTCCATGATGATGGACTTATAGAGGTCTTCCTTGTTCTTAAAGAACTTGTACAGGGTACCGATGGCAAATTCCGACTTTTTCGCAATTTCCTGCATGGAAACGCTGTGGTATCCCTTTTCCGAAAAAAGCTTAATTGCCGCTGTCAACATCTCTCGACGCTGCCAGAGCTTCTCCCGTTCCCGCCGTGAGAGTGTTTCTTCTTGCATATCAGGTCTCCGTTTATTTTGGTCTTGCGATCTACAGAAATATGAAGTAGCTCTACGCAAAATGACGACTCGTTCACAATGTAGAATGAAGCGTCATATTGTCAAGCAGAAACTTGCCAACTGCAAAAAATTCTTCTTTTTCAATTTTGGGAAAAGGCTTGAATGCCAACAAGAAGTAACTCGCCGAAATTTTGTAGATATGAGTGGGGAAAAAAACAGGTCTAAAAACAACGAGGTTGTATCATGCGTCGCGATCATTTTTCATTTTTCTGTGACACAGAGATCGGGCGAAAAAGCAATTTTTCAAGGTAGCCTCAAGCCAAATGGTATACAGGTAATTCAAACCAAACAAGTACGGGTCGACCTCGCAAAAGTCAACGCCTTTCTCATCTGTACAGATGAACCGGAACAATTCGTGGTAAACAAAAAGAAACACGTTTCATAAATGTTCTTTTTGTTTCAAAGTAGAACATTTATGAATAATCATCTCTACCGTCGCCTTTGCTTAATGTCATGAAATTACGTGGTAACCCAAAAAATTTATGCTGCGGCATGCTTTATGCTGATAATAAGACAAATGGATCAGGTGTAGCCTCTTAACATTTACCAGATTTAAAGGAGCCGCTTATGTCATCAATTGCTCTGTATTGCAGTAGTTTCACAGATGAAAAAAAAATTCGCGAACTGCTTGCTGCGGCATCAGGCTTTAATGTTATCCAGGACGATGAAATTATCAATGAAGTCTGTCGGCTGCATAATATTGACCACGATAAGGTAGAGCGTGCTCTGTATGGCCCGGTATCGGTCTTTAACAAGTTTACCTTGGAACGGGAGCAGATTACAGCTCTGTTTAAAGCATCTCTGGCAGATCATCTCAAAAGTTCCGGTGTGATATATAGTGGCTACATCTCCCTGCTGATTCCCCAGGAAGTGACACATGTCCTGCGAGTAGGAATTTTTGATGAGAAGGGAAAACGTGTCCAGCGGGCCATGAGAGAAGGTCTTACAGAGAGAAGCGCCTTAAAAATCATAAAAAAACATGACGTAAGTGCGACAAACTGGGCTGATTTTCTCTATAAAAAGGCGGTAACCGACCCATCTCTGTACGATATTGTTATTCCCGTTGGTTCCAGTACTCCGGAAGCAACTGTACAGCTTATCATGGAAAACTACCATAAGCCTGCTGTTCTTGAAAATGAGACTTCCCGGCAGGCTGTTGCTGACATGGCGCTAAGCGCCAGGGTTGAACTGACGCTTGTAAAAAAGGGATACACAACGGAAGTCAAATGCAGCAAAGGTCATGTCACCCTGCTGATCAACAAAAGTGTACTTAATTTTGCCAAGCTCTCCAATACACTTACCGAGATTGTCAAAGGTGTGGAGGGAGTAGAGAGTGTTGATGTTCACACCGGCAAAGATTATCACGTATCCGTTTACAGAAACCAGGAATTTTCTCTTCCCCCTAAAGTATTGCTGGTTGACGACGAACAGGAATTTGTCCAGACGCTCTCTCAACGACTCAATACCCGCAACTATGGATCATATCCTGTTTTTGACGGGATGCAGGCCATGGATCTCCTTGACAGCGAAACACCTGATGTCATGGTCCTGGATCTGAAAATGCCCGGTATGGATGGTGTTGAAGTGCTGAGCAAAACCAAAGAGGCCAATCCTGACATTGAGATAATTATTCTCACCGGACACGGATCTGAAGAGGACAAACAAACCTGCATGAAGCTGGGGGCCTTTGCCTACCTGAACAAACCTGTTGATATCAGCCAGCTGACAGAAATAATTGACAAGGCACATAAAAAGGTGGCTGCCAAAAAAATAGCCCACATCTAATTTATTATTAAAGGGTTAACCTGCATTACCGCACAGCCCGTTGTAAAAAAAGTCGTCAGGGAATCTGTTTTGCTCGACGATTTTTCAAGCTGCTTTTGCCAGCTGCAAATCGCCTGCGGAAATGGCTGGTTAAGGAGAAAATGCCATGGAAGATCAATTGGCTGCAAAGGTTATACTGGTAGATGATGAGGAAGAGTTTATCGATCTCATGTCACAGCGACTTGAAGCCAGGGGACTTAAAGTCGTAGCTGTGACAAGCGGTGAAAAAGCCGTGGCAATGGCCAATGATCAAAATTTTGATGTTGCAATTGTTGACCTTGCCATGCCGGGAATCGATGGGATCGAAACCCTCAAACAGATCAAAGCAAGAAGGCCGGACATGGAAGTCATAATGCTCACCGGGCAGGCTACCGTACAGAGTGGCATTGAAGCTATGAAACATGGTGCCATCGATTTCCTGGAAAAACCAGTGGATATGAAGGTTCTTATGGACAAATTGCAAAAGGCCAAACACGTACGAATGCTTGCCCTGGAAAAAAAGTCAGCAGATGAGCTGAAGAATATTTTAAAAAGCAAAAGCTGGTAAAAAACCAGTTACCTCCAGAAGAAGTACATTCCTCCAACTCACTGTAATTCCGTAACAAGACAGGGAACCTGTCCTGAACAGGAGAGGTGTGTACTGATGGATGTAACTACACGACTACAGATTTCTTCAAATGAATCATTGCGGAGGAGGAACGGATGGTGACACCAGACACAAAGGAGATCAGGGGGTTGATTATCCCTCTTGACCGCTACCCGCATCTGAACGAAAACCAGACGATGCAGGATGCGATACAGACGTTTATGTCGTTTCGTGATGAACAGCACGACCGACTTCACTATTCCATGCTGCTTGTTGTTAATGACCAGAACCAGCTTGTCAGCAAGCTGTCCATGCTTGATATCCTGCATGGCCTGGCACCGAGTCTGCTGAAGGCAACAACTGCCAATACGTTTGCCGGTAAAACTGATGAATACCCTAATCTGTCCCTACTCTATGAAGATTCTACATTTGCAACATGCGGGGAAAACCGGAACAAACCGATTAAACCTCTGCTGCAACCTGTAGAATTTTCCCTTTCCGCCGACACCCATATCCTGAAAGCTCTTATCATGATGTCTCACCGAAACGATTTCAATGTCCCGGTAACAGATAACGGAAACATCATTGGAGTTCTGCGCCTTGAAGAAATTTTCAACGCTATGTGTACCTCCTACTGTGCCATACCATAAAACCTTAAAGAGAGGGCTGGTAAATGTCTGCAGCAGAGTCTTCAACAATAACCCTGTCTGAACAAAGAATACCTTTTGACTGGAAACGATTTTTATTCATGTTTGTCGGTATCGGACTGTTTTCCTTTGTCTACTATTGCCCCCCATGGCCGGACGCAGTTGATCCCATGGGAGAACATTTTGTCCTGAGCAAGGAAGCAAAAGGTGCCCTGGCAGTATTTCTGCTTGCGGCAACCTGGTGGGTATTTGAAGTTGTACCCATCGGGGTCACAAGCCTGACCATCGGCGTCCTGCAGGCTCTGTTCATGATCCGTGATCCCAAGGTAGCCTTCAAGGACTTCATGGACCCTTCTGTGCTCTTTATTTTTGGTTCTATTGTCATAGGTATGGTTTTCACCAAAACCGGCTTGACCAAACGCATTGCCTATAAGATGCTCTCCATTGTCGGAGAAAAAACCAGCATGATCTATCTGGGCTGCTTTGTCATGACTGCGGCCCTGACCCATGTCATGGCCCATACAGCAGTCGCTGCCACCATGTTCCCGCTGCTCATGGCAATCAATGCCCTGTATTCCAATGAAGACAATCCCACCAGGTTCGGCAAGGGCCTGTTTATCGGCATGGCTTACGTGGCCGGTGCAGGCAGTATTGTTACCCTGCTCGGTGCTGCCCGTGGAGCTGTTGCCCTTGGCTTTTACAAGGACATCATGGATGTGGATATCAGCTTTTTCCAGCTCACTTGGTACATGTTCCCCATTGGCTGGCTCATGACCTTTCTGCTCTGGGGATTTTTCATGGTATTTTTCAAACCGGAAAAATCTGTTATTACCGGACTGAAGGAAAAATCCAAAAGAATGTATGCAGAACTGGGTGGCTGGAGCAGAAAGGAAATTATAACTGCCTCCATTGTCGTCCTGACCATTCTGGTCATTGCCCTGAAGAATTTTATCCCGGCCCTGGCCGGCCTGCATAAAACAGGAATCCTTCTCTGTTCAACTATTGCTTTCTTCCTGTTCAATATATTGGACATTGATGACCTGGAAGAAATTCCCTGGAATATCATCCTGCTCTTTGCAGGTGCCATGTCAATTGGATTCTGCCTCTGGGAGACCGGAGCGGCAAAATGGCTGGCTGTCAACTGGCTGGTACTCTTCCAGACCTCCCCACCGATCGTTTTTATTCTGGGCATGGCTTTTTTTGTCATGATGATGACCAATTTTATCATGAATGTGGCAGCCATTGCCATTTCACTGCCCGTTGCCCTGGTCATTGCTCCCTACCTTGGGGTAGGTGGTGAAGTCATCCTGTTTTCAGCCCTGGTGGTTGCCGGTATGCCCTTCCTGCTTCTGGTCGGCGCAGCTCCCAATGCCATTGCCTATAACTCAAAACAGTTTACTACCGCTGAATTCTTTTTATGGGGTATCCCGGCAAGTATCATCCTGATGCTGGTTACCTGGCTGGCGATTGCGGTGATATGGCCGCTGATGGGCATGGAAATTTTTGTTCCAAAAGTTATGTAAGATTTACAAAAAATCAGGAACTTACAGGTCCACGCCATCCGGCTTTTAACTGATGGCGTGGGCTGTAACAGGAGAGAATCTGACGAAACATTTTTATCCTTCACGATTGCTGCTGGACAATCGTAAACAACCACATAGTCGTTCCTTCCTGCTGATCGAAAACCTGGGCACGTATGCAGAAGAGACTGTGCTTTACACCATAAAATGTGTATCATGTGTTCCATTCTGAAACAATTCCATATGGTTTTCGGCAAAACCTCAGGCACATGACACCATGAAACCAAAACTTTCCGACCTGAATTCACCTGTTCTTTCCGAACTGCTGGATGCTGTTCCGCATGGCATTGCCATCCTGGACACAAAACTGTGCATCGTCAAGATGAACAACTATCTTGAAGCCATGTCAGGATATACTGCATCTGAGGCCAAAGGGGTGTATGGAGAATTCATCCTTCGTTCAAATCTTGGCGGGAAAAAAAGCCAGGTGTGCAGAGATGTGCTGGAAAACGGGGAATCTGTTTCCATTGAAGGAAACATTATCAACCGGCAACGAAAAAAAATACCCGTTCACTTCACTCTTTCCCGGCTCCATGATGAACAGGGGCTACCCCTGGGAGTTATTATCGTGTTAGAGGATATTTCCATCTTACAAGCTGCAAAGGCTGAACATCTCTGGGTATCCTCTGAAACTGAAATTCTCGGCCACAGTCCGCAGATGGACAGAATTTTTGAACTGATGTCTGTTCTGGCCCGTACCGATGCTTCCGTTTTAATCACAGGAGAGACAGGAACAGGCAAGGACATGATTGCAGAAGCGCTCCACAAGTCTTCTCAGCGTGGTCGACAGCCGTTTATCAAGGTTAACTGCGGCGCGCTGCCTGAAGCTTTGCTTGAATCTGAACTTTTCGGCCATGTCAAAGGTGCCTTTACAGATGCTGTCAAAGACAGACCGGGCATGTTTCGTCTTGCCCACAGGGGAACGATATTTCTCACAGAAATAGGTGACCTCTCCCTTCCTCTGCAGGCAAAACTTCTTTCCGTCCTTGATGACCAGGAGTTCTTTCCTGTGGGAGGGAGCAAAAAAATAAAGGTTGATGTCCGCATCATTGCCGCGACCCATCGCTCTCTCAGGCAGGATGTGCAGCAGAACCGCTTCAGGGAAGATCTCTTCTATCGACTCAATGTCCTGCACATGCATATGCCGCCCCTGCGTAAGCGTGAAGGAGACATCAAGCTGCTGATGGATCATTTTTTGCGGCAGTTTAGTGCAAAACTGGGAAAAAACATCTCCGGTTTCAAGAAAAAAGCAATGCACATTCTGAGCAACTACCACTACCCGGGAAATGTACGGGAGTTACGAAACATTATTGAGTATTCCGTCAATATCAGTCAAAGAAACAAAATAGGAAAAAAAGACCTGCCGCATTATCTGCTCAACCCGGCACATTCCTCCAGGCCTGCTCAAGTCTCAGATATTCCTTCAGCAGTATCAGTGGAAGTACGGGAAGAACCGGAAAAACAGACAAGTTGCTGGAGCGCGGTAGAAAAAGAAATGATTCTGGATGCGCTGCGAAAAACCGGAGGCAACCGTTCCAAGGCGGCCAAGATGCTTGGCTGGGGCAGGACAACTCTCTGGCGGAAACTGAACAAGCATAAACTTACCTGAGACGGGGACAAAAGCATGAAGATTATGATTACAACCCGAGGCGGCTTTGTATCTCCTCGAATTGATCTGAGTCCTGAGGTTATTATTGCAACATCCTATGACAACAAACTGCTGGAAGAACCTCGTTCCATCATTGTCTCTGACGTATCTGCAGAAATAATATGTGAACTTGCCCTGCAGGAAGATGTCGCCACCGTGATCTGCGGGGGAATAGAAGATCAGTATTACCAGTTTCTTACCTGGAAAAATATAAAAGTTATCGACGGAGTTGTAGGACCCCTGGATGATGTCCTGCGCCTGGCAGTAAATGATAACCTTCAGCCGGGCGTCATCCTGCCGGGAGTAACAACCAAGGAGGCGTCTGTATGAAAGAGTGGCCAAACTGGTTGTCAAAAATTCTTCCGCCGCCATCGGACAACATCCTGAGCGGAGCCGATATAGATAAAGGCTATAAGAATTTCTCAAGAGGCCTGTCGGCGATATTGATCGTTCTTGTATTAGTACCCTTATCGATTATTTCTGTTCTTTCCCACTACCAGTATCAGCAACTCCTGGAGAATGAAGAACTGGACCAGCTGGTCCTGCATCTTGAACAGGCCTCAAGTACCATTGAAGAATTTGTGACGGAACTGCAGTCGGTTATCAAATTTGTTGCCCGTGATGACCGCTATCAGGAATTGCTTGATCCCAACAACCTGGAAGCTCTCTTTATCCGGTTGCAGAAAGAATATCCGGATTTTGTCGACATCGAGGTCATTGACTCACAGGGATTTCAGCAGTCATACTATGGTCCCTACAACCTGGAGGGACACAATTACTCTGATCAAACCTGGTTTAAGGAGGTTCTGCGTCAGGGTGTGTATACCAGCAGTGTGTTTCCCGGATTTCGTGGAGTTCCCCACTTTGTCATTGCCGTATGCAGAACACTTCCCCAGCAGAAAAAAAACTGGATTTTACGGGTCACCATTGATCGAAAAATACTGCAGAAATTTGTTGACACCACCAGTACCACCTATGCAGATGACATGCTAATTATTGATTCCGACTGTGTCGCCCAGACAACACCAAAAAAATTCGGCGAAATCGGCAAAAAATGCTTGTTACCTGACCTGGAGAATATTTCAGAAAGCGATTTCAATAAAAGGATAAAAATGCTCCTGGAACGTAACAGAATTCAAAAAAAACTGCCGGGACTGATGATAGCAAAAAAAGTTTTCAGGGGTCAGACAATTATCCATGCCGTAGTCAATCTGGAAAATACGCCATGGCAGTTATCCATGGTGAAAGAGCATTACGTGTATGCCGATTCCTGGCGGGAGTTCAAGGTACGGCTGATAACCATTTTTATTACATGTACGATCACTGCTGTAGTTGTGATTTTAGAGATCAGTGGTGCAATTACCAATCATCTTCGCAGGTCGGATAAAAAACGGGAACAGTTCCTTATCGAGGCTGAACAGCCCAATAAGCTTGCCTCCATCGGAAGATTAACAGCAGGGGTGGCCCATGAAATCAATAATCCCCTTGCAGTAATCAACCAGAAAGCCGGGCTCATGCAGGATCTCATTGAAATGTCTGATGATTTTACCCATAAAAAGGCATTGGAGGAGGCTCTTGAGGGTATCCAGAACAATGTGGAACGATGCAAGAAAATTACCCATCGTTTGCTCGGTTTTGCCCGTCAGGCTGTTGTAAAAACAGAGGAAATTGACATCAATGCCATCATCAGAGAGGTTGTTGACTTTCTGGCAAAAGAAGCTTCTTACAATCAGATCAAGATAGACTTTGATCTGGACGAGCATATAAATAAAATTATCAGTGATCGCGGTCAGCTTCAGCAGATTTTTATCAATATCACCAACAATGCCATAGATGCAATCGGCAGTGACGGCCAGATTACACTGAGCAGCAAGCAGGTTGATGAAGACACCATCCAGGTAAAAATTACTGATGACGGACCCGGTATACCGCCGGAGATACAGAAGTCTATTTTTGATCCCTTTTTTACAACAAAAGAAACCGGTAAGGGAACAGGTCTCGGATTATCCATTGTTTACGGTTTAGTCAATAAACTTGGCGGAAAGATACAGGTGTACTCTGAGGTCGGCAAAGGAACTACATTTGA
>CAZKBZ010000080.1:0-13138 GCA_964551175.1 uncultured Desulfobulbus sp.
TCGATGAGCTCTACATTACTGACGCCGTTGTCTTTTAATTCCAGTCCCTTGCCGATAACATCGGTGTTCACTGTTTTCATAAAATCCTGCAGCAGCGGATAGGCTGCGTGGTTAAAGAGATAGCAGCCGTATTCAGCGGTATCTGAGATAACCACATTCATCTCGTACAGTTTTTTCCGGGTAATCAGGTTGGCAATGAGCGGCACCTCGTGCAGGGATTCATAATAGGCGGATTCTTCCTTGATGCCTGCGGAAACCATGGTGTCAAAGGCGAGCTCAACACCGGTTTTTATCATGGCAACCATCAGGATACCCTTGTCAAAGAACTCCTGTTCACTGATTTCGGTATCGGCTGCATCTATTTTCTCAAAATCCGTTTCCGCGGTTTCCCGGCGCCATTTGAGAAGGTCAGCATCATCATTGGCCCAGTCCTTCATCATGGTGGAGGAAAACTCACCGGACATAATATCATCCATGTGCTTGTGGAAAAGGGGTTCCAGAATCTGCCGCATCTCCATGGCCAGCTCATTGGCCCTGATCTTGGCCGGGTTGGACAACCGGTCCATCATATTGGTGATACCACCGTGCTTCAATGCCTCGGTAATGGTCTCCCAGCCGTACTGGACCAGTTTGACCGCATAGGGAGCATCCATACCCTGCTCAACCATTTTTTCAAAACAGAGCAGGGATCCTGTCTGCAGCATGCCGCAGAGGATAGTCTGCTCACCCATGAGATCTGATTTGACCTCGGCTACAAAAGAGGACTCCAGGCAGCCCGCCCGATCTCCACCAGTACCGGCGGCATAGGCCTTGGCAATATCCCAGCCGATTCCCTGGGGATCATTTTCGCCATGTACAGCCAGCAGGGTAGGCACGCCGAACCCGCGCTTGTACTCCTCCCGAACCTCGGTTCCCGGAGATTTGGGCGCCACCATGATAACGGTGATGTCATCACGGATCTGCATGCCCTCCTCAACAATATTAAAACCATGCGAATAGGAGAGACAGGCCCCCTTCTTCATGAACGGCATGACCGCCTCAATCACTTTGGAATGCTGCTTATCCGGGGTAAGGTTGATGACCAGATCGGCATCAGGCAGCATTTCCTCGTAGGTGCCGACTGTAAAGCCGTTTTCCGTGGCATTTTTCCAGGACTGGCGCTGTTCGGAGATTGCCGCCTCACGCAGGGTATAGGCAACATCCAGGCCGCTGTCACGCAGGTTCAAACCCTGGTTCAGCCCCTGGGCTCCGCAGCCGACAATAACAATCTTTTTCCCCTTGAGCGCTTCAACGCCGTTAAACTCGGATGCATCCATAAACCGGCAGCGGCCAAGTTCAGCAAGCTGCAGACGCAGGGGCAGGCTGTTAAAATAATTACTCATGATACGACTCCTTGTGCGGATATATTGTTATAATGTATTCAGTCACGGTTCCGGGTTCAGATTTCCAGAAAACTCGAAACTCAGAACTCAGAACCATTTGTTCGTATACCATAAATGACGACAGAATTCCATTGACTTATTTCACAAAGAAGAATATTTTAAATAGTTCAGGTAATCATTGTAAACACGCAGATGGGACATGCCATTTTTGAAAAGGATGTGATTTTTCATGATCGAAGTAGAAGTAAAGGGAGACCTTGAGTACGCAATCCGCCAGCTGAAGAAAAAACTGCAGATTGACGGCATCAAACGCGAACTCAAACGGCGCGAATATTACGAAAAACCAAGTGTTAAAAAACGCCGCAAGTCTGCTGAAGCCCTGCGTAAACTTCGCAAGTACAACCGGATGAGAAACCGGTATTAGTTTGTCAAGCCCTGCTGGTTCATAATAACTTGCAGGGCTTTTTTATTCCCTCCGCCAGAGTCGCATTCCTGCCCTGAAAACATCAGCCCTGAACACCTGCCTTGATCTCTTTCTGCAGTATCTTACTGTTCAGCGACGTCTTTCAGCTAACACTGTAGACGGATATGGTTCTGATCTGCGTTTTTTTCTATCCTTTCTTGAGCAGTCAGGCGTTACAGAACCCGACCAGATAACCTCCGCACAGGTCCAAGCCTTTTTCCGGGATTGCTATAAGCGTAATATCAGTTCACGCAGCAATGCACGGCGACTGGCCGCCCTGCGGGCTTTTTTTGATTTCCTGATTTCCCGTAGCCTGCTGACAGCAAGTCCTGTGGCGGATATGGATCCACCAAAAACAGGACGCAGCCTGCCGGGAACCCTTTCCATTGAAGAGGTGAACCGGATGCTGGCTCTGCCTGACAAGACCACACCGCTTGTCCTGCGCAACTATGCCATGCTGCACCTGCTCTATGCAACCGGCATCCGGGTTTCGGAACTGGTCAATCTGCCGGTAAACGGCTGCAGCATCAGCAGCGGTCATGTTCGAATTCTGGGAAAGGGAAACAAGGAACGAATGGTTCCCTTTAATGCGGCGGCTGGAGAAAAAATCCAGGACTACCTGGAACGAGGTCGACCTGCCCTGCTGAAAAACAGGCCCAGCCCGCATCTCTTTGTCACTAACCGGGGCAAAGCCATGACCCGTAACCGGTTCTGGCAGATAATCCGGGAACTGGCAATACAGGGGGGAATAACCAGGAAAGTCAGCCCGCACACCATGCGCCACTCCTTTGCCACCCACCTGTTATCGCGGGGGGCTGATCTTCGCTCCGTACAGATGATGCTTGGTCATGCCGACATTGCCACCACCCAGATCTATACCCATGTTGATACCAGCCGTCTCAAGGCTATCCATCAGCGTTTCCATCCGCGGGGGTGAAGAAGTGCACCCTTGCGCACTATAAAATCACCCTGAAAACAGAAAGAGCACGGAGGTTGAAATTTTCCTCCATGCTCTCTATCAGGCTGACAACACCACTCTTCTGAAATCAGGCAACCTTTGCAATACAGGCCTGGGAAGGGGGCTCATGTTTCAGGGCTGCCATAACAGTGGACAGCTCAATGAGAACACCGAGACCCTCCTGCACTTCGGGCCGTTTCAGGGCCGCCATCATGCCGAAAATTCCCCGTACCGGCTGCGTAGTGCTGAAATCAATCTCCTTCATCTTCAGGCCGACCCGTTCCGTAACACCGATCATCTGTTCAAAGGCATCAAAGACACCTCGCCGTTTAAGACATTCCAGCCGTTCAACCAGCTCATTGAAAGCCTGACCGGTCAGGGCCCCTGCATCGTTTTTCATCTCCATAAGTGAACCTAACATCTTCATGCCCTCTGCCAGATTCCCCATATTGACAACAAACTGCCTGAGCAACTCCTGCAGATTCTCACCTTCAAACCCCTGCAAGGTGGTTTGCAGCTGTTTGATCAGTTCCGTGAACAGGTCCTTGGAATAGGGCTCAAAATCTTTTTTAAACTCCATGGCCCTGTCCAGGGTTTTCATGGCCTCGGTCAGATTTTTACTGGAGGAGAGCATCTGCCCGACCATATCCCCTACCTCTTCCAGCTCAACACGTTTATCCAGACCGCTTAACCTGGAGATGGACTCAATCACCATGGAATTAATCAATGGTTCCAGATCCTGCTTTAATTCAACATAGGGCCGGATAGCCTGTTTGGCCTGCCGCACTTCCTCGGTGAGCTCATCTAAGCGAGCAAGTATTTTTTCTTCATTGGTCATAATGCCCCCCTTAATCCTGAACCTTTCCGGCCAGAGACATCTGGGCCTCGAGAGGCAATTCTTCGCCGGTTACCAACTTGTTCCAGTAGACCCATTTAAACATCATCTTGCCCCAGTGATTGGCCTTTGATTCACCAAGCAGCGAAAAGGGTCCAAGTCCCGGCAGAGGAAACTTGCCGGGCAACGGTTCATATTCGTAGTTGAAATCGATCAGGGCTGCCTTCTCAAAACCGGTTTCAATGAAGCAGTTGGCATGACCGTCATAATCTTCTTTCAACTCTTCCCCGTTGATTTCACGCATAAAATTTTCGACCATGATTTCTGCGGAAAAATGGGCCACGGAACCAGCCTTGGAGGTAGGCAGTGTGGCTGTATCCCCAAGAACAAACATGTTGTCATGCTGCTCTGCCTTTAAGGTATGATTGTTTGTTTTCACATATCCGACCTCATCCATGGCAACGCCTGATTTAACAAGGTAGCGTGCACCTACATTGGGGGGGATGGAAACCAGCAGGTCAAATGCAATTTCATCGCCGGCTGCTGAAATAATTTTATTATTTGTGCAATCAACTTCAGCAAGATCATAACTTGCGGTAACTTTAATATTTTTCGCTTCAATCAGTTTTGTGAAAAAGGCTGAAGCCTTGGGCTTTGTAAATGCTCCAGGCAGGGGAGTGACAAAGTGAATTTCCACCTGATCCCGCAACCCCCGCTCTGTAAAGAACGCGTCTGCCATGTAGACAAATTCAAGGGGAGCAACCGGACATTTAAAAGGAAATTCGGCAATATTGAGAACCAGCGTGCCGCTGCGGAAGTTGCGGAGTGCTTTTTCCAGGTTCACCGCCCCTTGCAGGGTATAAAAATCAAAAACTTTGGTCTGCCAGCCGTCCATCATGCCGGGAACTTCTTCCGGAGCCAGATTGACACCTGTGGAGACAATAATCTTATCATAGTCATAGCTGCCGGCCGTGGTTTCCACCACCTGTTTGTCCACATCAACTGCAACGACTTCATCCACTACAAAATCAATCCCCTTGGAGATGAATTCGCTGCGACTGCGAACAATTTCCTCGGCCTTGTAGATTCCAAACGGGATGAAGAGAAGACCAGGCTGGTAGACATGGCGATCATCTTTATCGATAATAGTAATGGACCATTCATCACGATCAAGTAAACGGCGCAATTTATTTGCTGCCATGGTCCCGGCACACCCTGCTCCAAGAATTACCAACTTTTTCATACTACACCTCCATGCTATGGGGATTGGATATCAGCTGACCAGCAAATCCGACCAACTCAACACAGGAAAAATCATGATTATTACTACTATAGAATTTTATGTACCACAAGGTACCACAAGGGTCAATGAAAAATTAACCACAAAGTAGTATTACTTCTTTTTTACAGAGCCCAAGGAAAATCTATTAATGTGAATTCAGCCTGTTAATGTAGGACTTCAGGATTAACTTTGAGAACAGGAGATGGAGCGACTGTCCAGAAAAAACACCACAGCACTCTATCTTGCGGAGAAAAGAAAACGAAAAAAAAGAAACAGCCTTTTCAACACCGTTTTCATCCATTGGGAAAGGAAACGGTGTTGAAAAGGCTGTTAAGGGGTTACAGCCAGTCGGTCAGGGAAAAGCCGATACCGATCCTGTTCACCCGGTGGTCATAATCGATCAGGCTTTCGCCGAACCCGTTGAAATACTGCACGTATCCTCTAAGATATGGATAGTTCCAGAGAGGAAAACTCCAGCTCAGTTCAACAGCGCCCTTCTCAAAGCCGGACTCAAGGTTGTTACGAGACATGGCACTGAAAACATTGTCCCGCCACTTATAGGTTGCAGAAAGTTCATAATGCCCGAGGTAATCTGTTATATCCGGATTATCGTCGTCACTGTCACTCTCAGGTATCCGGTACCAGGGTTTAAAACTCATGGCAAAGTTGCCCCGTTCAACAGTCAGCCAGGCGTAGACGCGGTTCCAGCTCCTGGAGAGAATACCTCCGCGGCCATTGGATTGATGAACGACACCAAAGGAGTTCCAGGTATTCCTGAAGCCGAACAGCTCCCAGCCGGGATGGAACTGAACCCAGATTTCCGGCTCATGGTTGGTTTCCCTGAATGGTGCAGACTGCTCGGAATTGTAAACCTGCCAGAAAGACCGATTAGTGTAGGCACCATAGATATCCATGGTGTCATCAAACAGGTTGACCAGAAGAGGAAACTTTATGCTGAGCTGAAACTGGGCCTCGATATCTTTATTTTCATACTCAGGATCAGAAAACTCTTCCTGGTACAGAGTCGAATCGTAGCCGCTGTTATTATAGGCAGCAAGCAGAATATAATTCGGCTTATGGGCCATAAGGGTAAAAGGCTGCAAGACATGTTCTCTGTCCTGGTGCATGCGCTCCTTGACAACCGGCATATCACTGACTTCACCCTTGGCGGTAAAGGCATTGCCCTCTTCAATCTCCTTTTCACATTTCAGCCGTAACTGGGCAATGGTCATATCATCAAAGTCCGACGACTCCATTGCCTGCATCATGCAGTTTTTCAGATCACCACCATGGGAGGGTACCGGCAGCAGAAACCCTGCCAGAAGCAGTGGCACCCATAAGATAACCTTCTTCCCGGCTGTTCCTGACAACAGTTTCAAGCTCATTAATATTTTCCTTTTTCTCTTTAAATCCCCAAAAAAACCACTCAGCCAATGATCTGCAGCTGTCACACTACTTGACAACTACCATTCCTGGCACATTTCGTAAAGACATTTTACACTTACCTCCTGTTGACAGGCTGACTGAATGTTCAGCCTGAACTCCTGTCCCGGTCACTGCCAACGGAAAAGACCTGGGTGGGGCCGGCCTGGCCGGCAAGTGTTATTTCAAAGCCGATCTCCAGGGGCTGCAGCTCCTGCTGTACCCGGTCCAGGGCTATTTCAGGCAGGTTGTTGGTTTCGCTGAGGTGGGCCAGGATAACATGTTGCAGTGAGGAATTGACCAGATCGGCTAAAAAACGGGCCGCATCCCCGTTTGCAAGATGGCCCTGATTTGAACGCACCCGCTGCTTGAGAGGCATGGGATAAGGACCGTCCATGAGCATCTGCGGGTCATGGTTTGCTTCCAGGATCAATGCCTGACATCTGCGGACATGGTGGGAAATAAGTTTGCTTACCCTGCCGGTATCAGTGCAATATCCGACTGCGGAACCTTCATCTGATATAACAAAACCAACCGGATCCGCTGTATCATGGGAAACCCTGAAGGGGTGAATCTCCAGATCTCCCACAACAAAGGATTCACCTGTACCAAACTCATAAGATTTGTACAGCTTTTTTACCCGTGATTCCGAGGCCTGATGTGTGCCGAAATTGGCATACACCGGCAGGCTGCAGCGCCTGGACAACACCCCGACTCCGCTGATATGATCCCCATGCTCATGGGTGACCACGATGGCGGTCAACTCTTCAGGCAAACGGTTGATGAGTGCCAGTCTGCGACGTATCTCTTTCCCGGAAAATCCGGCATCAATCAGAATAGTCGTGGAGCCTGATTCCACCAGGGTACAGTTTCCTTTTGAACCGGAACCGAGTACGCAGAATTTCATAGTTTACCGTTATAGAGATCACTTTTGAAACCACGAAATACACGAACCACACGAAACTAAAAAAACAAAAATTAGCGTTGGCCAGCAATGATCTCTTCTTCCTTAACGGAAACCAAGTAATCACCCAGCCCGATAAATTTTCGTGTATTTCGTGTATTTCGTGGTTCAAATACCCGTATGACCAAAACCACCGCTGCCCCGTTCGGTTTCATCCAGGCAGTCCGTCAACTTCCAGCTGGCCTGACAAACCGGGGCAAGAATCATCTGGGCGATACGGTCACCACGGTTGACGGCAAAGGGATCTGGACCAAGATTGATCAGTCCGACCCTGACCTCACCGCGGTAATCAGCATCTATTGTACCCGGTGCATTGATAATGGAGATACCGTGCTTCACCGCAAGTCCCGACCTCGGTCGTATCTGGATCTCAAAACCATCCGGAATTGCCACTCCGAACCCGGTGGGAATCAGCTTGATTTCCCCGGGCTGCAGCACAACCTTTTCAGTTACTGCAGCAGCAACATCCATACCCGCCGCCTGGATGGACTCATACTTCGGCAACGGGAGATCCCGGGATGCCTGCGGATCAAACCAGCAAAACTGCACCACTATCTGCTGCATATCAACCCCTGAAATCTTGAACTGTCAGCTGCAACTGATCATCAGACAAAAAAAAGGCACAGTTGCAGAAAACTGCAGACTGTGCCTCCTCAAATCAAACTACGCTTGAGTCCGACCGATTATTAAGCATGGTACCCAGCACCCTACTCTTCACCCTCTTCCAGAGCAGCCTTACGGCTCAGACGGATGCGGCCGCGGCTGTCGATATCAATGACCTTTACTTTCACGTGGTCGCCTTCTTTCAAAATATCAGTCACCTTGTTCACCCGGTAATTGGCCAGCTCGGAGATATGAACCATGCCATCGGTACCGGGCAGAATCTGAACAAAGGCACCAAAATCCTTGATCGTGCGAACCAGGCCGTCATACACCTTGCCGACCTCGGGCATTGCGGTCATCTCCTCAATACGGGCAACAAGACCGGCTGCATCCTCATTGGAGTTTGAAAAGATCTTAATCGTGCCGTCGTCTTCCACATCAATTTTGGAATCAAACTCGGCCGTCATCTCACGGATCACTTTTCCACCGGGGCCGATAATATCGCGGATTTTGTCTGGATGGATCTTGATGGTTACATATTTTGGCGCATGATCGGAAACATCCTGACGCGGGGTACCCAGCGCTTCTTCCATCCTGCTCAGAATATGCAGCCTCCCCTTCTTTGCCTGGGCCAGAGCATCGGCCATGATTTCACGGTCAACCCCTTCGATTTTGATGTCCATCTGGAGAGAGGCGATTCCCTTGCCGGTGCCCACCACCTTGAAATCCATATCACCGAGATGATCCTCATCACCCAGTATATCGGTAAGAACAACAACCTTATCATCTTCCTTGATAAGCCCCATGGCAATACCGGAAACCGGTGCCTTGATGGGAACACCGGCATCCATCAGGGCCAGACTGGCTCCGCAGACCGTGGCCATGGAGGATGAGCCGTTGGACTCCAGCACCTCTGAAACGATCCGCATGGTGTACGGGAATTCCTCGGCAGAGGGCAGAACAGCCTCAATACCGCGCCGGGCCAGGGTGCCATGACCGATGTCACGACGGCTGGGACCCCGCATGAAGCGAACTTCACCCACGCAGAAAGGCGGAAAGTTATAATGAAGCATGAAACGGCGGTAAACACTGCCCTCCAATCCCTCCAGGTGCTGCTCATCACGTTCTGAACCAAGGGTGCCCACCACCATGGCCTGGGTTTCACCGCGGGTAAACAGGGCGGAACCATGGGCACGGGGCAGGATCCCCACTTCACAATCTATGGGGCGGACCTCATCAAAAGCACGCCCGTCAAGACGCTGTCCCTCATGGACAATCCGGCCGCGCATAACTGTTTTCTTATACGCAGACAGCAGGTCAAAGACCTCTGCTTCACTCTCGTATGTTTCTTCGTCAAGCTGCTCAAGAACCTCTTGTTTAAGTCTGTCGTAGCGATCAGCACGCTCCATCTTGTCCGCCGTGGTAACGACTTCCTCCATCCCTTTTGCGGCAGCTTCTTCCACCCTGGCCTTCAGGGTCTCGTTGATTTCAGGGGGGGTAACTGTACGTTTCTGTTTCCCTACCTCTGCACGAAGAGTATTCTGCAGCTCAATCAGCGGCTGGATTCCCTCATGGGCAAAAAAGATGGCCTCAAGAACAACATCTTCACCTAACTCACCTGTACGGCCTTCCACCATGACCACGGCGGATTCGGTACCGGCAACCACCAGATTCATTGCTGATTTTTCCAGCTGGCTGCTGGTGGGATTGAGGATATAATTTCCGTCAATATAGCCAACCCGGGCAGCTGCAACGGGTCCATTCCAGGGGATATCTGAAATAGCCAGTGCAGTTGAAGCACCGTTCATGGCCAGGATATCCGGATCGATTTCCTGATCGGCAGAGAACACGGTGATGATAATCTGGGTCTCGGACATGTAACCCTTCGGAAAAAGCGGCCGCAGGGGACGGTCAATAAGACGACAGGTCAGGACCTCTTTTTCAGAAGGGCGACCGATTTCACGGCGGAAATAACTGCCCGGAATACGACCGGCAGCATACATTCGCTCCTGGTACTCGATGGTCAGGGGCAAAAACCCCATGTCCTTGGATTTTTTTTCTGCTACAGCGGTAACAAGCACCATGGTGTCACCACTGGACACAACCACGGAACCACTGGTCTGTTTTGCCAGCTTACCGGTCTCAAAAGCCATGGTGCGGCCGCCGATCTCGGTTTCAATTTTCTTGTACATGCAAACTCCTTTGCGTTCAGCTGTCCCGATATCAGCAGTTCTTTCCGGGACGCTTCTTCATTTTCGTCCCGCCAATCGGGACTTTTTCATTTTTGTCTATTCCTTTCCGCCTTGCTGACCTTCAACTCAACGCCTGCTGGTGCATTCCAGCCGTCCGGATGCAAATCCGAACACAGTCATCTGCGCAAAACCAGACTCTTTTTTTTCGGCAAATTCCGAAAAATAAAACCCGGCAGCCCGCATAATCGCCGACTGCCGGACAGGGTATTCTTTTCCAGCTATCTACTTACGGATACCGAGTTCCTGGATAAGGCTCCGGTAACGGTTAATATCTTTTTTCTTTAAATATCTCAACAAACTACGTCGCTGACCTACCATTTTCAACAGACCACGCCTGGAGTGATGGTCCTTGGCATGGGCCTTGAAATGATCCGTAAGATAGCGAATCCGATCGGAGAGCAGAGCAATCTGCACTTCCGGTGAACCGGTGTCGCCTTGATGGGTCGCGTACTTCTCAATAATCTCTTTTTTTGCTGCTGTTGTCTGTGCCATTATGCACCTCCAAAAATGTTGTCCTTCTGCTGCCGGCAAAGCCTTTAAAAAAGCCCTCAGCCTCACCGGAGTCTGGATACACATTGCCCCTTTGTTCCGTACCAGAGGGGTGATACGGGGAACAATCACGACAGTTGCCGATCAGCACAAAACAAACCGGCAACTATTATTTTTCATCAAAATCAATCAGGTATCTTATTTCCGCGTACAATGACTGAATGAGATACCATATATCTTATACCTTATACCTGAAAAATTTAACACCTCTCAAGCGCCTGCTCGACTGTAATCATACCGTCCAATAGAGCAGACAAACCATTATCCCCGGCAAACAGCCGGGTTCCGGGTATGGCACCCGTTACGGAAAAACCGCCGCTGCTGATACGTCGCAACTGCAGCAGACAGGCTCCACAGCCGATCACATTGCCGATATCTGCAGCCAGCACCCTGATATAGGTACCGCGGCTGCAGGTGACGGTGATGGCAAGCCGAGCCGTTTTACGGTCATAGCCATTTACTTCCAGGCTGTAGATTTCAACCGGCTTGGGATCCTTATGTATCATTATGCCCTGGCGTGCATAGTGATACAAAGGTTTTCCCTTGTGTTTTGCCGCTGAATATGGCGGGGGAGCCTGCATCTGCGGCCCGGTAAACTCCTGCAGCAACAAGCTGAGTTCCTGTCCTGTCAATTCCGGCACAGGCCGCTCAGCTGTCACAGCTCCCTCCGGATCCAGAGTTTCCGTTTCAATACCGAGCTGCAGCAGTGCCTGGTAGGTCTTCCGTCCTGCCATGAACCTGTCGATATGACGGGTTGCCGGTCTGCCGGCACAGATAACCAGCAAACCGGTGGCAAAGGGATCCAGGGTACCGGCATGGCCCACCTTTTTGATACCCAGCAACCAGCGTACCTTTTTCACCACGGCAAAAGAACTCATGCCCGTGGGCTTGTCAATACAAAAAACCCCGGCTGACAACTCCTGCCCGTCCACCATAACAGGTGTTCGTTTCCCCATCCGTCAGCTGTCAAGTGCCTGTTCAAGCACGGGCAGCAACCGTTCAAGCACCTGCTGCATGCTTCTGCCTGCCATACGAAAGCCCGCCGCATTTCGATGGCCACCTCCCCCGAACTCTGCAGCCACAGCAGCTACATCACAGTCACCTTTGGCACGCAGGCTGACGGAAACAACTGATTTCTGCTCGTCACTTTCCTTTAAGAAAACCGCAACCCGCACATCGGCAACCGAACGGGGCAGGTTAATAAATCCCTCCGAGTCTTCAAGCGTGGTGCCGGTGGCATGAAGCATTTCCCGGGAAATCCGGATTACTCCAATACGGTTGTCAAAAAAAGATTCCAGGGTAGCTAGCACACGCTGCATCAGCTGTAGACGGCCAAACGATGCATTATCGTGCAGATGACCTGCAATAACGGCAGGCTGCACACCACAGGCCACCAACTTGCCGGCAACTGCAAAGGTATGTTCACTTGTGGAATCATACTGGAACGATCCGGTATCAGTGACAATAGCGGTATACAGACAGTCTGCAGCCTCCCTGGATATATGCGCCCCCAGCTCCACGGCCAGGTCATGGATCATTTCACCGGTTGATGAGCGATGCGGTTCAATCCAGGTCAGATCTCCAAAGCCGCTGTTGCCCTGGTGGTGATCTATGACCAGAAAAGGATGTATCGTCTGCAGATCAGGACCGCTCTTGCCCAGCCGCTCAAGGTCTCCGCAGTCCAGGCTGATCCCCATGATATCTTCACCGCATTCACGGACAAAACCAAACACCCGGGCAAGGTCTGTCTCCACCCGACTGTAGCGGGGCAGAAAACTGTACAAACCGGAAACCGGTTCCTCAAGATAGCAGACAACCCGTTTACCCATTCCTTCCAGGATATAGGCAAACCCCAGCAGAGATCCCAATGCATCACCATCGGGCCGGATATGCGTGGCCAGCACGATGTTGCCTGCAGCAGAAACAGCCTGGGCTACCTGGTTACTCTTCGTGATCATCAGCCTTTCGTTCCTGGTTGATCCGGGCAAAAAGCTTGTCCAGCCGCTCGATCTCCTCGTTCTGCTGATCATAAAAAAAGACCAGCTCAGGGGTATATCTCAGATTCATTGTCCTGGCCAGATGCGAGCGGAAAAAGCCCCGGGCCCGCTCCATTCCCTTCAGCGCCACGGACGGACTGCTCCCCTTTGCCACCAGAAAATAGATTTTGGCCCGTTTCAGATCCGGTGACATCTGCACTTTGGAGATAGTCACCTGGGAAATCCTGACATCACGTACCTTCTGCAGCAGCAGCAACGACAGCTCATGCTGAATCGCCTCCGCCACCCGCTGAGGCCGTGAGCTTTTCGGGCGCCCTAATCCGGGCAGGGTAAAATCAAAATCCATATCTTTTGAGCTTTGTATTCCTGCTGCAGATTTCAGTGTTCCGGTTTCAACACCTGATACCTGATACCTGATACCTGATACCTGA
>CAZKBZ010000081.1:0-2438 GCA_964551175.1 uncultured Desulfobulbus sp.
GGTGATGCTGTTCACTGATCAGCAGAACTCCCCGGACCTGATTGCCGGGCAGCTGCTGCACGTTCTGCAAGAGTATGGGGATGAACAGCGAATAGAGAAAATCCGGATCAGGGTGGCGGAAAACCTGGGATCAGATGATGAGAAAATATCCAGCGGCAGCCTGGCGGAGATTGCAGCAGCAACCTTTGACCGGCTCAATATGATGTTGATTGAACAGGAGCTGGAGGAGCCGGTTGGACCGGTTTTCGGACTGCAGGAGCATGAGATCATCCATTCCCGCGGCCTGATCACCAAGGATGAGGTCAGAGCAGTTGTACTGCACTGCCTGCGTTTGCCCGGGCAAGGTATTTTCTGGGATGTGGGCGGTGGTTCAGGTTCAATATCCGTGGCGGCTGCCAGGCTGGTGCCGGATCTTGACATCTTTATCGTGGAAAAAAAGAATGAGGAACAAGAGAACATCAGGAACAATATAGTTCGCTATAACCTGTACAATATTCATCTGATAACAGGCCCAGCACCAGGGCAGTTAGGCAACCTGCCGGATCCGGATCGGATTTTTATCGGCGGCAGCGGCGGCAGACTTGCTGAAATTATTGACTGCGCAGCCGACCGACTCCTCCCGGGAGGTCGTCTGGTTGCAAGTGCGGTGTTGGCAGAAACAGCCCGGCAGGCGCCGCTGTTGATGGCTGAAAAAGGACTGGAGGTGGATGTACGAACCATCACCGTCACAAGGCATGCTGGACCTGGGCAGCCTGAAACACGATTAAACCCCATCACTATAATAACTGGAAGAAAATGACAACAAAGCAACAACAGGGTAAGCTCTATCTTGTTGGTATAGGTCCGGGCGATCCGGAACTGATGACCTGTAAGGCTGTGCGAATTCTTCAAAATACAGAAGTCTGGGTGGCTCCCAAGGCCCGGGAGAATGGCGTATCCAGTGCCCTGCAGATCGCCTCCGGTCAGGTAACACTGAACGGCAAGACTGTTCTTGAACTCCATTTTCCCATGAAAAAGGTACACCTGGGTCAGCAGCAGGATCCGGAAGTATTGCAGGGCTGGCTAGAGGCGGCAGAAACAGTTCTGACTCATCTTGACAGAGGAGATGATGTGGCTTTTCCTACACTGGGGGATCCGTCACTTTATTCCACGGCCTTTTATCTGCTGGCTACTCTGCAGGAATTGCGCTCTGAACTCAGAGTCTCTATAATTCCAGGTATTACTGCCATGGCCGCCTGTTCTGCCAAGATCTGCAGTCCTCTGGGGCTGGGTGATGATGTGGTCTCCATTGTACCGGCTGCTTTTGATGATGACCGGTTGCGCGAAATTCTGCATACCTTTGATGCCGTGGTCCTGATGAAGGTTTTCCGGAATATGGACCGTATTGTCGCCTTGCTTGATGAACTTGGGCTGGTTTCCAGCGCAGTACTGATTGAGCGGTGCGGCATGGATGATCAGAAGATCTATACGGATATCAAGGAAGCTTTGGGACGTGATCTCCATTATTTTTCAACCATGCTGATCCGGAAAAAGAGTGTGGCAGGGAATGGATCTGGAGAGATGAGATGACATCGTCTGTCTATTTTGTCGGGGCAGGATCCGGGGATCCGGAACTGATAACCCTTAAAGGGCGTCGTCTGCTTGATGAAGCAGATGTGATCGTCTATGCCGGCAGCCTGGTCAATCCGGCCCTGCTGAACGGAGTTACCGCCGAGGTGCATGATTCCGCTGGCATGGATCTTCATGCCATTGCTGATGTCATGATTTCCGCAGTAGGGGTCGGTAAAAAGGTGGTGCGGCTGCACACCGGTGATCCTGCCATTTACGGGGCCATCAGGGAGCAGATGCAGCTTCTTGACAGGGAGAATATAGACTATGAGGTTGTGCCCGGAGTCAGCTCGGCCCTGGCCTCTGCAGCAGCGCTCAAGGCGGAGCTGACAGTGCCGGAAGTGACCCAGACCGTGATTTTTACCCGCCAGGCCGGCCGGACACCGGTCCCGGAGAGTGAGTCGCTTCGCAATCTGGCTGCAATAGGGGCCAGCATGTGTATCTTTCTTTCGGTTTCCATGATAGACAAGGTGGTTACAGAGTTGACTTCCGGTGGTTATCCTGCAGATACGCCGGTAGCAGTCGTGGAAAAAGTAACCTGGCCGGATCAGCAGATTGTCCGGGGCACTCTTGCAGATATTGCAGAAACAGTAAACAATTCTACAATTCGTAAAACAGCCATGATCCTGGTGGGCAGGGCACTTGCAGATGAGGCGACCGCTGCCTCAAAGCTGTATGATGCGGGTTTCAGTCACGAGTTTCGGGAGAAAAAATGAAGAAAAATCTGTTAACAGTACTGCTTATGTTATGTGTTGTCTCCCCGGTGTCGGCACTGGAGATAGGGGGTGTGCAGTTGCCGGATGTGGTCAGTCTGGACGGACAGAATCTTG
>CAZKBZ010000081.1:2538-12718 GCA_964551175.1 uncultured Desulfobulbus sp.
AATGAGGAGGCAAAGGAAAATGATGTCTATGATATTTCCTGGCTGCCCGGCAAAGGTGTTGAAATTCGTTTTAACGACAAGTTGCAGGGGGAAATCAGCGGGCTTGATTTTAAAAAGGGACTCTTTGCCATCTGGCTGGGCAAGAATCCGGTTGATGATGATTTGAAAGAGGGAATGCTTGGCCGCTGATATTGGTATCCTTACCCTGACCAGGGGCGGCAGGGAACTTGGAGACAGGCTTGCCGGGCTGCTGCCCGGCAGTCAGGTCATCAACTGTCGGGGCAAATTGAAAAAGGAATTGACTCAGGCCTGGCAGGAGTATAACAGCCTGATCTGTATCATGGCCACAGGCATCGTGGTACGGACCCTGGCGCCGCTGCTTGTGGATAAACGCAGGGACCCGGCTGTACTTGTCTGTGATGAAAAGGGACGCTTTGTTATCTCCCTGCTTTCAGGCCACCTGGGCGGCGGTAATGCACTGGCAGAACAGGTGGCCGGGCTGCTGCAGGGCCAACCGGTGATTACAACCGCATCCGATGTGCAGGGGTTGACCGCGCTGGATCTCTGGGCCCGTGATCTTGGTCTGATTGCTGCTGATAAAGGAGACTTGACCCGTGCCATGGGAACCCTGGTCAACCACGGCTCGGTGACCCTGTTTTCCGACTATCCTTTGCCGGAGCTGCCCCAAGATGTCAGGCTTCAGGATGACCACGTTACAGCCGGCCTGGTCATAACCTGTCGAACGGATCTGCAGACAAGAGGTGCATTGCTCTATCCAAAAGCCCTGGTGGCAGGGATCGGCTGTAACCGCAATACCCCGGCCAAAGAGATAGAGCAGGCCATGCAGCAGGCCTGTGCGGATCACAACCTTGCCCTGCAGTCGGTGCGGAGTCTGGCCTCAATTGATCTTAAAAATGATGAGCCTGGTCTGCTCGACTATGCCCGTCACAGCGGTTTTGCAATAGATTTTTATGACCGGGACCGGTTAAACAGCGTGGCTGGGGTATCAACCTCCTCCATCGTATTAAAGGCAACCGGGGCCAAGGGCGTGGCGGAACCGGCGGCAATACTAGCCAGTGACGGAGGCCGGTTGCTGGTAAAAAAAATGAAATGGCCCAATGTCACGGTGGCCATCGCTGAAATCACAGATCCCTGGAAAATGAACCAAGGGTGAATGCCGATTTTTTTGTCCCTGTTCATCCGTGCTGTTAATAAATGGATATTCACATGACAACTGTTGCAGAACAACAACCAGGAACTCTTTTTGTAGTCGGTACAGGCCCCGGTGCTGTTGACCTGGTTACACCGCGGGCACGTCTGGCCATTGAAACTGCCGACATCATAGTGGGCTATAAAACCTATCTGGAGCTGGTCACGGATTTTATCAATCCGCAGCAGGAGGTGATATCTTCTGCCATGATGCAGGAGATTGACCGTTGCCGGAAGGCACTTGCCCTTGCCGACGGCGGCAGGCGGGTTGCTCTGGTCTGTGGCGGAGATCCCGGCATTTATGCCATGGCCGGTCTGGTCTATGAACTGGTAAAGGAAACAGGCAGTGCGAGCAGAATTGACATTATTCCAGGTATTGCAGCGCTCAACTCCTGTGCTGCCATTCTGGGGGCACCGCTCATGCACGACTTTGCCGCGATCAGTCTGTCCGACCTGATGACTCCCTGGCAGATGATTGAAAAGCGACTGGAGGCAGCAGCTGCGGCCGATTTTGTCACGGTAATTTACAATCCAAAATCAAAAAAACGCACTTCCCAGATTGTCCGGGCCCGCGAGATAATGCTTGAGCACCGTAATCCGCAGACACCGGTGGGCATTGTCTCCGGTGCGACCCGCCCGAACGAAACGGTCCGGTTGACCAGCTTGGAACACATGCTGGATGAGGAGATAGGGATGCAGACAACCGTGATCATCGGCAACTCTGCCACCTTTATGTTTCATGATAAGATGATTACTCCCCGCGGCTACAAAGATAAATACGGCTTACAATAACAACCTAATGTTATGTCTGATCCTCTAATCCTGGTTACCAATGATGACGGTGTGTATGCGCCGGGTATTCGGGCTCTTTTTGAAGCGGTTCAACCCCTTGGCCGGGCGGTTATTGTGGCTCCGGCACGGGACAAGAGTGCTGTCAGCCATTCCCTGACCATGGACCGGCCGCTCAGGGTACGGCAATTGGAAACTGATATCTTTACATTGGACGGAACACCGACCGATTGTGTCACCATCGGCATGAACAAGGTGCTGCCGGAGAGGCCGGATCTGATTGTCTCCGGGATCAATCCGGGTGTGAACCTGGGTGATGATATCAGTTATTCCGGAACGGTTTCAGCGGCCATTGAGGGAACCATGTACGGTGTTCCCTCCCTTGCCTTTTCTCTGGACGGTGAACCTCCTTTTGATTTCAGTATTGCTGCAGGCGTTGTCCTGAAACTGACCTCCATGGCTCTTTCCTGTGGTCTGCCGGGAAACACCCTGCTCAATATCAATGTACCCGATCTGCCTGAAGCGGAGATAAAGGGAATCCGTTTTACCCGCCAGGGACGCCGGATCTACAAAAATGCCATCCAGGAAACCTTTGATCCCTGGCAGCGAAAGCATTACTGGATCGGCGGCGGAACCGTTCACTGGTCTGAAGGGGATAATACCGATGAACAGGCCCTGCGCCAGGGGTATATCTCGGTGACTCCGATTCAGCTTGATCTCACCAACCATGCGGGTATTGATTTCCTGAAAAACAACTGGCAAATGTAATCTTCCCGCTGTACCTTCTCAGCTTCAACCTGTACTTGTTCGCTGAACAGGAGAGCGAAATTTTTCTTATACCTTTTACCTTACACCTTATACCTAAACCATGCCCTTATTAGGAGCTCACGAATCCATATCCGGCGGCCTGTATCTGGCTTTTGACCGTATCAGGAAAGTTGGTGGTGAATCGCTGCAGATTTTCACCCGTAATCAGCGCCAGTGGAAGGCTGCACCCCTGACCGGAGACGAGATAACCGCATTTCAGGAGGCATGGCAGGCAAACGGCGGGATGCCGGTGGCCTCGCATGCATCATATCTGATCAACCTGGGCAGCAGTAAGGAGGAGCAGGCGACAAAATCCATTGGTGCCTTTGTCGACGAACTTGCCCGTTGTGCAGCTCTTGGTATCCCGCATCTGGTTTTTCATCCGGGCAGTCATGGCGGGGCCGGGGTTGAGGCAGGGCTTGCCAATGTCACAAAAAATCTTGACCGGGTGATTGAACAGGCAGGTGACGACTGTGCTTCGGTCACCATACTGCTTGAAACGACAGCCGGCCAGGGGACCGGCCTGGGATACCGGTTTGAAGAACTGGCCTGGATTCTGGAGAACTCACAATATCAGGATAGGTTGGCTGTCTGTGTGGATACCTGCCATATCTTTGCAGCCGGTTATGATATCCGTACTCCCGAGACATATGAGGCCACGTTTGCCGAATTTGACCGGCTTATCGGCATTGATCGTATCCGTTTTTTTCATCTCAACGATTCAAAAAAAGAACTGGGCTCCCGGGTTGACCGGCATGAGCATATCGGTAAGGGGCATATCGGCCTTGCAGGCTTTCGCGAGCTGTTGCAGGATACCCGCTTTGCCTACCATCCCATGACTCTGGAGACGCCCAAGGGCAAAGATCTGGCTGAGGACAGGGAAAACCTGGCTGTACTTCGTTCTCTATTGCAGGATGGGAAACATGGGTGAACAAGACTCTTACAATATGAAACGAATCACCTGGTTATGGAGATGGATTGCGGGAAGTTTTTTCCTGGTGGTGCTTATGATATCAACTTCTGGTGCCACCGGGACAGACCTGTCATTCCAGCAGTGGCTGGACTTATTTTATCCGAATGCGGCCAGGCAGGGTATTACCCGGGCCACTTTTGACCGGGCCTTTGCCGGAGTGAATGAACCGGATCAGGAAGTCCTGCGAAAAGCAGCCTATCAGCCGGAATTTACCACTGAAATCTGGGATTATCTCGACGCCCGCGTTCATCGCAAGTCTATATCAACCGGCCATCTTCTGGGCAAGGTGTATTACAAGATCCTGAACGATATTGAGGCCCGATTTGGTGTGGAGCCTTCTGTGCTGCTTGCGATCTGGTCCATGGAGAGCGGTTACGGGGCAGCTCTGCATCACTCCGGACGTCTTCATTATGTTCCCAGGGCGCTGGCTACGCTTGCCTATAGAGATAAGCGTCGCAGAAAGTTTGCCGAACAACAGCTGGTAGCCGTGTTGAAGATTCTCCAGCAGGGAGATATCTCCCCTGATCGTCTGACCGGTTCATGGGCCGGAGCCATGGGGCACACTCAGTTTATTCCCACCAGTTACCTGGCCTATGGTGTTGATATGGATGGTGATGGCCGTCGGGATATCTGGAATTCCATTCCCGATGCCCTTGCAACGGCTGCAAATCTTCTCAAGCAAAATGGGTGGCGGACAGGAAAAGCATGGGGCTATGAAGTCCGGGTACCTCCAAAGGGAACAGAATATAAGGGGAAAACCAAGACCTTGTCCCAGTGGAGACAGCTCGGTTTCACCCGTCCGGATGGTTCTTCATTCGCCGAGCCTGGGGAAAAAGCTGAGTTGAAAATAATTGGCCCGGACCAAGGGCCTGGTTTTTTAGTGCTTCGGAATTTTTTTGTTCTCAAGCGGTATAATAACTCAGATTATTATGCCCTGGCCGTGGGGCTGCTTGCCGACCGGCTGGCCGGGAAAAAAGGTATGGTCCAGGATTGGCCCAGGCCTGTAGGTTCTCTCAGAACAAAAGAGAAATTCGAACTGCAGGAGTTATTGCAGGAAAAAGGATTGTATTCAGGTAAAATTGACGGGCATCTTGGCGACAATACCAGGAAGGGAATACAAGAGTTCCAGCAGCAGCAGGGTATGAATGCCGACGGTAAACCGACACAGAAAATCCTTGAACTCCTTCGAAGCGAAAAACGTAATTGATCACAGGCACCGCACCTTCGCACTGGAGCGAACCGACGCATAGGTGGTCTATAGCGACGATTCACTCCAGCACGAATCTCCAGCACCTGTGAACAATTATAAGCTTGATGGTAGTGAAACCAAGAGTTACACACCCAGTGAGTTGTTACCGAAAAACAGAAATTGGGAGAGTCACCCTCTCTGTTATTACTCTTTTCCAGTTGCCGTCGACACCGGGATACGGATTGAAACCGGCTGGGAATACTCTCCTGTCAGTCCGTCGCTGTCAACAGCCCTGACCTGGAAACGATATTCGCTGTCAGGGTCAACATCCTCACTGTACAGAAAAGAGGTGGCCGGGGTCTCGCCGATTTTTGTTGTCAGAAATCCCATAGTGGATATTTCATAATGGTCAATGTCCTTTTCCGGGTTGGGCTGCCACTGCAGCATGATACCCTCTGCAGTAAGCTCTGCAGACAGGCCGGAAGGTACCGCCGGCCGGGGTTTTGTCGTGGCGGTCACAGGAGGCAGCAGGGCTCCCTGTAACTGGTCACTGTCTATTGCCCGAACCTGGTACCAGTAGGTACTGCCGTCGCGCAGCCCGCTGTCAGTGTAACTGGTGGCTGGTGTCTCCACTGTCGCTATCCTGCCGAGATCATCCTCTGTTTCTCCCCGGAAAATTTCATAACCAACGATATCCTTTTCCGGGTTGGGCTGCCATTCCAGTTTGACCTGGCGGTACAGGTTGTTTGTCACCCAGATACCGTCCAGTGCCGCTGGTGCCTGTTTGGTTGTTGCTGAGATGGTTTCTGAATCTTCTGAAGAAATATCCAGAACGTTGATGGAGCGCAGTCGATAAAAATAGGTGGTGTTATCCTCCAGAGGAGAAAAACCTGAACCGCTGTCCGTGTATTCCTGTGTTTCGCGGTCGGAAACAAAGTCGATCTGCCGGAACTCACCCTGGGCGCTGGTGCTCCTGAAGATGGCATAGCCCCTGATATCAGGATCTTCCGCCGGCGTCCAGAAAAGAGGAACCTTTTTCGGTTGTTTCTCAATGGCACGGATCTCGGTCGGCGGCAGGGGTGCACCCTTGGTACGCGCTGAAACTACAGGTGTGTTCTTACTCTCCACCCCAAGTTTGTTCCTGGTGTGAATGGTATAATAATACTCGCTGTCGTCTGCCAGGCTGCCGTAACTGTTCCTCCGGCCCGGGCCGTAATCAATGTAGCTCTGCTGCTTGCGATCTTTGATCACCCCGATTTTTTCAAACGGTCCTTTCGGGCTGGTACTGCGGTAAATAACATAGCCGGTAACATTGGGGTCCTGTGACGGTGTCCAGAACAGGCGGATATGACGCAGGTTGTTTCCCGAGGCCTGCAGAGAGTCGAGCGGTTTGGGTGCTCCGGATGTGGTAACTGAAAAAGGAGGTGCCGGCACATTGGCAAGCCCGGCCCTGGTAAGACCGATGACCGTGTAGGCGTAGCTTTTTCCGTCTTCCAGGTCTGTATCTTCAAGAATGACAGGTACACGATCATTGTTGACCGGGGCGGATCTGGGGGTGAAGATACCTTCCGGATTTTCTGAGGTGAGTAACTGGTATGCTGCATAGGTACTTGTTGGATCAGGCTGGAGGATTACCCTGACCTGGCGAAGTCCTCCCCGGGTGGAGATAACAGTCGGCTTTGGCAGCTGTGTCGAGAAGATGTCACCCTCGGCAACCATTTGTGTGATAAGCGTTTGCATGCTTTCAGCCATGATTATGAGCAGCTGCTCTCTGGTTAAGCTCCGGGATTGTTGATTACCCCGGCAGGAGATTCTCAGGATCCAGGCGGTTTTTCCGGTCTGGGTATCCGTCATCCGGATATTGAATCCAAGGGATGAGATTGAGCCTTTGTCACTTGGCGCCACATCATTGGACATGGCCGGAGAGGCATGAATAACACCACGAGCCTTCAATGATCGGCCAACCCTGATGACCTGTTGCTGCAGGTCCAGCTTTTTTAGATCTTTTTCGTTCTTTGCCAGCCAGTTGTTCACTGAGGATGGTGGCAGGAGATTGTATTTTTCAGTTTGCTCAAGTGCAGTGTAGAGAGAATCAGAGAGATCGGCTGCAAGCTGCGGGTCATCGACCTGAAAGGGCAGCACTGCAACTGTTTTGAAAATAATTGTGCGAAGGCCGGGAGCAAGGGCAACGGTTATCTCCGGACAGAGTGGAACAGTAACTTCAGCATCCTTTTCTGCCGCACCGGATGTGTTGACCAGCAGGATACAGATCAGGAGTAAAATGGAAAATTGTTTCCATGGCAGCTGCTGAAATCGATTGTTCAGGAAAAAATGCATGAGTTTGTTGGGAAAAATTTCGTTCGGACGACTTGAAATATTATTGACTTGATAAAATACCAGATTACGTTTTTTTTGGAAACCTCAATCAGCTTTGTAAAATCGGGGTAATTATCATTGACGAAGCTTGATTCTGTCGGCAAGCAGGCGAACGTGGTACATGGTTTCTGCCATGTCGATGCTGAGGAGTATGCGGTCCTGCATGACCGGCTTGCCGTTGATCAGTACGGTCTGTACGTCCGCGCCGTTTGCAGCATAGACAAGAAGATCTGTTCCATGCATGGGTTGAAGATGGGGGGTATCAAGGTCGACCAGGATAATATCTCCTTTTTTCCCTGCAGCCAGGGTGCCCACAGGTGATTTCAAACCCAAAACCGATGCACCACCGGTTGTTGCCATAGTCAGAATCTTTGCGGCCGGCACGGCCACCGGATCAAGACATCTTATTTTCTGCACCTTTGCGCAGATATCCATTTCCCGGAACATATCAAGACTGTTGTTGCTGGCAGCCCCGTCCGTACCCAGTCCCACCGGGATACCCTTGTTGATCATGCTCTCCAGAGGAGAAATACCGGAAGCCAGCTTCAGATGGCTCTGGGGACAGATGACAACTCCGGCACCCCGCTCGGCCAGGATGTCCAGATCCTCTTCATCAGCCCAGACACAGTGGACACAGACCGTTGCCGGGTCAAGTATGCCCAGTTCATCTAAATGTCGGATCGGTGATCCGCCCTGCATGTCCGTGATCATGTCTGCTTCAAACCTGCTTTCCGCAACATGGATGAACATGGGGACATTTTTTTTACGGGCAAGCTCTTTAGCCTTCTGAAGCGTAGCTCCATCGCAGGTGTAGGGCGAGTGGGCGAAAACTGCCGGCGTGATAAGCGGATTTTTCGTCAGCCAGTGGTCAACAAATGTACCAACTGCGGTTATATTGTCCGTCGGGTCGGGAACACCTGGCGCAGGAAAGTCGATAACACCCTGGGCAGCCACCGCACGCATCCCGCTGTCAGCAAAGGCCCGGGCAGCGTCATGCTCAAAGAAATAACCATCAGCAACCGTAGTGGTTCCGGACAGAATCATCTCCGCGGCTGCCAGTTTTGTACACCAGTACACCATATCCGGAGTTACGTTGGCCGCCTCAGCAGGAAAGATATGCTCATTCAGCCACTGATCAAGCTGCAGGTCATCAGCCAGTCCCCGGAACAGGGTCATGGCCCCATGGCAATGGCTGTTGATAAGTCCCGGCATGGCCAGCCGGTTGCGGCCGTTAATGATTTCTGCTGCCTTGATATCTGTAAAATCAGTTTCCGGACCGATTTGGACAATAGTATCGCCACGGACTGCAATAGAGCAGTTGTTGATGAGCGGCTGCTCGTGTTGTTTCCCGGGCAGAGAAATATTGGTAATCAGGATATCCGTATTCATAACAGTGTATAAAATAGAGATTGATTGGTCATAAGTAACTACTCACGGGGTGTGCAATTCTGTGGTTTCACTACCATCAAGCTTGTAATTGTTCACAGGTGCTGCAGATTTGTGCTGGAGTGAATCGTCGCTATAGACCGTCTATGCGTCGGTTCGCTCCAGTGCGAAGGTGCGGTGCCTGTGATCAATTATGATCATAACGCAACAAATTATGGTCAAAGAGGAAGAGACAAACTATACTCCTTCAGGTTGACAAGGCAAGTTACTCCGGGAGTCGGTCTTGTTTTTATGGATTAACTGAAACCGGAACCGGAAACACAGAGTCCGGAATAGATATACAGAGGTAACCATGGGTTTTCAATGTGGTATTGTCGGCCTGCCCAATGTGGGCAAGTCGACTATTTTTAATGCATTAACCGCCGCAGCAATAGATGCGGAAAATTATCCCTTCTGCACCATTGAACCCAACGTGGGCGTGGTGCCGGTGCCGGACGAGAGGCTGGACAGGCTGGCTGCGCTGGTTAACACCAGGAACAAGGTTGCCACCCAGATGGAGTTTGTGGATATTGCCGGCCTGGTCAAGGGTGCCAGCCAGGGCGAGGGGCTTGGCAACCAGTTTTTAGGACATATCCGCCAGGTGGATGCCATCCTGCACGTGGTTCGTTGTTTTGAAGATGACAATATCGTCCATGTGGATGGCACCGTTGATCCCATCCGTGACCTGGAAGTCATCTCCATGGAGCTCGTGATGGCGGATCTGGAGACCGTAACCAAGCGATTGAAAAAAGCGTCCAGCCAGGCAAAATCCGGAGACAAAAAACATATTGCAGAGGCGGCCTTCCTGGAAAAGCTGCTGGCAGTCCTTGACCAGGGCAATCCGGCCCGGTTGCTGGAGCCGGATACAGATACAGAGCAAGAGCTGGTACGTGATCTCTGTCTGCTTACCACTAAACCTGTGTTGTATGTGGCCAATGTCAGTGAAGATGATCTGGCAGGGGGCAATGTTTTTGTGGACCTTCTTACAACAAAAGCCGGACAGGAGGGCGCTTCCGTTGTTACCATTGCCGGCGGTATAGAACAGGAATTGAGCCTGCTTGATGAAGAGGAACAACGTGAGTTTCTGGCTGATATGGGTATGGCTGAGCCCGGGCTGAACCGCTTGATCCATGCCGGCTATGATCTTCTGGGGCTGATCACCTTCTTTACCGTTGGCGAGAAAGAGACCAGGGCCTGGACAATTACCAGGGGAACAACCGCACCAGGTGCAGCCGGAAAAATTCACACTGATTTTGAGCGGGGTTTTATCAGGGCAGAGGTGATTGCTTATGACGATTATATCGGCTGCGGCTCTGAGGCTGCAGCCCGTGACAAGGGGCTGATGCGCTCAGAGGGTAAGGAATATGTGGTCAAAGACGGGGACTGTATTTTGTTCAGATTTAATGTTTAGC
>CAZKBZ010000082.1:0-12670 GCA_964551175.1 uncultured Desulfobulbus sp.
TTAAATGCGCCACTTTATTGAAATCAGTACGGACAGACGGGAGACCCTGGTTGACATAACTTCCGAGGTCGAACAGGCTGTCCGTGCAACCGATATCACCGATGGCCTGGTTGCGCTCTATGCTCAGGGTGCAACCGGGGCCATCATGATCCAGGAAAACTGGGACGACTCGGTACAGACCGATGTGGTCAATCTGCTGGCAAAACTCATTCCCCGCGGTGTCTGGCTGCATGACCAGCAGGACGGCAACGGCGACTCCCACCTCAAGGCCGGCCTGGTCGGTCCATCTGAAACAATACCTCTCATTGACGGCAAACTGGGCCTTTCCAGATGGCAGAATATTTTTTTCTGCGAATTCGACGGCCCTCGTCAAAAAAGAACGATTGTCTGCACTGTTATCCCGGTTCCCGTCTCTGTGGACAGAGAGTGAACGAATCTTTCCCTCCTTTTTTCATAAAAGTAGTTTTTTCACATAAATAGATCATTTTTCTCTGGACAGAAACCTTGCCTCTCTATAAGATAACAGCAATACACTGACAATCTGGTATTCGATGTCGGTTTACCCTGACTATCCCGGTCCATTGCGCTGAGGGGACACGCTTCCATGCTCCACTGCCGTTACCATCCATTTCTCCGCACGCTCTTCTTTTGCATGGTTGTAACCTTCCTGTCTTCGTTTTCAGCTGCTCAGGCTGATATGCCGACCACTCCCAGAGCGAATGCTCTCATGGCAAAGGCGAAATCCAGGATTGTAAACGATCTTGCTGCAAAGGGTTTTAAGTTGGGCCAGCCGGTCTTTATGCGCATCTTCAAAATGTCAGGTGAACTTGAAGTATGGATGAAAAAGAGCAGCAGATATGAACTCTTTAACACATACACCATCTGCAACTATTCCGGCTATCCCGGGCCCAAACTGTACGAGGGAGACTGGCAGAGCCCGGAAGGATTTTATACGGTATCTGCCCGGCAGATGAATCCCAACAGCCTGTATCATCTCTCCTTTAATGTCGGCTACCCCAATGCCTTTGATAAGGCCAGGAAGCGGACCGGCAGCGCTATCATGGTCCACGGCGGCTGTTCTTCCCGCGGCTGCTTTGCCATGGGCAACAAGCGAATAGAAGAACTTTACCTGCTGGCCCACTCAGCCCTCAGCCGGGGACAGGAAAGCTTCAGCCTGCACATTTTTCCCTTTCGGATGACCCCCCGCAATATGC
Source organism: uncultured Desulfobulbus sp. (assembly GCA_964551175.1). GTDB lineage: Bacteria > Desulfobacterota > Desulfobulbia > Desulfobulbales > Desulfobulbaceae > Desulfobulbus_C. The sequence goes on from CAZKBZ010000082.1 coordinate 1,215, forward strand.
GTAAATTCAACAGTTCCCCCTGGATCGGTTTCTGGAAAAACCTGCAGCAGGGATATAACGCCTTTGAGATGACCCGCCAGGTACCGTTAATTACCGCTGAAAAAGGCAGATATCTTGTCAACGATCAGCTGAAACTGGCCAGGATGGAAAACGGCATGGAGCAACACAATGTAATCCGGTAGCGCTACTGTCGGTATTATTCACAGACTTAAACACGACAAAACCGCAGTCATCCACGTCTTGGATAGCTGCGGTTTTTTTCTTCCAGGTTGGCTGCGGGAGCAACCGTGACCTCTCAGTTGTTATCTTTCCAGCAGTTCCTCATAGTCAAGCAACTCAATTGTTTTTCCCTGCACCCGGATCAACCCCTCCTCGCTCATCCTGGCAAAAATCCTGGACAGGGTTTCCGGGCTGGTCCCAAGCAGGCTGGCCAGCTGTCCCTTGGGAATATCGAGTACAACCTGATCCGTTCTGCCCTGTTCTTCAGCCAGGTAGACAAGATGCGCAGCCAGTCGGCCCGGCACCTCCTTTAAGGAAAGACTTTCAACCTGGGAGGCAAACCGCCTCAACCGGAGTGAAAGCATGGCCAGCATGGACAGAGCCAGCGAAGGAGTAGTGGTCACCAGTTCGACAAACTCTCGACGCGGAAAAAAGAGCAGGGATGACTGAACCAAGCAGACCGCATTGGCGGGAAAGGGCTGGCCATGAAAAACCGGCACCTCGCCAAAGGGTTCACCGGGGCCGAAAATATGCAGAATCTGTTCCCTGCCGTCCATGGACATCTTGAAAATTTTTACCTTGCCCTCAGCAACCATATAAAAGCCGGTTGCCTCATCTCCTTCAAAAAAAATCGTGTCCCCTCTCTTATATTTTTTTTCATATGAAAGCTCTGCAACCCGCTCCAGCTGGGCATCCTGAAGACCGTTAAAGAGAACGGATCCGGCAATAATTTCTTTTTTTTCATGCATATCAGATAAAAATAATCTTTTTTGATATATATCAATGGACACTAACTACATTGTGGTTATATTACCATTATTCTAATAAGAAACACTGTCAAACGCACAACAAAAAATCAGACAAAGGAGCGCTACTATGTATTGTAACCAGTGTGAACAGACTGCCAAAGGCATTGCCTGCACCAAGATTGGTGTTTGCGGCAAAAACGAAGAAGTTGCCGATCTTGAAGATGTACTCATTTACGCCCTGTGCGGCATGTCTCTGTTTGCCAACGAGGCACGCCAGAAAGGAATTGTGGATGATGCCATTGACCGCTTTACCATGGAGGCTGTCTTCTCCACCCTGACCAATGTTGATTTTGATCCGGAACGCTTTGTTCCCATGATCAACAAAGCCGTTCAGATACGCGAAGAACTGAAGGAAAAAGTTGCTGCTGCAGGCGGTAAAACCGACTTTGATCATCCTGCTGCCACCTTTACACCGGCATCTACAGCTGAAGAAATTGCCAAACAGGGTGCTGATCTCAAATTCATCGAAACCCTTGACAGCGACGAGAATGTTCGTTCCCTGAAGCAGACCCTGCTCTATGGTTTGAAAGGTATTGCAGCATACGGTGACCACGCAGCCATCCTGGGTCAGTCCGATCCGGTTGTTGCAGGTTTTATTTACGAGGCACTGGCTGCACTGCTGGCGGAAGGCCTCACCATTGAGGACTGCGTTCCCGTTGCCATGAAAGCCGGCGAGATTAACCTGAAGGCCATGGAACTGCTGGATGCTGCCAACACCGGCACCTATGGTCATCCGGTTCCCACTACCGTACCGCTGGGACACCGCAAAAATAAATGTATTCTTATCACCGGTCATGACCTGCACGATCTTGAGCTGCTGCTCAAGCAGACCGAGGGCAAGGGAATCGATATTTACACCCATGGCGAGATGCTGCCCTGTCACGGCTATCCCGAGCTGAAAAAATATGACCATTTCTACGGCCATTATGGAACGGCATGGCAGAACCAGCATAAAGAGTTTCCGAAATTCCCGGGACCGGTACTGTTCACCACCAACTGCATCCAGAAGCCGAAGGACGAGTATAAAGACCGTATCTTCACCACCGGCCTGGTCGGCTGGCCCGGAGTAACCCATATTGAGAACAAAGATTTCAGCCCGGTTATCGAAAAAGCACTGGCCATGGACGGCTGGCAGGATGATGTGGACAACGGTTCTGTTATGGTCGGTTTTGGCCGGAACGCGGTTCTTGGTGTTGCCGACAAAATTATCGACGCTGTCAAGAACAAGGATATTCGCCATTTCTTCCTGGTCGGCGGCTGTGACGGCGCCAAACCCGGACGTGATTACTTTACCAAATTTGTTGAGCAGGTTCCCTCGGACTGTGTGGTCCTGACCCTGGCCTGCGGCAAGTTCCGGTTCTTTGATAAAGACCTGGGCGACATCGGCGGTATCCCACGGCTGCTGGACGTCGGACAGTGCAACGATGCCTATTCCGCAATCCAGATTGCCGTTGCTCTGGCCAATGCCTTTGAATGTGAGGTTAATGACCTGCCGCTGTCCATGATTATTTCCTGGTACGAGCAGAAGGCTGTAGCGATCCTGCTGACCCTGCTGTACCTCGGTATCAAGGACATCCGCCTCGGACCCTCCCTGCCGGCCTTTATCAGCCCGGCAGTGCTGCAGTTCCTGGTTGACACCTTTGATCTCAAGCCGGTTGCAGAAACTCCCGAGGAAGACCTGAAAGCGATCCTGGGATAAACAGCAGTTACATATTCCCTCTCCCTCCCTGAGGGGATTGTTCAAGCAAGGCCGGACCCCAGCGGTCCGGCCTTTTTTATCAGTACACTTAACGTATGAGCGAGAAACAGGAAAACAGCAAAACCTGTTTACACATGCCCGGCATCAGTACCGGTACGTTCACCTTGCAGGAACTGGAGCGGATCACGGATCTGGTTCGCAGGTATGAAGTTCCCATGGTGAAGATTTCCGGAACCCGGGGACTCTTATTCCAGGGACTGACACCAGATAAACATACTGAAATGATGCGGGAACTCGAGCTGCCCGCTGACACGGTGAACACCGGGAACCCTGCCTGTTCCGTGCAGGCATGTGCCGGAAAAACCCGGTGCAGGTACGGCACCAGCAATACAGAACATATGGCCAGGGCCATTGCTGACATGGAACTGGACGGTCCCCTGCCCTGCAAGGTAAAAGTAGGTATTTCCGGCTGCCGGATGTGCTGCTGTGAGTCCTGGATGAGAGACGTTGGACTGGCAGCTGAACAAAAAGGCTGGCGTTTCACCTTTGGAGGGAATGCAGCCGGCCGACCCCGCATCGGGGATCTGGTTGCAGACGGCCTTGGTGATGAAGAAGCTGTTGAACTGGTGAAAAAAACACTCAACTATTACCTGGCAACAGCAAAATTAAAAACCAGAACTGCCCGATTCATGGAACGCATTGGTATTGATGTGTTAAGAAAAGAAATCGGCCTGACTTGAAAGACTGAACTCACAATATAAAACCGGGAATTAGGAACTCAAAATTATGCAATGCCCTGGACAAGACAGCCGTTACTGGAGCGGTGAGGATGTATTTGAGGACAAGTGTCCGAACTGCGGACATATTATAGAATTTTTCAAGGATGACAGTCAGCAGAAATGCCGGAAATGCGGCCATCGCATGCTCAATCCGAAAATGGATTTCGGCTGCGCTTCCTACTGCCCCCACGCTGAACAGTGTCTGGGCTCCATGCCACCTGAACTGGTCGCAAAACAGGGCGATCTGTTCAAGGACCGGATAGCCATTGCCATGCGCAGGTATTTTGGCACTGACGCACGCAGAATTAAACACGCCCTTGATGTGGCTGAACATGCTGAGACCATCGGTAAGGAGACGGAAGGAAGCGATATGATGGTTATCCAGGCCACTGCCCTTCTCCACGACATCGGCATAAAAAATGCGGAACGTAAATTCAAGTCTTCTTCGCCTAAATACCAGCATCTTGAAGGTCCGCCTGTGGCGGAAGAAATTCTCACGACCCTGAAGGCACCACAGGAACTCATTGAAGAGGTCTGTGACATTATCGGTCATCATCATGCACCGCGTGAAGAAGAAACCATTAATTTCAAGGTCGTGTATGATTCCGATCTGATCGTGAACATGACAGAACTGTACCAGGAAAAACCGGTTGCCGGGGATCAGCTTGAAAAAATCCTGACCTCTTCGTTCCTGACCGAGGCCGGTGCCAGAGAAGCCAGAAAAACTCTGGAAAAATTCATCCAGTAAACCCAACATACCCCTGACCAGAGAGGATATTCCAATGAAAAAAGTAAGAAAAATTATAGAAATAGATGAAGAACTCTGTACCGGCTGCGGTGACTGCGTGCCGGACTGTGCCGAGGGCAGTCTGCAGATCATTGACGGCAAAGCCAAACTGGTTGCAGACAAACTCTGTGACGGCCTGGGTGCCTGCCTTGGTTCCTGTCCCACCGGTGCCCTACAAATTGTTGAACGGGAAGCCGACGAATTTGACGAGGAAGCAGTGGAAATTTTCCTGGCTGAACAGAAAAAAGAGGAGGCTGCTGCTGCCGGTGGCAGTTGTCCGTCCGCCCGGATCAAGACCATGCAGCCCATTACGTCCTGCGAGGCTGCCAATGTACCATCTTCACAGGAAGGTTGTGCGCTGAGTCACTGGCCGGTCCAGATCCGCCTGATTCCGCCGGCGGCTCCTTTTCTGGAAAACTGCGACCTGCTGATTGCAGCCGACTGCTGTGCAGTTTCATACGGAGGGTTGCAAAAGGATTTCATCCAGGGACGGGTGGTCATGATGGGCTGCCCGAAATTTGATGACCAGCAGCTGTATGTTGATCGCTTTACCGAACTGTTCAAGACCAGAAAATTGAACTCGGTAACTATCATGATCATGGAAGTGCCCTGCTGCGGCGCCATGCTCCAGATCGTCAAAAAAGCCTATGATGAGGCCAAGGCAACCGTCCCGATTCGCCAGGTTGTCATCTCCACCCAGGGTCAGATTTTAGATGACTCAACCTGGTAATAGTCGACAGATACAGGCTGTGACAACTATCCCGGCAACCTGCCTGATAGAGCTCATTGATGGGGGGTAAGCTCTGTGAAGCAGGAAAGCGATGGCGATGACCAGGATCAGTTTTCTTCCGATCTGTTCTTCAAATCTTCATCTTCTCTTCTTGAATCATTACCAATAGTGAGTAATGTTGACAGTTACAGGATCCACTCCAAAAAATGAAAGGGGAAGATGGCCATGCTTGGATTTGGAAAAGGAAAAGGAAAAGACCTGGGACTTGCTGAAGCTCTTGCAACAGTGTCAATAAAAATGGTTTTTGATGGCCCCGGGGGGGATCTTATCATCAAAAAATACAGTGACAACAAGGAGTATCTTGACAGATTCATGCTTGCCCTGGCAATAGGACATGCCGCCATGGCGACGGCCGCCCAGGACCTCAATCTTTCAATTGACCCTGCACGCAAGACGTTCATTCATGATCACATGGTAAAAACTTTTACCAAAAAAATGAGCGAGTTTTCAGGCAGCTTCCCTGTGAGCAAATATATTGTTGCTGATCATGAGGTGAAGATGATTGAGTCAGAATTCGGTAACTGTGATTTTACTACCAACATGAAAAAGCTGCTGGGCATGATTTATGATTCAAGAGTGGCTGAATATGAATCTGCCCTTAAAAAGGGACTTGACAGGGCAGCAAAAGACGACGGAGCCAGAATCAACCCTTTCCTAAAAATGGTCAAAGCCATGGGAAAGCATGTCTATGGAGATGGGCAGGCAATGGATAAAGTTTTTATCTCCCAGCTGTCTTCTGTCATGTTTGCATGCCTGCAGAGCATGATGAGTGTTTGTGAAGAATATGAATAAATCACGGGTTTCCTGAACCACTCATTCAAGGTGTCCTCAAATTTCAGCCCTTGATGGCGGCAACAACCTTTTCCAGTGATTCCGGCGTGTCAGCCTGCAGGCGGACAATGGAACTTCTGCGCGGTACAATCTTTTTCATCAGCCCGGTCAGCACATTTTTGGGGCCCAGTTCAACAAAGACCTCCACACCATCATCAATCATGATATTGATGGATTCATACCAGCGTACGCGGGAGACTATCTGCCTGGCCATAATACTTCGTATGGCTGCTGGATCCTTTTCAGGAGCAGCAGTAACATTAAAAAGAATCGGGATCTTCGGCTCATCAAAGGTTAACGTTTCCATAAAAGAAGCAAAATCATCCACAGCTCCGGCAATCAGGGGACTGTGATTTGCCACGGATACCTGCAACGGGATAACCCTGGCTCCCAGGTCCCTGCAGAGCCGGTTCAACCCTTCCAGTCCTTCGTTGTCACCGGAAACAATAACCTGCTTCTCAGAATTATGATTGGCTGCCACAACTGTTCCCGGGCCATCATAGCTTTCCAGCAACTGTTCAACTTCGTCAATGGTCAACCCGAGAATAGCCTGCATACCACCGGGATTGGCAGCACCTTCCCGCTCAATGAATTCACCACGTTTGGACACCAGGGCCATGGTATCTTCGGCTGACAGTATTCCACCTGCATACAGGGCTGAACATTCACCAAGCGAGTGCCCGCCGACATATGCCGGTGTAAAATCAGGCAATACCCGGATCAGCTGCTGGTAGCAGATCAGATTAATGACAGTCAGCGCAGGCTGCAGATGGACAGCCCGGGTCAGTTCATCAATGGGGCCTTCAAAACACAATCTGCGCAAAGGAGAACCTGATATATTTTCAGCCATTGCCATGAGAGCGGCGGCTTCCGGATCAGCCTCAATAAACTCCCTGCCCATGCCGAGATACTGTGAACCCTGACCGGGAAATAAAATTGCTGTTCTTTTCATTTTTCTTTCAATCGTAATAATGAACTATGAATGAGCTGTCTGTTCCTGTTTTGTCTTCCTGTCTTCCAGGAACTGAGTAAGTAAAAACAGACCGACTCCCACGCTGATGGCGGAATCAGCCACATTAAAGGCCGGCCAGTGGTGACTGCCGATGTACACATCAAGAAAATCCACCACAGAGCCATACAGGATACGGTCGATCAGATTGCCGACAGCACCTCCGCCGATGAAAGCGAGGCTGACGGTATAAGCAGAATTCTGCGGGCCAAGCCTGCGCTGCATGATCAGAATCACCACCAGGGCAACAACTGCCACTCCGATAAAAAACAGTTGTCGCCACCAGCCGGCATGACCGGCAAACATACCAAAGGCGGCACCGGTGTTGCGCAGGAAGGTCAGATTAAACAGCCCCGGAATAATGACTGTTGACTCGTACAGCTCAAAATTCTGCAGAATCCATACCTTGCTTATCTGATCGCAGCCGACGACCACCAGCATGATTGCAACAAAACGGAACATCAACAGCTGAGAGTGCGGACAACAGCTGCACAACGGCTGCATATCGTGGGGTGCTCTTCATCTTCACCAACCGTGGTGGAGATAATCCAGCAACGTTCACATTTGTTGCCCGGTGCGGTCTGCACCGCAACCTTAAGCCCTTCAACCTCTTCGCAGTCAACAAATTCAATTCCCTGACAAGATTCCGGATCTTCAACAATCTGCAGACCGGAGACAATGCAGAGTTCCTTCAGCAGTTCAAGTTTGCCGCTCAGGAAAACGCCAATATCACCTTCTGCCCGGAGCAGGACTTCCGCATCAAGGGAGAGACCGATAGTCTTGTCCCTCCGGGCAAGTTCAAGAACCTTGGTGATCTCTCCGCGTACAGCAAGCAGTTTTTCCCAGCGAAGATCCAGGTCCTGATCTGTTTCAATATCATCCACATTGGGAAAACCGGCAAAAAAAACAGATTGCTCCATGGGAGATTTCTGGTCAAGGCCATACAGATGTTCCCAGGCCTCAGCTGCGGTCACACTCAGGATCGGCGCCATAAGACGCAGCAGCCCGTCCAGGATACGGTGAATAACTGTCTGGGCGGCCCGACGGCCGGGATCATCCGGAGCGGAACAGTAGAGACGGTCTTTCAGTACATCCATGTACAGGCTGGAAATCACGGTACCACAGAAGTTGTGCAGACCATGATAAATGGCATGAAATTCATAATCTTCATATGCTCTGTCAACGCGCCGGACAAGTTCAGCAAAACGGGCCAGAGCCCAGCGGTCAAGCTCACTGAACTTTTCCGTACCTGCTCCGACACCATCTTTTTCCGGATCAAAATCATTAAGGTTGGAGAGCAGGAAACGCAAGGTATTGCGCATCTTGCGATAGGCATCTGAGACGTGACGCAGAATCTCATCAGAGACCTTGACGTCATCCCGGTAATCCTCACTCGATACCCAGAGGCGCAGAATTTCAGCGCCGAACTTGTCAATCACCTCCTGCGGGGCTACCACATTGCCCACGGACTTGGACATTTTCTTGCCCTGACCATCCACAACATAGCCATGGGTGAGCACACCCTTGTACGGTGCCCGGTCACGGGTTCCCACTGAGGTGAGCAGGGAGGACTGGAACCAGCCGCGATGCTGATCACTGCCCTCAAGATAGAGATCAGCAGGTGAGCGCAACTCTTCGCGTGCCTCCAGCACTGCGGCATGGCTGGTGCCTGAGTCAAACCAGACATCCAGGATATCGGTTTCCTTGACAAAATGTGTTGATCCACAGGAACACTTCACCTCTGGAGGCACAAAATCAGCAGCATCGTGTGTAAACCAGGCATCAGCACCCTCCTGTTCAAACATCTCCTCAATGCGAGAGCAAACCGATGCATCTTTCAATATTTCGCCGCAGTCTCCACAGGTAAGCACGGTCAGGGGCACGCCCCAGGATCGCTGGCGGGACAGACACCAGTCCGGCCGCGCCTCAACCATGCTGTAAATACGCTGCTGCCCCCAGGCCGGAGTCCATGTTACCTCGCCAATGGCTTTGAGCGCCTTTGTGCGCAGATCGTTCTTTTCCATGGAGATAAACCACTGCTCCGTGGCCCGGTATATGACCGGCTCCTTGCAGCGCCAGCAATGGGGATAGGAATGCGTTATGGCGGTTTCGTTTACCAGGGTTCCGTCTGCAGCCATATCATCATTGATTTCCCGATTAACCATGGGAATCTGTCGGCCGGCATATTTCCCAGCCTCAGCTGTATACTTACCGGCATCATCCAAAGGCGAGAGGATCTCAAGCCCGTAGCGCAGGCCGGTTAAGTAGTCATCAGCGCCGTGGCCCGGGGCAGTATGCACACAGCCGGTACCGGATTCCGCAGTGACATAGTCTGCCAGCACCATCAGGGAATCACGATCCAGAAAGGGGTGGCGACATTTTTTTCCTTCCAGAGATGTGGCGGAAAAAGTGGCTAGCACCTGGTAATTCTCAATTGCAAAATCCTGAAAACATTTTTCCACCAGTTCTTTGGCCAGAATCCAGACCTCGTTTTCCACTTCAACCGCTGCATATACAAAATCAGGATGAAAGGCCACGCCCATATTGGCCGGCAGGGTCCAGGGCGTGGTGGTCCAGATCAGGGCAAAAACTTTACGGCCGCTCAATTCGGGTGCAACATCAGACAGATCATCAACAACAGGAAATTTGACATAAATTGATGGCGAGGTGTGATCATAGTATTCCACCTCTGCCTCGGCCAGGGCCGTGCGGCAGGTAGAACACCAGTACACCGGTTTTTTTGAGCGGACAACGGAACCGGACATGAGAAACCGGTTAAACTCGCGGGCTATGGTGGCCTCGTAGCCGTATGTCATGGTCAGGTAGGGATTGTCCCAGTCACCAAGCACACCAAGCCGCCGAAACTGAACTTTCTGGGTCTTGATCCATTTCTCGGCATACTTGCGGCAGGCCCTGCGTTTGGCAAGGGTAGAAATGATTTCTTTTTTGTCGCCAAGCTCCTTGTCCACATTATGTTCAATAGGCAGACCATGACAGTCCCACCCTGGAACATATGGAGCCTGAAAACCTGCCATACGACGGGACTTTAGAATGATATCTTTAAGAACTTTGTTAAAGGCTGTACCAAGGTGAATATTTCCGTTGGCATAGGGGGGGCCGTCATGGAGAATAAAGAGTGGTCGGTCTGCCGCAGCCTGCTGCAGTTTATGATACAGTTTTTCCTTATCCCAACGCTGCAGAAACTGGGGTTCTTTCTGGATCAGGTTCGCCTTCATCTTGAACCTGGTTTTCGGCAGGTTCAACGTGTCCCGGTAGTCCATTATCTCTCTCACGGATGGTTGTTATGATACAGTCAATGAAACTGAAAGATTTTACTCTGAACAGAAGAAGATGCAAGGGAAAAGGTCCAATTTTTTGCAGGGTGTGCAAGACACCTGTTCAGCCGTAATACTGCTATTGAACCAGGAACGGAAAAGGCGGGCAGCATGGCAAATTTTTACACTTTCCTGTACACTGAATCTGCTATAAGATACTGTTCGCAATTTTTTGAAGCTTTGCTGAGCTATTCTGTAGGGTACCTTGCAAAAAATCTAATTTTGTCAGGTGGTCTCTCGTTATTAACCGGATGCATGAAAAAATGACTACAATAAAAATTGGTTCCAGAAAAAGCAAACTCGCCATGTGGCAGACCTACTATGTTCAGGACAGGCTGAACAAAAAAGGTATTGATACTGAGATCTTCACCATGGAAACCAAGGGAGACAAAATCCTTGATACCTCCATTGCCAAGATCGGTTCCAAAGGGGTGTTTACCGAGGAGCTTGAAGAGCAGCTGGCAAACGGTGATATCGATATTGCCGTACACAGTGCGAAAGATATGCCCTCACTCCTGCCGGCTGGCTTTGAACTCATTGCCTTTACTGACCGGGAACAATCCGAAGATGTTCTTGTCAGTCACAATCCGGACCTCAGCCTTGACGATACGTCAACAAAAGTAATCATCGGCACATCATCCGTGCGGCGACGGGCCCTGCTGAAACTGCATTATCCTCATGTACAGACCGTGGACATCAGAGGCAACCTGCAGACCCGTATTAAAAAGATGAAAGACGGTCTCTGTGACGGCATAATGCTGGCCTATGCCGGAGTGCATCGCATGAACCTGGAATCCATGATTGTTCAGAGTTTTCCGGTAGATACTTTTGTCCCGCCCGTGGGACAGGGATGCATTGCTATTGAAGCGGCAACTACACTGCCTGAGGAGAAAAAAAAATCCATCCGTTCCTGCCTGAATAATCCCGACAGTGAAGCCTGTCTCCTGGCAGAACGGGCCTTTCTCCGCCGACTTGAAGGGGGCTGTTCCATCCCGGCCTTTGGACTGGCTACCCTGGATGGAGATACCATTACCCTGTCCGCCGGCCTGGTAAGCCTGGATGGTCAAAAAAATATCCGCTCCGAACGATCAGGCTCCAGATCTGAAGCCGAAGCCATCGGTGAAGAGATGGGGGATTATATCCTGAATAGTGGTGGCAGAGAACTGCTGGCAGAGATCAGAAGCCAGCAGGATTAATG
>CAZKBZ010000083.1:0-12511 GCA_964551175.1 uncultured Desulfobulbus sp.
TTAAGCCTTTTGAGAATATCATTTCGCTCTGGCATGAGGGGCAGAAAGGGCGGCTGGGCATCGGAATCGACGTGACGGCAGCCGGCGGCGTGGATGAACAGAGCGATGTCTTCGGCCTGACCCTGCTGCCGACCTATGATCTTGTAGAAAATCTGATCATGGGAGGTGACAAACTGCAGCTGGCCCTGCGCTATCATTACGCCTCAAGCAGTGATGAATATGGCTTGAAATTCAACAAGCGCTATGAACAGCCGGTTGCCTCGGGTAAAGGTGATTCCTATAATTCCTTCTACCTCGGATTCAACTATTTTATCTACCACCAGAAACTGAAATTGATGTCCGGGATTGAATACTTTGACATGGCAGGTGTTGCTGCTGAAGACGAGGAATATTCCTCTTCCGGAGACAGAAGTGTTGACGGCTGGAATTTCATAACCGGTGTACGTCTCTATTTTTAACAGCAAGATCACCTCCGGCCCGGCCGGCAGCGGTTTCCTTTCTGTGGGTAACGGTTTTTAATCCTGTCAAAGCCGATGCAGATTTCCTGAATGTATTGTATGATTCATTCCTGTTTATTCTACTATTTTCATTTAGGAGAACCATTATGAATTACTCTTCTGAAGTAAAGGAGATGTACTGTATTGCCAAGGGATGTGACCACGGTCCCGCTCCTATCCCTCAGGAAGGGCAGTGGAACCAGGTGCGCCAGGTGACCGACATTAACGGCCTGACCCATGGTGTGGGCTGGTGTGCTCCCCAGCAGGGAGCCTGCAAGTTGACCCTGAATATTAAAGAGGGGATCATCGAGGAGGTCCTGGTGGAGACTGTGGGCTGTACCGGTATGACCCATTCCGCGGCCATGGCCTCGGAAATCCTGCCGGGCAAAACGATTCTGGAGGCACTCAACACCGATCTGGTCTGCGATGCCATCAACGTGGCCATGCGGGAACTGTTCCTGCAGATCAGCTACGGACGCAGTCAGTCTGCTTTTTCCGAGGGCGGACTGCTTGTCGGGGCTGGTCTTGAGGATCTGGGCAAGGGCTTACGCTCGGTTACCGGCACCATGTACGGCACTAAGTTGAAAGGGCCCCGCTACCTGGAAATGGCTGAGGGCTATGTCATGGAAGTGGGCTTGGATAAGGATGATGAGATTATCGGTTACAAGTTTGTCTCCATGGGCAAGATGATGGATGCCATCAAAAAAGGCGTTGATCCGGCCGAGGCCCTGGACCAGGCTACAGGTACCTATGGACAGTTTGCTGACGCGGTTAAAACCATTGATCCCAGGCAGGAGTAGAGACCATGGCACTTTTTGAAGGATATGAACGAAGAATCGACAAGGTGAACAAGGTCTTGAACGAGTATGGAATCAAGGATCTTGATGAGGCAAAGCAGATCTGTGCCGATGCCGGAGTGGATGTATACACAATCGTCAAAGAGGTCCAGCCCATCTGTTTTGAAAACGCTTGCTGGGCCTATATTGCAGGTGCCGCCATTGGACTGAAAAAAGGCCAGACCCGGGCGGCCGAGATTGCCTCTACCCTGGGGATAGGGCTGCAGTCCTTCTGCATACCCGGATCGGTTGCCGAGGACCGCAAGGTGGGCATCGGCCACGGCAATCTGGCAGCCATGCTGCTCTCGGAAGAGACCCGCTGCTTTGCCTTTCTGGCAGGGCATGAGTCCTTTGCTGCAGCGGAAGGGGCCATCGGTATTGCCAACTCGGCTAACCGGGTCCGCACTGAACCGCTCAGGGTCATCCTCAATGGGCTGGGTAAGGATGCTGCCTATATCATCTCGCGGATCAATGGTTTTACCTATGTAAAAACACTGTTTAATTACGCAGATGGAACACTTGCCGTAGTGGAGGAAAAACCCTTTTCCTCGGGTGAACGGGCCAAGGTGCGCTGCTTTGGTGCCGATGACGTGCGCGAAGGTGTGGCCATTAATCATCTGGAAGGTGTGGATGTTTCAATTACCGGCAACTCCACCAACCCGACGCGCTTCCAGCATCCGGTGGCCGGAACCTACAAGAAAGAATGTAACGAACTGGGCAGGAAATATTTTTCCGTGGCCTCGGGCGGCGGTACCGGCCGCACCCTGCATCCCGATAACATGGCAGCCGGTCCGGCTTCCTACGGCATGACCGATACCATGGGCCGCATGCACTGCGATGCCCAGTTTGCCGGATCATCCTCTGTTCCCGCCCATGTGGAAATGATGGGTTTTATCGGCATGGGCAACAACCCCATGGTGGGTGCATCGGTGGCTGTGGCCGTGGCCCTGCAGCAGGCAACCAGCTGACTTAGCGACTTCTGCTGAAGATGTACCGGGCCAGGGCTCGTAACGGTGCTGCCCGGTTATCAAAAGAGTCGATGGCGGCAAGGGCAAGGTCCACAGCGTTTTTTGCCAGACTTCTGGTTTTGTCTACCCCGAATAGGGCCGGATACGTGGCCTTGCCGTGCTCGGCATCACTGCCCGCGGTTTTCCCTAACTGCTCAGTGGAAGCGGTTACATCCAGCAGGTCATCAACAATCTGAAAGGCAAGTCCGACTGCATTGCCGTATCCGGTCAGGGCTTGTAATTGTAGCTGATCAGCTCCGCCGCCAAGGGCTCCCATGGTGACGGCAGCTGTGATCAGGGCGCCGGTTTTTGCGCGGTGGATGGTCTTGAGCTGTTCAAAGGAAATATTCTTTTCTTCACTGTCAATATCCAGGTACTGCCCACCCACCATGCCCAGCGATCCGGCGGCCCGGGCCAAGGTGGCAATGAGCTGCAACCGTATTGCCGGAGCCGGGCCGGGCAGTTCAGGGTTGCTGAGCAGATCAAAACCATAGGTGAGCAGACCATCACCGGCCAGAATGGCTTCGGCTTCCCCGAATTTTTTATGACAGGTTGCCTGCCCCCGGCGCAGATCATCATCGTCCATGGCCGGCAGGTCATCGTGGATCAGTGAATAGGTGTGGATGCATTCCAGGGCGCAGGCTGCCGGCAGCAGCAGGGTATCAACAGCCGGATCCTTGCTGACACATCGACCAGCGGCCAGGCAGAGGATAGGCCGGACTCGTTTTCCTCCGACAAAAAGGGAGTAACGCATGGCCTGCACATGGCCGGCAAATGGACCTTCTTCAGGCAGCATGTATTGACGCAGAGCCTGCTCCACAATCTGCCGCTGTTCATCAAGGTAGTGTTTGATATCGACCATTTTCTGATCCGGAAAACTGTTTATTCAGGGTAACCTGAAGTCTACCATGGAATCAGAATGGGGCAACTGAAAACAATCTATCTAAAGGCTTTGCCGGTAATGATGAAAAGGGGTTGTGAAGATTATGTGACAAGTGGAGTAATCACCCCCGTACCGTCTGTCAGCACCTCCGGATTGGTGATGCCGTAGATTGAGTAAATGGTGGCGGCCACACTGAGGGGTTCAAACCAGTAGGATGATGGAGCGGGACGCAGATAGAGTCGGTTCACGGATCCTGTGTTTTCCAGTTCGGTAGCGCCGACCACGCCCGGAGTATTAAAATAGTTTGTACCACCAAGCACATAGATCGTCTGCAGATTTCCGTGATCCCAGCCGTTGGCACTGTTCAGATTGACTCCACGGCCAAAATCTCCCATCACAATAATGTTGATATTGCCCTGCCTGCCAAGCTGATGGATATGAGCCATGGCGGATTTGAGTGCCCGGAAAAGCTGTGTCATACGGTCCAGATAGTTTTCAGCATCATTATGGTCATCCCAGCCACCCAGTCCCGAGGTGCCGAGTGAAATAACCTGGGTGTCCTGATTGTATCCCAGGATTTTGACTGCGGTTTTCATCTTTTCGGCAAAGCTGTTATCCTCATAGTTGTCCGCACCCAGATCAGGGTCCGGCAACCCCTCTATTTCATCGATAAACGCCTCCATTTCACTTCTTTTTGCAAAGGCATCCTTGATCTTGCCTGCCGGGTTCATGAGCTGGGCCAGACTGTCCATTTCATCCGTGTAATCAGGTTCACTGCTGCGATGAAACGGGTTGTCGAGATTTTCATTGATGCTTGTCGGCTCAAGAAGAGGATCCCGCACCAGATCACCGGTGGCATAGAAAGCAGAGTCGCCTTCCATGGTGATAAAGGGCATTTTCGTATTCTCATCAATGATGGAGTTGTTTTTCAATACCCGGGCCAGGTTGGCAAAGATACCAGGAGCATCTTCATTATAGGAGCCGCGCTGGTTCTGGGCCACGCAGGAGCCATGGGAACGATTGTCGCTGTCCCAGCGCACCTGGCTGAAACATGTCCGGAACACACTCAGGTCACCGCCGGAAAGCAGGGTTTCCATGGTGGTTCCGCCCGCTGCAGACCAGAAGCCGCTGGCTGTGGCATCCAGGTTACTGCTGCCGAAGTGGCTGCTGTAGCTGTTCTGTGACAGATCTTTGAACTGATCATAGTTGGTGAAATTCCCAGCCAGTTCACTGGCTCCTCCATACAGGAAGATCATGATGGTCTGCGGCTGATTGGCAGCAAAGACGGCAGGGTTGAACTGTACACTGTCCAGCGGTCCTGCGGCGGCAAAACGGGGGAAACCCGGCAGCAGACAGCTGCAACCCGCATACATGGAAAGTTTTATAAAATCACGTCGGTTCATTACTGTACCTCCTGGAACATGTACAGTTCACTCAGCCTGGAGATATAGTCCAGTATATCCTCAGCCGCATTTTCACGTCTGTTGTAGCAGCCGTTTTCAACAACACTGAAGTTATATCGCCACTCGTAATCACCATTTTCTCTGAGCATATTGTTTAAGAACATATCCAGTTCCTGCTGGGTTGGTTGCCTGTGAATCATGAATTCAAAGAGGTACGTGATAAAAGAAGTCAGCGTTGCTTCAGGATCGTCAAAGATATAGGTAAAGCGGTCGTCACCAAGCAATGGGGGCCGCCAGCCATAGGTATTCCAGTCTTCATATGTTGTCTCTTCATAGTCGCCGCAAACATTACGGATCATGATTTTTTCCCTGATGTACTTGTGATATTCGGCAAAGGAAAGGGTATCAAGCGGTGTCCTCTCCAGTTTACCTAATTTGTACTTCATGGAGGCCTGGTTCATGTCATTCAGGGCCTCGTTAAAGTAGTGAAAGGTGTACCGCCGGTGCTTATAGTCAAGTTTTTTGACAAGCGAATAAAACAGTTCCTCAGCACTTTTTGCTCTTGATGTATGCAGAAGAAACTCTTTGGAAAAGACGATCTGCAGCAAAATGTCCTGCCAGGTTTCCGGGTGGCTGGCAACGATGAGGCTGGTTATCTCTGCTTTTTCTGTTTCATCATGATCGGTGAAAAAGAAATCGACCAGACGCCGGACGCTGCCGCTGACAAAGCCATTGGACTTGACCAGCTCACGATAAAAATCAAAGCCGGTGATAACGGTAGTATCGAACAGGGGTTGGGGAATAGTGTTTTCATTAAGGCCTATCACCAGGGTGTCGGCTTCATCGTCAAGATACCAGTTCTGCAGGGTTGTTGCAGCCATGGGAACATTGACGTCATCAAAGTCAAGCGTGTAAATTTCAAGCATTTCCCGGCCGTTATCTTCCGGACTGCGAAACCGGCGCCAGTTGTCGTAACTTGTCATGTGCAGATAGGTGGAATAGCGCATGCCGATATCATCGTTCATGTCAAGAACCAGCCAGTTGTAAACACTGGCAGCGTTGGCATAATGGGAGGAGTCCAGTTCATAGGCAGGTGAAAACATGATAGTCTGGGTCAGGATATAGGCAATCCAGTTGTGCAGATAATGGTTGTCCAGGTGGCTCATGGCATAAAAGCGGGCCAGTATATCATATACCTCGTTGGCAGCCCAGTCGCTGTGGTAATACCGGTCATCATTACGTATTTCATCCTCGACCCAGACCATGTCATTGATTTTTTCAAAAAGACCTTTGCGTACTGAACAGAGAAAGCTGCCTGATGATATTTTATCCTCAAGGGTTGGCGCAGGATAGCCGAAAAACAGAGCGGTCAGCAGGTTGTCTGCCACCTTACGTCTGTCTGTTTCTGACAGTCGGTTGAACTCCGAGTCGGAGAGTTGGTCCAGCCCGTATCCTGTGTGCGACATTTCAGGCTGGTAATAGTAAAGCCCTCTGTACACCAGTTCGTATTTTTCATCGTTGTAGCTGTAATCTATGCCGCAGGTTGCATCTACATGCGTATTCCCGTTCAGCAGCAGTTTGATGGCCGGAAGAATAACAAAGCCCTGGTCTGCACGCGCCAATGATACCGGCAGCAGGCAGGCAATGAGCAGGGAAAGAATTATTGTAAAACTTGACAGGGGGGGACCGGGCTGATGTTGAGTGGACACCATCTTATCTCCAGGAAATGATATTCAAGATGCATGTGGGAATGGAATTGGACTTTCAGTTCATATCCAATTTTCGTACCATTATGAGAGTCAATCACGTTTGGAATCATCTCTCAGCAGAAGTTTGGAAATATTTCCTTACAATAAGCCTTGTTGCTGTTTTTTTTGTTTTCAAAATATTCAGGAATCAACTTCAGCAGTCAAGCATTGTGCCGGATAGCCGGGCTTGGATAACAAAAGAGTAATTCGTTACTGTAATTCAACTTCTTTGCTGCATTTAGTATTTGACTATCATGAGCACACCATATACAGTAGTATTATTCATAATGGCTGCCGGTACGCTTCATGTGAAGCGTGGCAGTCTGTTCGGAAAACAGACTCTGTGTCTGAAATGCAGGCGTCATGTTGACCGACAGACGACAGGGAATCCGGTGAGAATCCGGAACTGTCCCGCAGCGGTAAATGGAAACGACCACCGTCTCCCTGATCAGGGAAAAGCACTGTGCTGACAGGATTACAGTACGGGAAGCGACGGTCAGTAGGCTGAATATTCTTTAATATTCACTGTCCACGAGTCCGAAGACCTGCCGGTAATGCACCATATAACTTTGTCCCTTCGAGGAAAGGAGAAAGGTATGTCCCATTTTCTTTTGGCCGTGACGGCCCCGTCTGCTTTTTTTCCCTGTATCCGCAATCCGGATTTTTTTCTCTGCCATCTTTCGTTCAGCTTGAAATTTTCCCAGTGAAATGTGTGAACCAGTAATAAGGAGAAACCATGAAGGATAAAACCGTTACAGAGATGAAAAAAGAAAAGATGCACAGTCCATTGATGATCATTGGTCAGGACATGCACATCATGAACAGTGAACTTGTCCGGGCTGTAGAACGGCAGGACGGCACCAGTCTGGCAGCTATAGCTGAAAAACAGGTTGCAGCCGGTGCAGAGGGTCTTGATTTGAACTTTGGTCTGTCAAAAAAGAACTATGGCCGGTTCCATTGGGCTGTTAAAGTGATCAGAGAGGCTGTGGATGTCCCCCTGTTTATCTCCTCCCATGTACTCTCGCATGTGAAGATTCTGGATGAGTTGCGCGGAAGGGTAACAGTAAATTCGGTTACTGCAGACCAGGCAACCCTTGCTGCTGCCATGGAAACAGCAAAGGAATATGGTACGGGGCTGGTTGTGTTGCTGGTCCGGCCCGGTCTGACCCCGTTTACCGCAGATGAACGGCTGCAGATAGCCGCTGATGTCCTGGAAAGCGCAGCTCGTGTCGGATTCCCTCTACCAGACCTTTATCTGGATCCGCTTTTTCATCTCCGGCCTGATCCGGTAAGCTGGCAGCTCAGCCGGGGAATGCCGGATGTTGATTCTGTTCTGGAAACAATTGAGATGCTCCCGCAGCTGACCGAGGAGAAAGTGAGTACCGTGGTGGCCCTTGCCGGTGCTTCCCAGTTTCTGCCGCGTGCAGAGCGGTCCGGCCTGCATCATCGGCTTCTGCCGCTGCTTGCTGCAGCAGGGCTTGATGCCGTGATTATGAACTGCCATGACAGCAGGCTCATGGAGATCGCCAGAAACCCGCAATTAGAGCTGGAGAGTGACCTGTCGTCCATGCCGCAGGTAAAGGAGACTCTTGATACTGCCACCTTGACCTGGTAACTGTTGGTCATGCATGGAAATTGCCGGACAGCAGGGTTTATGCAACTGTCCGGCAATCATGGAACAGGGTTTCTTACAACTTGTTGATCATTTCAGTGGCCAGCTCTGTAAGCTTCAGCTGTTCGTCTTGAATGGATGAGCAGTTCACCCGAACAGGAGAGATGGTCAGAGAGGTTTGTCCTTTTATTACCACAAGAGCTGCAATTCCTTCTTTAAGGCCAAATGCGGGGTTTGCCTGCTGAATAGCAATCGCTGCATCATCGCCAAGCCCTGGTACATCCTTTATACTGTAGCCTGAACCAAAAAAGGAAAGTTCCTTTTCAGCACCAGCCTTTCCGGACTTGCCGACTGTGATGATCAAGGCCGGAATATCGTATTTGTCAAGAAAGTTGCAGGTGGCAGTTGAACCGACAACCTGCTTCTCCATAGTTTTCAGTTCAGGAAAGGCTGCATAAATCCGTTCCGGTGCAGCCAGTGTGCAGGGATCAATGTCAGCTGCAGCACCAAGGCCGGCCTGTGGCAGGGATAGAATGGGCAACAGGATGAGAAAAGAAAAAAGAACAACTCGCATGGCTGGATACCTCCCAGGCTGAAGAAACATCTTGTTTTAATGCTCTGCGGAATCCTTAAGAAGCAGGTGCAGAATTGGGGCTACTGTAACTCCCCGCTGAAGTCTGTATCCCCGATTGCGTCCGCTGTACCATTGAATTCTTGCTCCGGCGGAACCGGGGAGGTCGTAGGCAATGAAGCCGGAATTAATAGTATTTATAACCAGTTCATAATCCGGATCATCATCAATATCGGCAATGGTCGGCGCCGGCAACGCACCATTTTCATGGCGGCTGGAGGATTTTGGTTCAGGCAGATTCTGCTCATGAATGACATTGCCCCTGCAGTCCAAAACATGCAGTTTGCCAAGGCGCATTCCGGAACTCGTTTTTTGTACCCAGGAGGTAAATATAACCTCACTGCAGCCATCACGATCAAGATCTGCGACCACGGGCTCTGAAGCAAAACGGTAAAAACCTTCGGAACTGTTGTAAACAGCATAAGGCCAGTTGTGGTGCTCGGTTTTATCTAACCAGAAGGCGTGCATCCTGCCATCGTACGAGGGGAAAAGTATTTCTTTTTTTCCATCGGAATCAAGATCAACAACGACCGGATTAGGTTGGCAGCTTTCTATAATGTTATAGTCTTCGACCAGCGGGGTCCCGGTATCAACCGGTGGAGCTTCCCAGTTCCAGCCGTTCTTGTTGAAACGGCTGCGGTCACCGTTAAAAATATACACTCCAGTGTATCTGCTGGGCGGATATCCGGCATGACAGTCATATACGTTTCCGGTTACAATCACTTCGTCAATATTGTCTCCGTCAACATCTGCTATAACGCTGGCGCCGCCGGCAAAATTTGTACGATAGCTCTCAATTCGATCGCCGGAACATGCTCCCCAGCCCCGTAACTCCGGGATGATACTCTCCCAGATGCCGACAGCACCCCATTTTCGATCGCCATACATGGAATTTGCCTGTACTTGCACTCCATCAGATTGATAGGCACAGATATAATGAACATCGGACGGCACGATTATCTCAGCTACGCCGTCACCATCAATATCACCGGCAGAGGCATTGTCATTGAACACGCCATGGGCATAGCCGGAGTCATTGCTGAGCTGAGGCCAACCCGGGCGCAGCGTGCCATCATGTTCATAAATCCAAGTGTTTATAGCATCAGAGGTGGCGCCGGTAACAATTATTTCAGCTGTTCCGTCTCTGTCAATGTCATTCACCACCAGTCCGCGTAACTCATTGGTGATCGGGCGTTTGGGCCACCCTGACTTGAAATAGCCCTGGTTGTCGTATACAGAGACATACCCGCCACTGTGGGCTGTTATGATTTCAGGTATCTTGTCTCCATCAATATCCTTGATCCAGATACCGGGCCAGGTGCGGTGACTGTATCCAGGCGGACTGCTGCGGTCCTTACCCGAATCAACCCGCCAGAGCACTTCACCGTTGTCACCCTGCAAGGCCACAACGGAATAGGCGGAAGCAACAATTTCCATGGTGCCGTTTCCGTCAAGGTCAGCAACAGCTGGAGAGGAATACCAGCCTGTTTCGCACCAGGAAGAGTAGCAGCCTCCATCTTTCCATTTCAGGACAGGTGGATTCACTGCAGCACCAGCCTGCAGAGAACAACAGAAAAGCCAGATCAAAAGGTAGAGAAAAATTTTCATAATCTTTTTTTACAACAGTAAGAAAAGCCAGCTCAGAGTAGATAGAGTTTTTTCAAAATATTCATCAGCGCCGATATCCATCCCTGTTTCACTTGGCCTGACCTGTCCGTCATAATCATCAATCAGGCCGGTAACAGCCAGGGCCGCATCTGTCACCCCGTCCCGTTCTGCACGTAGATGGAGATCACCGCTTGAGGCATCAATGAACCAGTCCGCTGTAGCACTGGTAACATTATTTGAAATGAGTGTTGCTGTTCCTCCGTTTCTTGAGGTGATTGCCCGGTTGGTCAGGTTATTGACAATGGTGAGGTTGCTGCTGGCTGTAAACCGATACTCTATGGCGTTGGGATAGGCATGCTCGTGGTAAACCGTGTTGTTGTAAACCTGGGCATCTTCAGCCGATTCCAGGCCGATACCCACATCACTCACACCATGGTCTTCTCCGTGATAGATCATGTTGTTGCGGATTATACCACCGCTATGGCCGCTGGAACCAAGTCCGAATCCTATACCGCGATCACAGTCAATAATCAGGTTACGCTGCACCAGGGTATCTGCAGAGTCGGACCAGAAATGAATGCCATGCTCTGCCAGGCTGCTGCTGCACCAGAACCCCTGAATTTCGTTGTCTTCAACAACCCAGCCTTCTGCCTGGTGTGCATCAACACCACCTGTGTAGCAGGATCCGTTCCGTTCCAGGACCTTGGCACGACCGGCGTCGCTGAGTTCAAGCAGGCAGCCGGTAATTCGACCGTTGTTGACAAAATGGGTTCTGTCCGCATCAGGGTTGATTTTGATGGCCTGCTGGCCTGGATCAATAATGTGTACATTGCTGATCAAGGTATTTTCAACACCGGCAGTGCTGGATGCGATGATATGGATGGGATGATCGTAGGCACGTTTGAGTGTCAGGTCTGCAATGGTGGCGCCGGAAGCAACCACCTGAAAAATTTCCGTGGTCTGGTAGTTTCCGTCCAGGATCACACTTTCTCTGTTTCCACTCTGTGAACGTACGGTGATGTTGTCTACTGCCAGGCGCAGATAATTTCCATTCAGCAGATAGGTACCGTCTGCAATGAGAATGGAACGGTCCCCGCCGCTTTGGGTACTGTTGACTGCATCGACAAGTTGTGCAACCGTATTCACAACAATTTCAGCATCGGCTGGAGAAACGGTCAGCACACCCAAAAGCGATACAAGCAATGCAATAAAACGTAACCGAAAAAAAACCATATCAGTTTTTCAGCAGCAGAAGAGAGTTGACAGCAGCTGTGGCTGTTGCGGGCTGATCGTCCGGATTCCAGCCGGCCAGTCGGGCAAAAAGAAACCAGGCCGCCCGTCCCTTCAGGACACAGTTGAGCCTGGCATCGTTATCAGGTCCATTGGAATGAGCACAGCTGCCGGCACCGGGGTAAGCACCGTCGCCCTTGGTCAATCTCTGGAGTTCACTTCCGGGATGGTTTGCCAGGTACTCGGATGCCCAGTTGGCATCCACAGAGCCACTCCCGTCGGAATCATAATCCAGGTCATCCTGAAGCAGTTTGTCCAGAAAATAGTTGTTGTCAGGATCAAAATTCTCCAGATCGGCAAAATCAAAAAGAATGCAGTCGTGACTGCTGCAGTAGTTTCGTATAAGCCTGTTCTGTGAATCTGAGGAATCGTTTTCGCCGCCGCCATTGGCATGGCCGGTAATAAAGACAAACTGGACAGGATGGGCCGCAGCTCTTGCATGGCTTCCTCCTGGAGAAAACTGATCTATCAGCCACTGCATACTGCTTAAGTATAAAGGTATATCGTGACCGGCAATATTGCACCAGGACCACAGGACGACATTTATATGATAATTGTTTGAATTATTGAGATAATTGTATGTATCCTCTGCCCAACGGGCAACCGTAGTCCCGCTGTGATCAACAGGGCTGTCACCCTGGCTGAGATCTGCTATACCGGGAATTCCACGATCATCAAGGCTTAAAAAGGAACTGTCACCTGTTGAAGTATCTTCCCAGGCATATTTGCCGGCAAAATCTGGAAAATTTTCAAGTGCATTCATGCCTGTTATCAACTGACTGCCATGGGAAGTATGATTATATACAATATGAAGATCCTGTTTTGCTTTTGAGATCCACTTATCAGGAATCTGGCTGAGATTGCTTGAGGTATGATCGACGGTAAAACCGGCAGCATCAGCAGAAACTCCCTGCAGAAAAACCGAAAGAAGAGCAAGAATAATAAAGCGCATCATAAAAACTCCTTTAATGTTCTGGTCAGATAACCATAAGTTAA
>CAZKBZ010000084.1:0-1060 GCA_964551175.1 uncultured Desulfobulbus sp.
CCAAACCCGCGGTCCGAGTTGAAATTGGCCACTGTTCCCCGCTGCCACTGCTCCTCTTTCTGCTGCCCGTTTGCCTGGATGGGCAGCAGGCCGGGGATGAGAAATCCGGAAAGATACGAGTCGGCAGCTTCACGGAGTTCATTGCTGACATTATGAAAACCGATCACCTCCACCCGGCAGCCCATGTTCTGCAGGGCCGTGACCAGCCGGATAAAATCGCCGTCACCGGTGAGCAGAATAATCCGATCCAGATTGCGGGCCTGAAGCAGGGCATCAATAGCCAGGTCCATGTCCGCGTTGGCCTTGGTGGTGACGTTGCCGTCTTCGTCATGGTAGCGGCGCACATATTTTTTAATGATTTTAAAGCCGCACTGCCTGAGAATATTGTGATAAAAGTAGAGCTTCTGGCGGTAGTCCGGATCCTTGCGGGTGCGTTCCCGGTCTTCGGCCAGGTAGCAGTTGGCACGCAGCATGGTTGAGTTGCCGCTGTCCGCAAGATCGACCAGCACATCGTAGCGCATGCCGTAGCCGCCACTCATCTTGATATTCTCTGCGTCGACGTATATTCCGGTTTTCAGCATGGTTCTTTAAAGGGGGTCAGAGTAAAATTAACTTTATGTTTTTTCCTATTCTATCCTGATTGCCGGTGGTTAAGGTTCACTCTGACCCCTTTTAAACCCGAAAATTACTCCCACTCAATGGTGGAAGGTGGTTTGGATGAGATGTCATACACAACCCGGTTCACCCCGCGGACCTCGTTGATAATACGGGTGGAGATACGTCCCAGCAGGTCATAGGGAAGCTGCGACCAGTCGGCTGTCATGGCATCACGGCTGTCAACGGAGCGGATGGCGATCACGTTTTCATAGGTGCGGCCATCACCCATCACTCCCACGGTCTGGATGGGCAGCAGCACGGCAAAGGACTGCCAGACCTTGCGGTACCAGCCTGAATTCTTCATCTCATCCAGTACAATCACGTCGGCCTGACGCAGGATGTGCAGCCGCTCCTCAGTGACATCGCCCATGATCCGGATTCCCAGGCCGGGACCCGGAAAGGG
>CAZKBZ010000084.1:1160-3743 GCA_964551175.1 uncultured Desulfobulbus sp.
GCTCCTCAGTGACATCGCCCATGATCCGGATTCCCAGGCCGGGACCCGGAAAGGGCTGGCGGTAAACAGCCTCTTCGGGCAGCCCAAGTTCCAGGCCCAGTTCACGAACCTCGTCCTTGAACAGCTCCCGCAGCGGCTCAATCAGGTCAAGTTTCATCCGCTCCGGCAACCCGCCCACGTTATGATGCGATTTGATGGGCGCCTTGCCTCGAAAGACAACCGACTCAATCACGTCGGGATAAAGGGTGCCCTGGGCCAGGTATTTCACCTGGCCGAGTTTGCCGGCCTCTTCCTCAAAGATCTTGATAAAACCATAGCCTATCCTTTTGCGTTTTTCTTCCGGATCTGTAATCCCGGCCAGCTGGTCAAGAAAGTAGGATTCCGCCTGAACATCTATGACCTGCAGGTCTGTTTTTTCACGGAAAAAACGGAGCACGCTTTCACTCTCGCCTGTACGCATCAACCCGTTGTTCACATAAATACAGGTTAACTGTTTGCCGATGGCCCGATGAACCATGGCTGCCACCACCGAGGAATCAACACCACCCGACAGGGCGCAGATCACCTTTTCATTGCCGACTTTTTCCTTGATATCTGCAACCGTTGACTCGATAAAGGAATGCATGGTCCAGGTGGGCTCGCAGTTGCAGATTCCGAAGATGAAGTTGCGCAGCACGTCGGTGCCGATCAGGGTGTGGGCCACCTCGGGATGGAACTGTACCGCAACAAAGGGCTTCTCTTCATGGCGCAGGGCGGCGTAGGGAGAGTGGTCGCTGTCTGCAGTGACGACAAAGCCGGGTGCAACCTGTTCAATACGGTCGCCATGGCTCATCCAGACCTGGTAACGACTGGGCGCGGTTTCCATACCGGCAAACAGACCGGCGGTATAGGTTATATTGAGCTCAGCCTTACCGAATTCCCGTTTTTCGGCCTGCTCCACCCGGCCGCCAAGCTGCTGTATCATGAGCTGGGCACCGTAGCAGATACCGAGTACCGGAACGCCCAGTTCAAAAATACCGGGATCTGAAATCGGAGCATCGTCATCATAAACCGAAGCCGGACCACCGGCCAGAATAATGCCGGAGGGCTTCATGCTCCTCAGTGTGTCCAGTGACAGGGTATAGGGATGAATTTCTGAGTAGACCTTCTGCTCGCGAATACGGCGTGCAATGAGCTGGGTAGTCTGGGAACCGAAATCAAGGATGATGATCGTATCGTCGTGTAGGGACATGATAGAGGTACGAGGTAAAGGTAAAAGGTATAAGGAGAAGACAACCGGGCAATTACTCATCCCTGCCCCATGGCCGTCAATCCTGGGTTACAGGCTCTCGGTCCGGTAGTTCGGTGCCTCACGGGTGATAATGACATCATGGACATGGGATTCACGCAGACCGGCCGGCGAAATACGGACAAATTTTGCCCGTTTATGCAGCTCTTCAATTGTGGCTGCTCCGGTGTAGCCCATGCCTGAGCGCAGGCCGCCAAGCAGCTGGTAAATCACTTCGGAAATAGAGCCGCGATAGGGAACCTTGCCTTCAATCCCTTCCGGAACCAGTTTGGACGATTCACACTCTTTTTTCTGAAAATACCGGTCGCTGGAGCCTTTCTCCATGGCGCCCAGAGAGCCCATGCCCCGGTATCCTTTATACTTGCGGCCCTGGTAGAGAAAAGTTTCTCCCGGAGTTTCATCAGTGCCGGCAAACAGTGAACCAATCATCACGCTGTGTGCACCGATGCCGATGGCCTTGCAGATATCCCCGGAAAACTTGATACCACCGTCCGCTATGATGGGAATACCTTTTTTGCGCCCCACCGCCGTACAGTCCAGCAGAGCGGTCAGCTGGGGTACCCCCACACCGGCCACGATCCTGGTGGTACAGATGGAGCCCGGTCCCACGCCGACCTTGACCGCATTGGCACCGGCCTCTATCAGCGCGGCTGTACCTTCGCCCGTGGCAACATTGCCGGCAATGACCGACAAATCCGGCCAGGCCGCTTTCACGTCACGAACCGCCTGCAGGATACCGGCGGAATGGCCATGGGCCGAGTCCAGGACAATAACGTCCACACCTGCTGCAATCAATGCCTCGGTGCGCGTCATCATGTCCGGGCTGACACCAATGGCTGCCCCGGCCAGTAACCGGCCCATCTCATCCTTTGCCGCCAGAGGATATTTTTTAATCTTTTCAATATCCTTGATAGTAATCAAGCCCTTAAGGTTGCCCTGAGGATCCACTACCAGCAGTTTTTCGATCCTGTGCTCGTGCAGCAGAGCCTTGCAGTGCTCAAGATCAATTCCTTCAGGAACCGTTATCAGATTGCTGCTGGTCATGACGTCGCTTACCCGCAGAGCTTCATCGGAGACAAAGCGCAGATCCCGGTTGGTAACGATTCCCACCAGCTTGTCACCTCTGAGGACCGGCAGGCCGGAAATCTTGTAATTGCGCATGATGGCCTGCACATCAGCAACACTCTGTTTTTCAGTAACCGTGACCGGATCGATGATCATGCCGGATTCGGATTTCTTGACCCGTTCGACTTCCCTGGCCTGATCACCTATGGACATGTTTTTGTGGATCATAC
>CAZKBZ010000084.1:3843-12474 GCA_964551175.1 uncultured Desulfobulbus sp.
ACCCGTTCGACTTCCCTGGCCTGATCACCTATGGACATGTTTTTGTGGATCATACCGATCCCGCCCTCTCTGGCCATGCTGATGGCCGTACGGTGTCCGGTCACAGAATCCATGGCCGCTGAAACCAGGGGGGCATTCAGCTTGACTGTGTCGGTGAGTATAGTGGTCAGGGAAACCTCTGACGGGAGAATTTCCGAAGCCGACGGGACGAGCAGGACGTCATCAAAGGTATATGCCGGGGGTATGTCCTGATCGAACATTTATTCCTCCTTCCTCTTTTGTTTGGTAATGATTATTATAGAACAGTGTAGCATGTTAGCACCTAAAAGCAAATACTGGCCCTGGAAAAAGATCTTTTTTTATGGATTTTCCAGCCTGTTCCTGCTTTATTGGTCTGGCGCATCTCAACAGGATGGAACATGGCTAAACTCATTGAAATAAACCCGTATAATCCACAGCCCCGGCTTATCAGCCAGGTAGTCGCCACCCTGAAAAAGGGCGGGGTCATCTGTTATCCCACAGACACCATGTACGGTGTGGGCTGTGATATCTTTAACCAGAAGGCGGTTAAACGGGTATATCAGCTCAAAAAAAGACCCAAGTACAAACCCTTTTCCTTTATGTGCTCTTCGTTGAAAAATATCAGCAAATACGGCCATGTGGGAAATACCGCCTACCGGCTGATGCGTAAAAACCTGCCCGGGCCCTACACCCTGGTCCTGTCCGGTACCAAACTGGTTCCGAAAATAATGCTTACCAAGCAGAAAACCGTGGGTATCCGTGTTCCGGACAATCCAATCTGCCTGGCCATCATCGAGGAGCTGGGAAATCCGATCCTGACCACCAGTGCGCTGCGACAGGACCACCATGAACCGGTTATCGACGCCCTGGATGTCAATGACCTGTTCGGCAGCCAGGTCGACCTGATCATTGACGGCGGTGAAGTGTACCCGGATCCCTCAACCGTTATCTCCCTTATTTCAGACCCTCCTGAAATCCTGCGCGAGGGCAAAGGTGACATTGCACCCTTTATCTGATCTTCTTCTTTACAGCGTTTGTTACAGGGTACCTTGAAAAGGTAGATATTTTGCAAGGCACCCTACAATAAAAAAAGGCCGGTTAACCTCTGTGTAACTGGCTAACCGGCTCATTTGCAGATCAATTAGGTCCTTACTTGTCTTCGATAAGGACTTCCTTGAGCGATTTACTCATCGTAAAATGGAGTGTCTTTCTTGCGGGGATATCCATCATTTTCCCGGTTTTGGGGTTTTTGGTGGTGCGCGGTTTGCGTGTACGAACGGAAAAACTGCCGAAACCTCGTATCTCCACCCGCCTGCCCTCTGTCAGGGCCTGGGATATCTCTTCCAGAATAATGTCAACTGCCTGGGCAACATCCTGTTTATAGTAGTCTCCCAGTTGCCCGGAAACCTCATTAATCAGTTCACGCTTTAGCATGATTGAATCCTTTTATTTGTATAAAACCGGTCACAACAGTGACCGGTGTTGCTGAAATATGAAAAAGGTACCACGAACAGCCGCACATCAGTACAGGAGCAGTACCCTTACAGAAGACTACTTGTCCCCCTCATCCTCCTCAGAACCAGCCGCTGCCTTGAGCAGATCACCAAAGGTAGACGGTCCGGAATTCTGAACCTTCTTGGTATACTCTTCCGCTGTCGCTCCCTCATCACCACCCTCTTCCAGGGCCTTGAGTGACAGTCCGATCTTGCGGTCTTCAGCAGATACATTGATGACCATGGCCTTCAGGGTATCACCCACGTTGAACATGCCAACCGGGGTCTTGACCTTTTCACGGCTGATCTCGGAGACATGAACCAGTCCCTCGATTCCCTCTTCCAGCTGAACAAAAACACCGAAATCGGTCACATTGGTGATCGTACCCTCAACCATGGTACCGGTTGGATAGTTTCTGGCGGCTGCCTGCCAGGGATCCGGCTCCAGCTGTTTGACACCCAGGGAGAACCGTTCATTCTCTTTGTCGATCTTAAGCACAACGGCCTGGATATCTTCGCCCTTGGCATACTTCTCGGATGGATGCTTGATCCGCTCGGTCCAGGAGAGATCGGATACGTGGATCAGACCGTCAATACCTTCTTCAATACCGATGAAGATACCAAAATCGGTGATATTTTTGATCTTGCCCTCAATAACGGCACCAACGGGATAACTCTCTTCAACCAGATCCCACGGGTTGGGCTGCAGCTGCTTCATGCCCAGGGATATACGCTTGGTCTCCGCCTCAACCTTGAGAACCTGGACTTCGATTTCATCACCCACGGCAACAATTTTTGAAGGATGGCGCGGTTTCTTGGACCAGCTCATCTCAGAGATATGAACCAGGCCTTCAACACCTTCCTCAAGCTCTACAAAAACACCGTAATCAGTGATAGACACAACCTTGCCGGTAACCCTGGAACCCTGGGCATATTTTTCCGGAACCAGCTCCCACGGATCAGACTTGAGCTGCTTGACACCAAGGGATACCCGGTCGGAATCCTTGTCATATTTTAGGATTTTGACCTCGATCTCCTCACCCACGCTGTACAGCTTGGATGGATGTGAAACCCTGCCCCAGGAAAGGTCGGTAATATGACAGAGTCCGTCCATACCGCCCAGGTCGATGAACAGGCCGTAATCGGTAATATTGGTAATGGCACCTTTGATGGTCTGCCCCTCTTCCAGGGTGGAACGCATCTGTTCGCGCAGCTTGGCACGCTTTTCCTCAAGGATCACCCGGCGGGAGATAACCACGTTATTGCGCTTGCGGTTGAACTTGAGAATTTTAAACTCAAAGGTCTGGCCGATCAATGCATCCAGGTCCTTGACCGGCCGCAGGTCGATCTGTGAATAGGGCAGGAAGGCCGGCACTCCGATATCGACCGACATACCTCCCTTGACCCGGTTGTCGAGACGGCCCTCAATGGTACCATCCTCTTCCTGAATCCTGGCTATCTGTTCCCAGACTTTAATGGCAATGGCCTTTTCACGGGAAAGCAGGAGTCCGCCTTCCTCTTTTCTCTTTTCTATGAAGACTTCAAACTGGTCTCCGATTTCGATGGGCTTTTCCTGCTCCTCGTTACGGAACTCGGAAATGGCGATATAGCTCTCCGCCTTGTCTCCGACATCGATAAGGAGTGCGTCGTCGTTTCTGTCCACAACGGTCCCGATCGCAACCTCTCCAACATTGATTACCGTATTGTTGTCTTCCTGCTCGAAGAGTTCAGCAAAGCTCATCTCTTCCATGCCATTTTCTTCTGCCGCTGCTGCGGGCTGAGTTCCATTGTCAGTCATGGGTTTGTTGTTCCTCTGTTGACCGGCCCCTGCCGATCGTCAATAAAGTAGAATTAATGGTGTCCATTACCCCCTTTGGGCAACGGTGTAAAAAAGGTTTATTACCAGAGATAGTTGTGAAAAACAACTGTTTCCTGTTGAAAAACGGTATTTTTTTATGACTGAATCCTGACCGTTTTCCGGCAGCTGTCTTATGTGTTAGTAACCCCTCACAGGATCAAATACTATGCGTTTTTACTGCCTCGGAGCTGTAAGTTCTTACAGGTGCACCAGATTTGTACAAGCGCATCTGTTCGCTATAGCCCCTCTATGTGGACAGATGCGATCGTGCAGGTAAGCGTAGACTCCGAAGATGGGGTGCCTGTGAGAACTTACATGTGTTACTTCTTTCCGTAGGCATTGAGTTCTTCCAGAATCGGACCGAATAAATCTTCATAGGCGGGAATGGCCTTGCGCAGGATAATATCAAAATATTTGAGATCCTGTTCTGAAACCACCAGGTTGGCACTAAAGGCAAGGGCCTCCAGATCATAGAGGCTGTGAAACTGGGAACCAAAGAGAATGTAGAAGATATAGCGGCGGCGCTCCATGGCCATCTTCCGCATATAGTTGTGAAAGGTGGAGTTATCCAGGCCGCCCGGTTCGAAATCAGCATGAAAAACAACACAGGCAAAGTTGAAAAAACGCATCTGTTCTATCGCTTCTTCAACCGAATCCGCCGTCAAAACCCGGTAGCCCACCGACTCCATGGCCCCCTTCACCTTTTCCCGGGCTTCCGGGTCAGGATGCAGAACCAGAGACATGGGAACATCTGCAACTTTTTCCTCCTCTTCCAGCTGCCCTGCCTTCAACCAGTCAAGATTGGGCGGGGGGGGAGGATTTACGGTAGCAGTTGATGGGGAGTCCGCTCTTCCACCTGCATTCAGACGTATCGGCTTTTTGCATTGCGGGCACTTGATGGTCAACCGTTTGCCGGGTTCAAGGGCGGCGAGAGCCTGTTTGATTTTTGCAAGTTGGGACTCGGTTAACTTGAGTGCAAGCCGGCAATGGGGGCAGGAACTGATCATTTTTATCTCCGGAAGAATATCTTTCTACCTTGAATAGATAACGGAACACATCGGACAGCCTCGCTAAAGGCAGGAACAGACAGGTAGGGATACATCAGGACCAACCTCCGTATGGATCCTTTTCATCCTCCTGCAGATGCAGGTCGTCAATATCGGATGTGCGTTCACCACGGGCCGACTTGATGGTATCCAGACCCCGTTTGATCTCACTGCGATGCGAGGAATAGGTTATGGCGGACTCCTCTGTAATCAGCCCCTGCTCGTAGAGTTCCAGCAGATGCTGATCAAAGGTCCGCATATTATGGGTGTACCCCTCTTTCAGGACATTATAAAATGTTTTTTCTTCTGTCTCACCGTTAAGCAGCAGGTCGGTGATCCGCAGGCTGGTGGAGAGAATCTCCATGGCCGCCACCCGGCCGCCACCGATACGTGGCAGCAAACGCTGGCTGACTACCCAGCGGATGGTGTCTGCCAGCCGGTTTCTGATCATAGTCTGCTCACCCTGATCAAACATACCCAGAATACGGTTGATGGTCTGGCCTGCGTCAATGGTGTGCAGCGTGGAAAAAACAACGTGTCCGGTTTCCGATGCTGTCAGGGCGATCTCCAGGGTTTCACGGTCGCGGATCTCACCAACCAGG
Organism: uncultured Desulfobulbus sp.; assembly: GCA_964551175.1. Lineage (GTDB taxonomy): Bacteria > Desulfobacterota > Desulfobulbia > Desulfobulbales > Desulfobulbaceae > Desulfobulbus_C. The sequence goes on from CAZKBZ010000084.1 coordinate 8,864, forward strand.
ATAACCTTGGGCGCCTGGCGCAGAGCAGCCCTCAACCCCCCTGCAAAGGCATCAAAGTCATCGCCCATTTCCCGCTGGTTAAAGGTGGCCTTCTTATGGGGATGGATGTACTCGACAGGATCTTCAAGGGTGACGATATGCACGGCCCGTTCCTCGTTGATCCGGTTGAGGATGGCAGCCATGGAAGTTGTCTTACCGGTACCGGTGGCTCCGGTAAACAGGATCAAGCCGTTGACCTCTTTGGCCATCATTTCAAATTGAGGCGGAAACTTGAACCCGTCAATGGTGGGAATCTTGGTTTCCAGCTTTCTCATGACTGTTGTAAAATAACCCTTCTGGGTAAATATGTTGACACGAAAGCGGACGGAATCATCGGGTGAGTAGGAAAGATCGCAGGATCCCTTGGTAACCAGGTCTTTGAGCAGACGGCGGTTGCCTCCGATCAGGTTAAGAGCGAATACCTCGGCCTGAAAAGGAGTGAGTTCGGTTACCGGTGGTTCAACATCCACCGGCACCAGGACACCGTCACTTTCCACCTGCAGGGTTTTGCCCACTGTGATATTAAGATCAGATACCCGTTTATGCCTGGCCAGCATGGTACCGATCCAGTAGTTGATTTCCGGCTGTTTCATAGTAGATTACCGTGATAAAATTGACAAAGACTGTTATTTAAGTAGTATCGCCAACCAGTTGTAAAATACAAGAAAAAAATGGTCAATCCATGCTTTCAGGAGAAATTATCATGACAATCCCTCTTCGCAGTGACGAGACGACCCAGGGCAGGAGAATGGCGGGAGCCCGTTCCCTCTGGCGGGCCAACGGCATGACTGATGCCCAGATGGGCAGGCCGATTATTGCGGTGGTCAACTCGTTTACCCAGATGGTGCCCGGACATGTGCATCTGCATGAGATCGGCCAGCAGGTAAAGCGCCTCATTGAGGAACAGGGCTGTTTTGCAGCAGAATTCGACACCATTGCCATTGACGACGGCATTGCCATGGGCCATGACGGTATGCTCTACTCCCTGCCGTCGCGTGAGCTGATTGCTGATTCGGTGGAGTATATGTGCAATGGACACAAGGTGGACGGGATGGTCTGTATCTCTAACTGCGACAAGATCACCCCCGGTATGCTGATGGCGGCCATGCGGCTCAATATCCCTGCCATCTTTGTTTCCGGTGGCCCCATGGAGGCGGGCAGGATCAAGGGAAAGGAACGGGGATATGACCTGGTGGATGCCATGGTGCTGGCCGGCGACGCTTCTGTCAGCGATGATGAGATAGACGAGATAGAACGCTGTGCCTGCCCCACCTGCGGATCCTGCTCCGGCATGTTTACAGCCAACTCCATGAACTGTCTCAACGAGGCTCTTGGCCTGGCCCTGCCCGGCAACGGCACGGTTGTGGCCACCCATAAAAACAGGCTTACTTTATTTGAGCAGGCGGCCCGCCGCATCGTGGCCATGTGCGAGTCCTGGTACGGTAACGAAGACGGATCCGTGCTGCCCCGTTCCATTGCCACCAAAGCTGCTTTTATGAACGCCATGGCCCTGGATATTGCCATGGGTGGTTCCACCAACACGGTGCTCCATATCCTGGCCATTGCACACGAGGCGGGTGTTGATTTTACCATGGCCGACATCGACTCCCTGTCACGCAGGGTGCCCAACCTGTGCAAGGTGGCGCCGTCTGCAGACTATCACGTTGAAGACGTGAACCGGGCCGGTGGTATTCTCGGGATCCTGGCCGAGCTTGACCGGGCCGGGCTGGTGGACACTTCAGTGATCCGGGCGGACGGTCTGACCCTGGAACAGGCTCTTGAACAGTTTGACATCATGCGCGATTCCGCCTCTGAGACTGCCCGCACCCTGTATGCCAGCGCTCCGGCCTGCAGCGGACGGAACCTGGTCATGGGTTCCCAGGAGACCATGTATGACAGCCTGGATACAGACAGGGAAAAAGGTTGCATACGTGACCTGGAACATGCCTATTCAAAGGATGGCGGCCTGGCCGTACTGTACGGCAATATTGCTGAAAACGGCTGCATCGTCAAGACAGCGGGTGTAGATCCCTCTATTCTTCATTTCAAGGGCACAGCCCGGGTTTTTCATTCCCAGGAGGATGCATGCGAAGGTATTTTAGACGGCAGGATCAAGGCCGGCGATGTGGTCTTTATTCTTTATGAAGGCCCCAAGGGAGGACCGGGCATGCAGGAGATGCTGTATCCTACCTCCTATCTGAAATCCATACATCTGGGAGCCGAGTGCGCCCTGGTTACGGACGGCCGGTTTTCCGGCGGCACCTCGGGTCTTTCCATCGGCCATGTTTCACCGGAGGCGGCAGGCGGCGGTGCAATCGGCCTGGTCAGAGAAGGCGATGGGATAGATATAAATATCCCGAAGCGATCCATTTCTCTTGAGATCAGTGATGAAGAGCTGGCTGCACGCAGGCAGGAAGAAGAAGCCCGGGGGGCAGCAGCCTTTACACCTGATCGTGACCGGAAGATATCCAATGCTCTTAAGGTATATGCCTATTTTGCCGCCTCAGCTGATAAGGGTGCTGTACGAATAATACCTGAATAACCTGATACATCAACAATCAGAACTAAAAACGTTTATCTGGAGGAGTTATGAAAAAAATTATTCTCTCATTTTGTATCGTGGTCTTGACCGCGTCCCTGTCACTGGCTGCAGACCCGGTCAAGATCGGCATGATCACCACCCTGTCCACCAAGGCGGGCTACCTTGGTGAAGATATCCGGGACGGCTTTAAGCTGGCCATTGCCATGCAGAACGGCAAGCTTGGCGGGGTACCGGTGGAACTGCTGGTGGACGACGACGGCCGCAAGCCGGAAAAGGGCAGACAGATTGCCGAGCGCTTCATCAAGCGGGACAAGGCTAAAATTCTCACAGGCATCGTATTTTCCAACGTGGCCATGGCCGTGGTGCCCAAGGTAGTGCGTCAGGGGATTTTTTATATCAGTCCCAATGCGGGACCATCCATGCTGGCTGGTAAAGGATGTAATGCCAACTATTTCAACGTGGCCTGGCAGAATGACAACCTCTCCGAGGTTGTTGGTCAGTATGTACAGAATAAAGGGTTTGGCAACGTCTATCTGCTGGCCCCGAACTACCCGGCAGGCAAGGATGCCCTGGCCGGATTCAAGCGCTTCTACAAGGGCAAGATTGCCGGCGAGGTGTACACAACCCTTGGTCAGGCCGATTATGCGGCAGAACTTGCCACCCTGCGGGCAGCAAAACCGGATGCGGTCTTTTTCTTCCTGCCCGGCGGCATGGGCATCAACTTTCTCAAGCAGTATGCCCAGGCCGGGTTGAAGGATACGATTCCCGTGTTTGGTCCGGCCTTTTCCTTTGACGAGCGGATTTTAAAAGCGGTCGGTGATGCTGCTGTCGGTGTGGTCAACGGCTCCCAGTGGTCCGTAGACCTTGATGTTCCGGCCAATAAAGAGTTTGTTGCAGCCTTTAGAAAAGCCTATAACCGCACCCCGACCCTGTACGCAAGCCAGGGATATGACGATGCCATGCTCATCGGCTCTGCTCTCAAAGCTGTGGGCGGCGACATGAGCAAAACAGACGAGTTCCGGGCAGCACT
>CAZKBZ010000085.1:0-5107 GCA_964551175.1 uncultured Desulfobulbus sp.
CAATAAAGTGATTTGTAATTGTTCCCTGGGATGCAGCCACGTAAGTTAATCCTTCCAAGTGTTCCCTTCTATTACAGTTCAGCCGACAGGAACCAATGTTCTAGATGGAAGAAGGGTATACGTTTACTCGTCAATCATTCCGGCGTACCTTGTGATCAGTTACATTTTTTCAGCGCTGATCAGTGTCATTTTCAGCGAATAGCCGCCCATTTGCAGTGAAGTTAATGTCAGGGTTTTAGGAATCAGAGTACCGTTAAGGTTTACGGTACAACCGTGTCCGGAGATTTTGCTCTGAAATTTCCGGTGAGGTGAATAGGTGTTGATCTGTCGGCAGTGGCTAGTGGTTGACAGTATGTCGGTAATTTGGCCGCTGTTTTCAATAATCCGACAGACCGATGTGCTGTCCGGAAGGCTGCCGGTCAGTATGCTTCCCTGGGGCGGCAAAAAAATGGTTTGAATATCCCGCATCATGCCATGGGCAAAGCTTGGTTTGTCAAAGGGCGGGATCGCCCGATACACAGTGAGAGTGTCCGAGAAGCGGGCCGCAAAGAGAACAAAACCTTCTGCGGTCATCAGGACCGATTCAATACCATTACCATCTGTTACCGTAACGCCCATGGCTGTACCGTGATTGCCGTCGGGCATGGAAAATTCAATTAAATGAACGAACTGGTAGTCTCCCTGCGGGAACAGGGGGGTACAGTCAGGATTGCTGTTCTGGGCAGGTGTAAGCATCGGCAGGGGGGGATCCGTAGCTGCGCAGGAGACAAGCAAGAGGATTAAAATCAGAAAACCGGACAGCCTAATCATTGCTTGGTGAAAATGGTTGGTTTGATATCCTGGTTGAGCACAGCGTTACTGAAGGTGAGCCTGGTAAAGGAATCTTCGTCCTCGTAAATAGTGACTGATTCCAGCACTCCGGGCTGATCGGACAGGATCAGCTCAATACGGTTGATCAGTTGTGCCAGCCCCTTCTGCCTGGGCGTCAGGACTATCATCCTGCCCGGCTTCAGCTCGGCCTGGAAGGTGGGGTTATCGGTAAAACGGCCTGCCAGCCACTGGCTGATCTCCTGGCTGATCACCTGCATACCGTCCATGTTCATACTGCGTTCTTCCACCAGTTTGCTGCCCTGCTGGACAAATTTTCTGGTCTTTCCTTCATGCATGAGGAGCAGGCTCTGTACCGGTGAGAAGTATTGCCAGCGCAGGGAACCGGGAACCTGAAAAACAAAAATACCACTGGAAATTATGGGCCGGGCCAGGATTTTGAGGTGTTTTTCCTGGGTAAAATCAGCCTGGATTGATGTAAGCTGACCCCCATTACTGCGGATTTGCTCCCAGCTGTCAGCCCAGCCAAGGCAGAGCAGACTGATCACCAGCAGTAGAAAAACCGATTTTATTATCTTCATCAGAAATTATGTATCATTGGGTTTGTAACCATCTGGTTTCGCACTCATCCAACAGGTAATCGGTTAGAGGTGCTGCATATTTACGTGATCGTGACTGATCGCTATAGCCCTTCTCTATGCGGACAGGTGCGAGCGCGGAAAGATCGGTGCCTCTGACCGATTACCATCAGAACATGCCGCCGTTAACCGAAATGACCTGGCCGGTGATATAGGAGGCATCATCCGAGCAGAGGAAACGGACAACCTTTGCCACCTCTTCAGGCCTGCCCAGCCTGGCCATGGGGATCATGTTTTTTATTTCTTTCACCGGAGCGTTTTTCACCATGTCGGTATCGATCAGTCCGGGGGCAACCACGTTGACCCGGATGCCCAGGCGGGCCACTTCAGCGGCAACAGAGCGGCTGGCTGCGTTCAGGCCGGCTTTGGCCGCACTGTAGTTTGCCTGGCCCCGGTTGGCCATCAGGGAAGAGGCTGAGGAGATGGAGACAACACTTCCCTTTTTTCTGCGTACCATCTGCTCGATAACCGGCCGGGTTAGATTGTAAAAACCATTCAGGCTGGTATCGATAACAGAGTGCCAGCTTTTTTGCGACATCATCATGAATAAGCCGTCTGCAATAATACCGGCATTGTTGATCAGGATGTCAATGGGACCGCAGCGCTCGGCAATATCTTCCACAATCTTTTCAACAACGGAAGCATCACGAACGTCAAAGGGGATGGTTTCGCCGTTGCCGCCCGCCTCTCTGACCAACTCCAGGGTCCTGTCGGCACCTGCTTTATCAAAATGATAGTTGAGCACCGTGTAGCAGCCGTCTCCGGCGAGTTCAATGCAGATTGCCCTGCCGATACCTTTGCTTGCCCCGGTGATAAGGGCTGTTTGTCCGGTGCTTTGTTCCTTCATGGTTTCAGGCCTGTATGAGCTGGAGAGTGATGTTGCCGATGACTGTATCATCCATTTGAATATGGCTTGATATTTCCCGTAACATATCGTATTTATGACTGTTTTCAGAGCGGGTGATGATGCGGCTGCTAAAGGGAATTGTAGTGACGTTAAAATACGCCTGTTTGACTCCCACCAGCCAGCCTTTTTTTTCCGAGTCCCTGCCCTGGTTGATGATACGGTCCCAGCCGTTGCAGATGCCGGCTGTCTGTGCCGCCAGTTCTATCAGAATCAGAGGCTGGATTCCGCGGGGACCTGACAGCGGCCAGGATCTGTCCGTAACCGCAGCAGTTACGGCGTGGGAATCTCCGATTTCAAGAATCTCCTCAACAAGGAGCATCTTTCCCCGGTGCGGCAGCAAATCTTCAATGCGTATATTTTTTATTTGATCTGCGTACATCTGCTGTAAAGAAAGCTTTCTTTTTCCCTTCAGTCATGCCGGTAAAGGTAGTCTAAAGTAGATGACAAAATTTCTGTCTCATTATATAAAACATCATTTCCCTGTGGCGGCAACCTTTGGATAGGCTGTCGGAATTTTTTTAAACAGTGGTTGTCCTGACCCAATTTGATGTGCGTGACATATGAAAGAACTCGTAGAAGAGCTGAAAGTAAAGCTGATCGACATCCTTAATCTGACTGATTTAACTCCCGAAGACATTGATGAAAAGGCGCAGCTGGTGGGCGGGGAGATCGGTATTGACTCCATTGATGTTCTGGAGATGGTCGTCATGATTGAAAAAGAGTATGGAGTAAAGATCAATAACAAGGAAGTCGGAGAAAAAGTTTTTACCACCCTGAACAGTCTGGCTGAGTATATCAGGGAGAACTCCCAGGGAAAAACTGCTTGAGCAGACAGCGGGTATATATTGGAGGTGCCGGGATTGTCTCTGCCCTTGGCCGGGGCTGCAGCGCCATGTACAAGGCATTGCGGAAAAACCGTTCTGCTTTGCAGCCGCTGCAGCTTTTTTCCCTGCTGGAAGGTGAGCCGCTGCCTGTGGCTGAGGTCCGGGAAATGTATCCGGATTCCCGGCTGCCCCGTACCCATCAGATGGCTCTGGATGCCGCCGGACAGGCCATGGCCGGATGCCATCATCCTCCTGATGCTATAGTTCTGGGCACCACGACCGGCGGTATACTGACCACCGAACAGTTGCTCCGCTCCGGTGAAACCGGATATAAACCGTATCAATACCATGGCCTTACAACCGTTGCAGAAAAGCTTGCCGTTCAGCTCGACTGTACGGGTCCGCTACTTACCGTTTCCACGGCCTGCTCTTCCGGCACGGCCGCCATTTCCATTGCACTGGCCCTGCTGAGAACCGGCAGTGTCCGCCGGGTACTGGCCGGCGGAGTTGATTCACTCTGCCGGCTGACCTATTTTGGTTTTCATTCACTCCAGCTTGTTGATCCAGAGGGTGCGCAGCCCATGGATGTCAACCGCAGGGGGATGTCTGTGGGGGAAGGGGCGGCCATGCTACTTTTGTGCACGGAAAAGCCGTCCGATCCGATGGCTGAGATTGCGGGTTACGGCCTGTCCTGCGACGCATATCATGCTGCCGCACCACATCCGGAGGGCAGGGGGGCGATCATGGCCATGCAGGCAGCACTGGCTGATGCAGGGATTGGTCCGGAAGCAATCGATTACATCAACCTGCATGGCACAGGCACCCCTGATAACGACCAGGCAGAATCCAGGGCTGTAAGGAGTCTGTTTAAAGACCTGCCTCCGGTGTCATCCATCAAGGGTGCAACCGGTCACAGCCTGGCCGCAGCCGGGGCCATTGAAGCAGTGACGGCGGCGCTGGCGGTTTCCCGCAATCTGCAGCCTGCCAATACCGGCTGTCTTGAGCCGGATCCCGAACTCATTTGCCCTCTGTTGGAGCCTCGCACTGCATCGGTTTCCACTGTGCTGTCCAATTCGTTCGGCTTTGGCGGCAACAATGGCTCCCTGGTCATCACCAGTCCTGATCAGTTTCCAGCCGCAGCTGTTTCTGAAAAAATGCAGCCCCTGGTCATACGCGGTATGGCCTGCCTGACCGGCAGCGGCGATCGGGTCGCAACCATGGCAGATCTGAAAACAGGTAACCGGGTTGCAGGGATGCAATCGCTGCAGGAGTTGTCGGAAAACCTGCAGCCCCGCAGGGTACGCAGGCTGAAGCGTCTGTCCCGGATGGCCCTGTCCCTTGCTGTTTCCAGTTATGCTGATTCAGGGCTTGGGGAAAAGCCAACTTCTGTTTTCATGGGTACCGGCTGGGGCGCTCTTTCTGAAACCTGTGATTTTCTGACCCGTCTGGAGGAAACCAGGGAACGGTTTCCCAGCCCAACGGATTTTGTCGGTTCAGTCCATAACGGTCCTGCCGGACAGATAGCCATGGAGTTTCAGGCCATGGGCGCAAATATCACCGCCAGCGGCGGAGATTATTCCTTTGAGCAGGCGTTGCTGACCGCTGAGTTGCTGGCCGATGATACCCCCTGTTTTGTTCTGGGGGCGGATGAAGGGCACGAACGTTTTTCACCGCTTTTTGATCCGTCCGTCTCTCCGGCAAGCGAGTTGGCGGACGGCGGCGGAGCATTCTGCCTGCAACGGAGCGGGGATGGCGGAGAGCTGACCATTCGTACCCTGTTTTACAAAAACAGTGGTTCGGAACAAGTCATTGCCGGCCTTGTCAACTCCCTGGGAGGAGCGGAAAAGATCAGACAGCACTACGGCCTGATTCTGGCCGGTATCCCGGCTGCTGTCCGCGACCAGGCAGAG
>CAZKBZ010000085.1:5207-12229 GCA_964551175.1 uncultured Desulfobulbus sp.
CTGGATTATGTTGCGGCTTCTGTTGCAGCGAAACACCAGGTCCGGATTGCGGATCTGAATGTGGTTGCTGACCGGGAATTTTCCGAAATACTCAAAGACTTTGATCCTGAAATAATCGGCATCTCCTGCCGTAATATTGATAATACCGAGGCCGGTGATCCGCTTTTTTTGGTCAGGGGATACAGGGAATTTGTTCAGGGACTGAGAAAAAAGACAGAGGCATTGATAGTTTGCGGAGGTGCCGGGTTTACCATTCTACCGGAAGAAGTATTTCAGGCCCTGGATGCGGATTACGGTATTATCGGAGAGGGGGAACGGTTTGGTCTTCTGGTGGACGCCCTGGATGCGGATCTGGATGTGGATACTATTCCGGGTCTGCTGAAAAAAGGAACATCTGCTATACAACCTGCACCCTGGCAGGGGACGACTAGAAGAACGGTCAACAACAGAGCAGATCATTTTGAATTTTACCTGCAGAAAGGCGGTATGCTCAATCTGCAGACCAAAAGGGGATGCCGACTTAACTGCATTTACTGTCCCTATCCCCATATTGAAGGTCGAAAACATCGTTTTTTTGCACCGGATGAGGTTGCTGAAACCGCCCTGGCCCTGCAGGCCGGAGGTGCACGATACCTTTTTATCACTGATTCCGCCTTTAACTCTGATGTGAACCACAGCCTGGAGGTGGCTGCGGCCCTGAAACAGGCCGGGATCACCATTCCCTGGGGCGGTTTTTTTGCACCAATAAAACTGCCGCCTGATTATTTCAGCACAATGGCTGCAGCAGGACTGAGCCATGTTGAGTTCGGTACCGAGTCCATGTCGGAACAGATGCTGAAAACCTATCGCAAACCCTTCCGTACAGGAGATATCGTTTCAGCGCATGAGCAGGCAGTGGAAGCAGGTCTGCATGTAGCACATTATTTTCTCATGGGTGGTCCGGGTGAATCTGCCCGCACAGTGCAGGAGAGTCTGCAGCGGATTGAACAGCTGGCCAAAGCAGCATTTTTTTTCTTTACCGGTATCCGGATTTATCCCCATACCGGTATTTATGACATTGCGTTGCAGGAGGGGAAGATCTCCGACACCACAGATCTGCTGCAGCCGGTTTTTTACTCCCCGGACCATATCGATCTGGCTGCTGTTGACCGGTTGATTCAAAAACAGGCCCGGAATCGGCAGAACTGGATAACAGGTTCCGGTGGGGCAAATACCGCCTCGCTGGTCCAGCAGATGTATGCCAGGGGCTTTACCGGTCCGCTCTGGGAGTATCTGATCCGCTGAAAGAGTTATACAACACGTTGTGAAGAATGCTTTTTGGTGGTACATAGTTTTTTGCTGTGGCAACCCGGCAGAGTTATTCAGGTGATGATATTGACATACAGGAAATATATCTTGTCATGTGCTATACTCTGATTGATATACAACTGCCTGGTAATGGTGAAGTTTTTGCAGTAATAAAAGTTGATGCCGACTCCCCCTGGTTTGATGGCCACTTTCCGGATGATCCGACACTGCCCGGCATCGGTCAGTTAGGCATGGTTGCCGATGCCCTGGGGCATTTGCTCGGAGAAGAGTATTCGGTGAGCGGGCTTAGCCGGGTTAAATTCAGGAAACGGATAGGATCCGGGGAAATATTGTATATTCACGCTGTTGCCGGCAAAAAAGAAAAGAGTTACGCCTTTCGTCTGACGGACGGAGATGATGCACTTGTCAGTTCCGGTGTGATGCAATTTGCAAAAAAATAATTCGTGAGAAAACTGTTCAATGGAAAACGATATTGCTCAAACAACCCTTCGCATAGCCGAGATTATTATCAATGAGCTGAAGCTGGAAGATGTCACCCCGGAAACCTTTGAGCCGGATCTCGATCTGGTGGACGAGGTGGGGATAGACAGCATGGACCTGGCGACCATAGCCCTTGTCATCAGGGATGAGTATGGAATCAGGATTGATGAGGATGACTATCCGAAATTGACCACGGTTCGTATTATTGCCCGCTATATAACAGATAAGCTGTCAGGCAAAGAGTAGGGATCTTTTAGTCGTGGAAACCGGAGAGTACAAGTTCTCAGACATCATAGCTGATCCGTCCGTCAGGGAAAGGTGGGAAAAAGTTCGCAGATATTTTTTCCTGCGCGAATCAACCTATGATATGACCAATCGCTGCAATATCCGCTGTGAAGGCTGTTATTATTTTGAAGGCGAAAAACAGTTTGCCGTTGAAAACAAAGATCCGGCTGCCTGGAAAGATCTGTTGACGGCAGAAAAAGAACGGGGCATCACCTTTGTTGTCCTGGCCGGCGCCGAGCCTTCCCTGGTACCGGAGTTGTGCCGTACCTGTTATGAAACCATTGATCTGGGAGCCATTGCCACAAACGGTATCAGGGCTATTCCTGCAGATATCGGTTACAGGATTCATATCTCTGTCTGGGGCAATGATCAGACCAGCAGGGATATCCGCGGGGCAAAGGATATGCTGGTGCAGCAGATGGCAAATTACAAAGAGGATCCCAGAGCTGTTTTCGTGTACACCTTTACCCCGGTCAATATAGACCAGGCCCGGGAGGTAACCAGGCTGCTGGCAGACAATGGCCAGAACATCACCTTTAACATGTTTTCCTCACCCGTGGGCTACACGGGCCCCCTGCGCCATACTGCGGAAACCCTGGCCCGGACCCGGGACGCCATGACCACGCTCCTGCAGGAGTACCCGGAAACGGTGGTCTATTCTCATTACAATATCGTTGCCCATACCCATGAAAAGGGTCTGCATGATGTGTTTTCCTGCTCCTATCCCCGGATGAACCCGTCCACAGCCATCGGCCTGGGCAGGTCGTTTCGGCAGTACCGCACGGATCTGCAGTGGGACCGGGATGCAGCATGCTGCGTTCCTGATACCGATTGCGCGGACTGCCGTCATTACGCGGCAGGCAGTGCCGTGGTGACCGCCCGCATGTATCGTCATGCTTCCAACCCTGAACATTTCAAAGCCTGGCTGGACTATGTTGATACCTATCTGGCTGTCTGGGTCATGGGGTATGAAAAAGGAGAAAACCTTTGTGATGACCTTGTAATGCCTCCGGATGATGATTCGCAACACGGATGAACATGCATATATGAATTGAACATTCCTAACCCCTGATCAAAAACTCCTATGAAAACCGTCAGCTCCCTGCTCGATGAACACTGGTACGAGCGGTATAAAAAAATTTCAAAGCTCAATATCCGCAGCTCAATTTACGATGTGACCGATCGTTGCAACCTGCGCTGCAAGGGCTGTTTTTTCTTTTCTTCGGGTGAACACGAGGTGGCAAAAGAGGAAACAGACATCAATAAATGGCACAGTTTTGTTGAGAAGGAAATGGATCGGGGGGTAAACTTGGCCATTCTCATCGGCGGAGAACCGACCCTGTGCATGGACCGGATCGAGGCTTTTTATACGCGGCTGCCCACCTTCTGTGCCACCAACGGTTTGATCAAGCTGGACCGTACCCGTTTTCCGGATCTGATGGTCGGCCTGTCCCTGTGGGGGGACGAAGAGGATGAGAAAACACTCAGGGGCAAGGATACCTTTAAAATTTCCAGCAAAAATTACGAGGGCGATCCCCATACCTATTACCTGTATACCATTACCCCCAAACAGCTGGGCAAGACAGAAAAAATTATTCAAAAGATCAGGGACGTGGGGGTAAAGGTCCATGTGCAGTTGCTGTCCAACGATGAAGGCGTGGACGGTTTCTCCTGGCAGCCCGAAGAGTTGATCGACATACGGGCGGAAATGGATGATATGCTGGACAACTATCCGGATACGCTTGTCTCCTGCAGATACTATCATGAGATCATCACCACAGGCAGGATGCTGGGCCGGACCTTTGGCTGGATGGAATGCCCGTCGGTCACCGAGCCCATTGATAAACGTGATCCCCGGCCCAAAAGACTGACCAATTTCATCCGCTGGGCCTCGGACCTGGAAACCATGCATCGCTGCTGCACCTCGGAAACCCGGGACTGTTCCACCTGCAAGGATGGAGCCGCCCACATGAGCTGGGTGATGGTAAACAAACGGGCCCACATCAAGACAACACAAGATCTGCAGAACTGGATAGAGGTGTATGAGATGTTTGCCAAACTCTATCAGTTCATCCCCTGGTAAGCAGCCACGGGCACCGCATCTTCGCGTGATTGTTCCTGTTTGCATAGGGCGACTATAGCGAGCAGGAACAATCACACAAATCTACGGCACCCGTGGCCGCTTATTAGCCGGAGTAAGTCGGTACCGCACAGCTATGAATTTATATAAGAGTAAGATTTAATGGCTTCTCGTAATCCGGTCATTGTCGGCTATGATGCCATCTCTCCACTGGGCAGCGATCTTGACAGCCAATGGCAGCGGGCCTTAAATGGAGAAAGCGGGATCGGACCACTGACCCGTTTTTCCATGGATCGGGATTTTCCGGTCCGCATTGCCGGTCAGGTGCCCGATATTGACGATCTGGATTATCCGTTTCTTACCGCCCGCCATCAGGCGGCCTGGAGTTCTCCGGTGTTCAAGTACGGTATGCTCTCGGTTCAGCGGGCCCTGGAGCGAAGTGGCATTGCAGTAACACCTGAACTCTCTGCCCGGATAGGGGTCACCTACAGTTCCGCCATCGGTGGCCTTGATGCGGTACTGACTGCCGATCGGAGACTGCAGCAGGAAAACAAACTCCCTCACCCCTACGCCAATCCCAACTCCTGCATCAATATGGTGGGAGGGAAAATCGCCATCCAGGTCCAGGCACGGGGACCGATTGTCTCCACAATCACCGCCTGTGCAACCGGTCTTACCTCCATGATTATCGGGGCCATGCTACTTGCCCAGGACAGGGCGGATGTCGTTATCTGCGGTGCAGTGGATTTTGCCCTTGTTGAGCCCATTGTGGCCGGATTTTCCACTATGAACGCTACCTATTCGCCCAAAGAGGGCAGGGAACATGATCCTCCTGCAACTGCCAGCAGACCGTTTTCAGTAAACCGGCGCGGCTTTGTTCTCTCCGAGGGCGCCGGTGCCGTGATCCTGACGACTGAAGATTTTGCCCAGACTCACGGGCTGAACTGTTTAGTTGAACTGGCCGGCTGGTCCATGACTTCGGATGCCCATCACTTTGTTGCACCCCATTTTGAAACCGTGCGTCGCTGTATTGCTGAGGCGGTGACTGATGCCGGTCTGGAGCCGGTTGACATTGATGCTGTCAATGCACATGCCGCTTCAACCCGGGTGGGGGACAAGGTGGAGTCTGATGCCCTGCACGCGGTTTTCGACAAAGGGCTGCCACCGGTCTGTGCCAATAAGTCTCTGCTGGGACATGCCATGGGAGCCTCCAGCGTCATTGAATCCATTCTTGCCATAAAGGGTATGCAGGACAGTCTGCTGCCGCCCACCATCAACTACACGCCTGATCCTGAAATCAGGATCGACTGTGTGGCTGAAGGCAGGCGCAGCCTTGAGCAGGAATTTGTGCTCAAAAACAGTTTCGGCTTTGGCGGCTGCAATTCCTGTGTTGTCTTTCGGAGGGTTGCCTAATCGGTTGCAACTCTGAGGTAATGATAATGTTTAGTTACACGAACTTTGATCGGTTTAGCTGATGCGGCAACCACTGAATAGACGGGTTTTTGTTACCGGCTACGGTGCGGCAACCCCCCTGGGCAACACCTTTGCCCGTACCTGGCAGGCTGCTGAGGCGGGCAGGGCAGGTTTTCGTCGGTTAAGCCGTTGTGAAACAACATCACGAAGCAATGTGGTGGGTGAAATTCCGGATTGGAATCCGCAGGATTTTGACTATGTCACCCGTAAAGAGGCATCGATCTGGGATGCGGCCTACGTGTTTCTCACCATGGAAACCTGTCGGCAGGCCCTGGCCCACGCCGGTCTGGAGATTGACTCCAAAAGCGGACCCAGAACCGCCTGCCTGATCGGTTCAGCCTTAAACGGTGTTGATTCCTACCGGATCGGTATGGATAACTATGTCAACCGGGGACCGTTCAAAGTCAGCCCCTACCTGCTGCCCAATCTCTGTGCCAATCTGCCCTCGGGTAAGGCTGGGATGCTGCTCGGATTTACCGGGCCGATTTTTTCACCCCAGGGAGCCTGCGCATCCGGCAACCATGCCATTGGACTCGGTGCCCGGATGATCCGGGACGGCGACTGTGATTTTGCCCTGGTCGGCGGTGTGGAAACCTGTCTGGTGCCGGAGATCATCCAGGGGTTTGCCAATATGCTGGCCACCATCAAGGTGGGACCGGAAGACCGGGCCAGTGATGATCCTGCCCAGGCCTCGCGTCCCTTCAGCCGGGATCGCAAAGGATTTGTTCTGGCCGAGGGTGCTGGAGTGCTGGTGCTTGCGGCAGAGGAGATGATTGCTTCCCGCGGTATGCAGCCCCTGGCCGAGATCAGGGGAATCGGCTGGACCTCGGATGCCAACCACTTTACCCGGCCGAACCGGGATACCGTTATTCGGGCCATGCAGGAGGCCATTTACGATGCCGAGCTCATGCCCGATGATATTGGTGCTGTGAATGCTCACGGTACCTCCACGCCCAAAGGTGACAGTACCGAGGTGGAATGTCTGCGTACGGTTTTCGGCGATCATCTGAGCAATATTCCGGTGACCGCCAATAAGTCCCAGGTCGGTCACAGCCTGGGGGCTTCGGCCGCCATTGAGGCAATTCTGGGTATTGAAGCCATGCAGCGCGGTCTGGTACTGCCCACGGTCAATCATCTCCCTGATCCCGACTTTGCAGACCTGGATGTAGTGCCGGATGCAGCCCGCAGACACGACTACGAGTTTTTTCTTTCCAATTCGTTCGGCTTTGGCGGCACCAACTGCTGTATCGTGTTCAGGGGAGTATGACAGTCTCAGGTAGTTACAAAAGGGTGCCTTGAAAAATTAGAATTTTCGTTCGAGATCAAGGAACAGGAAAATTTAAAAGCGCAGCATATTAGTCATATGTGAGCATTTTTCATTTTCCTGTGACACAGA
>CAZKBZ010000086.1:0-11913 GCA_964551175.1 uncultured Desulfobulbus sp.
AAAAACATGGAAAAAATTTTATCTGAAATAGTCCAGCGGGATCCGGACCAGAGAGAGTTTCACCAGGCTGTTTTCGAGGTAATGGAAAGTGTTAAACCGGTACTGGACCGTAATCCCGAATACCGTCAGCAGGCGGTTATTGCCCGTATAACAGAACCGGAACGGGTTATCATGTTTCGGGTACCGTGGATGGATGACCAGGGCCAGGTGCATGTCAACCGGGGTTTCCGGGTGGAGATGAATTCCGCCATTGGCCCCTACAAGGGGGGATTACGATTTCATCCATCAGTCACCTTGTCGATCATCAAGTTTCTTGCCTTTGAACAGGTTTTCAAAAACAGTCTGACCACCCTGCAGATGGGGGGTGGCAAGGGCGGCTCCGACTTTAATCCCAAGGGAAGATCCGATGGCGAGGTCATGCGCTTCTGCCAGTCTTTCATGGCGGAACTGGCCCGTCATATCGGGCCGGATACGGATGTGCCGGCAGGCGATATCGGTGTCGGTGCACGGGAGATAGGCTATCTGTTCGGCATGTATAAAAAACTGCGCAACGAATTTACCGGAGTTCTCACCGGCAAGAGCCTGGACTGGGGCGGCAGCCTGATCAGGCCGGAAGCAACCGGCTACGGAGTTGTTTATTTTGCCGGCGAAATGCTGGCCCATGCCGGGGATTCCCTTGAGGGCAAGACCTGTCTGGTTTCCGGCTCGGGTAATGTGGCCCAGTACACGACCAGGAAAATTCTCCAGTTGGGAGGGCGGGTCGTCACCCTGTCCGATTCCTCGGGTTATATCTATGATGAAGAGGGTATTGATGAGGATAAACTGAATTTTGTAATGCATCTGAAAAATATCAAAAGAGGTCGCATCCGCGAGTACCTTGAACAGTATCCACAGGCAGTGTATACGGAGAATGATCCTGAGCTTGATCACAATCCCATCTGGATGCACAAAGCCGACTGTGCCATGCCCAGCGCCACCCAGAACGAGATCAATGAAAAGGATGCTCTCAACATGGTGGGCAACGGGATACGGCTGGTCTGTGAAGGCGCCAACATGCCTTCTACGCACAGTGCCGCCAAGGTCTTTCTGGACAGTGGTGTGTTATACGGGCCGAGCAAGGCTGCAAATGCCGGCGGGGTGGCGGTTTCCGGACTTGAAATGGCCCAGAATTCCATGCGGCTTTCCTGGCCCAGGGAGGAGGTTGACAGTCGTTTGAAGCAGATCATGCATTCCATTCACTCTACCTGTATTGATGCTGCCGACGAGTATGGCATGCCTGCCAACTACATGGCAGGTGCCAATATTGCCGGATTTGTCAAGGTGGTCAATGCCATGCTGGATCAGGGGCTGGTGTGAGGGAAAGGTATAAGGTTTAAGGTATAAGGTTGAAGGTGTAAGGGATCGGTTTTTCATTTTTAAACCCTGAACTCTGAACCGGGAACTCGAAACCCAATAGAATGACTGTACACGAACCGGATCAGCAGAACGTGCCCGGCATAGGGGAGAACCTGGAGCAGCATTTTGTCGATATCACGGCTGGTTGCCCTTACGGGCTGCCGGAAATGGCGATGTATCACCAGGCGCTTTTCGACTGCCTGGATGATGCTACCATGTCAGTTTTTCTGGCCAACGGCTATCGTCGCAATGGAAACTGCATGTATACCATGCACTGTCCTGACTGCAGGGACTGTGTACCGATACGTCTGAACCCGCAGACCTTCAGGCCGAACCGCAACCAGCGGCGGGTATGGAAAAAGAACCGGGATGTCAATGTCGGTGTGGCACCGCTCACCATGTCCGATGAAAATCTTGATCTGCTGGACCGGTTCTTGAGAGATCGTTTTCCTGACTGCAGATCAACGGCTGAGAGCTATTATGCCGGCTTTTTTATCACAACCATTACTCGTTGTTTTGAAATCCGTTACCGGCTGGATGATAAACTTCTGGGGGTGGCAGTGGTTGACTGTTCCGAGCTGTGGCTCAATGCTGTCTATTTTTACTTTGATCCGGACCAGGCCAGGCGCAGTCCCGGCACCCTGAACATTCTGCATCTGATTAACTTCTGCCGCAGTCACAGGATTGCTCCCCTGTACCTGGGCTACTGGATTGAGTCCCTTAATGCCATGCGGTATAAATCAGCCTTCAAACCCCATGAGATTTTAGTCGATGGCTGCTGGCAGCAGGTGGACCGTTGATGTTCTGATGGTTTGTTTTCTGTCATTCATGCTCTGCCTGCTGTTGCCTCTTGCAGGTGCTTTCCTGGCCGGAAATCCCCTTCTGCAGTACCTGGAGTTCCCGCCCCTGACCAGGTATGTTGCCCATGCCCCGTTCAGTATGCCGGTTTTTCTGGCAGGAGTGGCTGGAGTTTTCATCCTGGTGGCTTACGGCTGCAGACTGTTCCGGTCAGCGAAGAGAAGCCCGACACCACCAGCTGTTCAATCCTTTCCCTGGTGGGGGTGGGTCGGGGTTGTGCTGACAGCGGCTTCCTGGTTACTGGCCTGGACCAGGTTCAGCTGGTTTTCTTTGCTGCAGCCCTATACCTTTACACCGCTCTGGATCGGCTATATCCTGGTGACATCCGCTTTAACCTATTGGCTGAAAGGATCCTGCCTGGCCTGCAGGCAGCCGGAACGTTTCCTGCTGCTTTTCCCTGTCAGCGGTCTGTTCTGGTGGTATTTTGAATACCTGAACCGTTTTGTTCAGAACTGGTACTACATCGGTATTGAAGATTTTACGCCAAAGGGCTATGTGCTTCACGCTTCCATCTGCTTTACAACGGTCCTGCCTGCCGTTATCTGCACGATTGAGCTGCTCGCCACCGTGCCGTCTCCGGCCGGCCGGTTACAGGCGGACCGTCCGTTGTCTCTGTCGGAATCTCCACGCACAGGCAGGCTGCTGCTTTCTGTTTCGGCGGGCTGTCTGATACTTCTTGCTGTCTGGCCTGACTATCTCTTCCCCTTTGTCTGGATAGCACCCCTGCTGATCATCACCGGGCTGCAGATGGTCAGGAGCAGGCCAAGCCTGTTGTCATACCTGAGGCAGGGCAGGCTGCAGTTTGTTCTCCTTCCTGCCCTTGCCGCCCTGGTCTGCGGATTTTTCTGGGAGATGTGGAACTGGCAGAGCCTGGCGCACTGGCAGTACTCCATTCCCTATGTGGATCGTTTTCATATCTTTGCCATGCCCGTTCTGGGGTATGCAGGCTATCTGCCTTTCGGCCTGGAGTGTCTGGTGGTGGCGAACCTGGTGCTTGACAGGCAGGATCTGGAGGTCAATGTTTTCCAGACGGGCGGATGTGAACAGGCTTGGGGCACCCTTGAAAAAATTGAGAACTGAGGCGACTGCGGACCGGAGCTTATCTGGAAAAAGATTCCCGGAACCGGTCGACCTGGTGTAACTGATCCCGGGAACGTCTGCCTTATCTGCTGCTGCCGATTGTAATGGTTACCCTGCGATTGAGCCGTCTGCCCTCTTCGCTGTCATTGGAGGCAACAGGATCGGCATAGCCGTACCAGTGGAGCAGGATCCTGTTCGGTTTGATATGAAATGTGTTCCGCAGGTAGTTCCGTACACTTTTCGCCCTGCGCTCCGACAGCCGGATGTTGTAGGCTTCTGATCCCCGGTTGTCGGTAAAACCGGAAAGCACGGCATGCTCATCCGGGTTGTCTGTCAGGAAACGGCCCAGTTTGTCCAAGAGTCCCCTGTATTCTTTTTTGACGGTATACCTGTCATAATCAAACAGGACGTTTCCAAAACCAGCACCCCCCAGGTACAGTCTGCCGAAAAGAAATTCGGGGTTGTCGGCAACCGTATCAAAGTCAATCACCTGGGAGCAGCTGTTGACTGAAGCAATGTCCTGCAGCAGTTTTTTTGTCTCATCGGTGGTGGCGCTGCTGACAATGGTAAAGCAGACATCGTAACCGGCTGCCAGTTTCCTGGCCTGGGCCAGGGGTTCGGGTTCTTCCACTTCCTTGACCCGGGAGTCTTCACCGTTGCTGAAAAGAAAGACATCGGTGCGGCCGGGCAGCCCCAGCAAATATTCAAGTTTCATCAGGGCAAACTGCAGCATGGGCGGGCCGCTGCTGACTGTCGGCAGCTGTTCAAGGGCAGCGCCGTATTTTTCATTATTGTAGTTCTGCAGGCGATAGTAGGGATGGAATGATTCCGGCGAGGAGGGCAGCCACATCACATTTTTCCAGTGCGGGTACAGCCCGGCCTGCCAGCCCAGTTCGGGCAGGGAAGCATTGCTTTTCAGCAGAATCCGCTTTTCCATTTCCAGTCGTGTCATGCCGGTGTCTTTATAGGGAACATCCATGGCAGTAGACGGGTCATAGAAGACAAAGAAGTTGTCCGCTATCCGGGTCTGCCCTGAATCACCCACGCCCGGTGTTAGCTGTACTGGAACTGTTGTCCCGTTGCCTGCATTTGTAGACCCCGGCAGCAGAAATACTGCCAGCAGGATAACCAGGAAGGGAGTTTTGCATTTCATGATTGTTCTCCTGTAGCGGACGAATAGAGGAAACTGCAAATACTATTTTAAGTATACCTTCTGATGGATCACTGTCAAGTGGGTGAAAGACAGTTCAATTCCGGAAGGTTCATAAGCGGCAGCTATAGTGTCAGTCGGTCGCCGGCTGCAGGCAGCAGGGTCGCGGGTCTGGCCTGCAGGATCGTCCTGATTCGCTCAAGTTCATTGAGACGGAAGGTACGGTCCAGGTGGACCAGGGCCAGAGTTTCCACACCTGCAGTATCGGCAAGCTCCAGGCAGCTGGTAATGGAGCCGTGATCGGGGAATTCGTCTACAAGCCTGAACGCTTCGTGAATAATGCAGTCACAGCCCTGGACAAGTTCCTGTACTTGCGGAGTCGGGCGGCCGTCACCGCTGTAATAGAGTCGTTTTTTCCCATCATCAAGCAGCAGGCCAAGATTGTACTGTGAGTGCCGGCTTTCAGCCGTGCACCAGTTCAAACCGCCGATGGTGGCGGTTTTTGACGGCTTGACCGTATGAAATTCCAGATCGAAGCTGAGTTTTTTTTCAAAGCCCGGATAGGCAAGTTCAAGAGCTGTCCGGACCGTGTCGGCAACACCGCGCTGGCTGATGATGGGCAGGGGACGGGTACGGTTCATCTGCCAGAAACGGAGGAAAAGCAGCGGCAGGCCGAAGAAATGATCACCGTGGAAGTGTGAGATCCAGACAAAGTCCAGCTCAGGTCCGGCTTCAAATTCACGGAAATAGTGATGGGGTACGGAAAAGCCGCAGTCCAGCAGTATTCTGGTGCCGCTGGCCGTAGTCACCAGGGCGGAAGTGTTGCCGTGCGCACTGTCGCAGGCCTCGCCGACACCGATAAAAAAGATGTCCACCGTTTGCTCCGTTATTCTCTTTTTTTATATCTGATCACGGGGTTGGTAACTATCCTCGAATATACGAAGAATTTGTAAGCGGTTGCAGGGTGCTACAGCTGTGTGTGATCGAATCTCACAACTATACACCCGTATATTGGGAGGTTCGAGCGCGTGCAGATGGGGTGGCCTGTGACCGCTTACCTTTTTTTAACTGTTATGTCCTGCGGTATGTCAATAATGGTTTCCACCAGACCAGCGAAATCATTGTCCCGGTACCAGGGAACCTGGCTGATCAGTCGTTTTTTGTCTGTACTCTCTGTAATATACGTGTTTCCCGTCCGTCCGGCAAGCTGGTTGCGGATAATCTCGTTCGCAGACTTGGGATGGCAGTCAAACAGGCTGGATCCTATCAGCTTGCCTCCGCCGTATTTTTTGAAGTTGTTGCGGGAGGCGCGATTCATGGCAATAATAATTCCACGGGTATCGCAGACCGTTACGCAGTGAGGATATGATTCCAGCCAGTCAAAGGGATTCATGGATATTCAGGCGTCAGATGTTGGTTTAAGGGGATATGGCGCCGGTTTTGTGGCCGTACGCCGGTATTATTGCAACGGTCAGTGTATGCACGGGGTTACCTGCATTCCCGTTCCAGCCTGTTCACTTTGCACGCCAGCTGGTCAGGTGAAAAGTCAAGAAAGGTAAAGAGTAAAGCTTCAAGCTGAACACACTGGTTGAAGTTGGCCCTGATCAGTTCATGACGTCTTGCGTCGCTGTTGCCGTAATATTTGATGATGTAGTCCAGTCGATCATTTAAGCTGACGATTTCATCGTGCCGTACCCGTTTGTCGGCATAGTAGACAATCTCACGGGCTGTAAAAACACCATCCCGGTACCGGTCAGGATCATGATCTTTTAAAATAACGTGTTCTTCCACAATGTCTGCGATTTCCGGGTAGCCGTGCTGGTGACAGATTTCAGCTCCTGCAACGGCATGATCGCAGGAACCGTCCAGGCAGGGTGTTTTGGCAATATCATGGAGCAGAGCACCGCTGATACAGAGTTGCCGATCCGGCAGCGGTCTCCCGTTTACCCTGTCCTGCAGGCCTGTTATCAGCAGGTCGGCAATGCGGGCAACGACCAGTGAGTGACGCCGGATATTGGGAAGCATCCCGTACTGTTCCATGAGGCGGGCGCATTCGTCAATGGTTGGAACCTGCATTTCGTCTCACTTGTCTATTTGCCGCTGAAACGATGAACCGCATCTACGGCTATTCGTGCCTGGTCCGGTGGCGTCTGCGGCAGGATACCATGACCTAGGTTGAAGATATGACCCCGGGCATCCCGGGCATCGTCAAGCAGTTTTCGTATCCGTTTTTCCAGTTCTTCTTTTGGCAGGAAAAGGGCAATGGGATCAAGGTTTCCCTGGACCGCATGATCACCCACCTGTTTTGCCGCCTCACCGATATTGATCCGCCAGTCCAGGCCAAGCACATCTGCGCCTGCGGTTTTGGAATGGTCAAGCAGGGTGGAACCGTTATTGGCAAAGTAGATAATCGGGATATCGGTCATCCTGCGCAGATCAGAGATTATTGACTGCACAAAGGGCAGGGCGAACCGCTCAAAGTCACCCGGTGCCCAGATACCGGCCCAGGAATCAAAAATCTGCAGGGCCTGGGCACCCGCCCGGACCTGGGCCTGCAGGTACAGACTGGTACACTCGGTGATCTTGGCCAGCAGGTTATGGTACAGATCCGGTGCCTGAAAGGCCATCCGCTTGGTCTCCAGAAACACCTTGGATGACCCTCCTTCGATCAGGTAGGTAGCCAGGGTAAAGGGTGCACCGGAAAAGCCGATCAGGGGAACTTTAAGTTCTTTGCGCAGCAGCCTGATGGTTTCCATGACAAAGGGCATGGTCTCGTCCGGATCCGGAATGATCAGTTTGTCCACATCCGCCTGATTGCGAACCGGGTCGGGAAAAACCGGCCCCCGCCCTTCATGGAATTCCAGGGTAAGCCCCATGGCTTCCATGGCTATCAGGATATCGGAAAACAGAATGGCCGCATCAAAGCCGAAAATATCAATGGGCTGCAGGGTGACCTCGGTGCACAGTTCCGGATTTTTGCACAGTTCCAGAAAGGTGACCTTGCCCCGTACTGCCTGATATTCAGGCAGGTAGCGCCCGGCCTGGCGCATGAACCAGACAGGAGTATAATCGGTTTTTTCACCACGGCAGGCCTTGAGAAATGTATCGTTCATTTTTTTAAAAAGGTATCAGGTTTCAGGTGTCAGTTTTTAATGGCCGGGCTGGTAGCTACAAAAGGGCTCCTGGTCCAGGTAGTCACCGGTCATGGCATAGGCCCGGGCCCGGCAGCCTCCGCAGACATTGACGTATTCACAACGGCCGCAGTTGCCTTTGTAGCCTTTGAAGTCCCGAAGCTCCAGGAAAAGTTTCGAGTTCTCCCAGATATCTTTAAAAGACTGTTGGCGTATGTTGCCGGCAGCCTTGGGAAAATAACTGCAGGGTAGGACATTGCCGTCCACATCAATGAGGCAGATCAACTGTCCGGCCAAACATCCCTTGGAACCACCGGTGGAAAACTGGAGTGTTCTGCGCTTGAATCGTTCTCCCTCCTCTTTGGACCGTTGCAGCACGATCCGGTAATACTGAGGCGCACAGGTGGGACGAACCAGCATGTCGGTCTCCTGTTTTTCCATATCATAATGCCAGTTCAGGATATCCTCGTATTCCGATTCCGGAATCAGCTCTTCCATGATCTCCTCACCACGGCCGGTGGGTACGATCATGAACAGATACCAGGCAGTGGCGCCCAGTCCTTTGACCAGTTCGTAGATTTTAGGGGCCTCTTCCTTGTTCCGTTTGGTAAAGGATGAGTTGATCAGAAACTTGATGCCATGCTCGTTAAACAGCCTGATGGCATTCATGGTGCCGTCAAAGGCACCCTGCTGGTTGCGGAAGTTGTCATGGATTTCGCTGCTTGCACCATCCAGGCTCAGGGAAACCATTTTTATGCCTGCTTCCCTGATCATGCGGCAGGTCTCTTCATTGACCAGGGTCCCGTTGGTGGCCAGACACATCCGCAGGCCAAGATCAGTTCCGTAGGACCCAATATCAAAGACATCACTGCGCAGCAGGGGCTCGCCGCCGGAGAGCACCACAACCGGGCTGGCGTATGCGTTGATGTCATCAAGCACCCGCTTGGCCTCGTCAAGAGAGAAATCGGGATGGTTGGCCACTTCAAGTTCGGAAGAAGATCTGCAGTGGACACATTTCAGATTACAGCGGCGGGTAATTTCCCAGGCAATCCATTTGGGTTCAAAATCCATGGTATTTCACTATCCGGAAGAAGAATATGTTATTGTACAGCAGGAAAATGTCAACGGTTGAAGCAAAACTATATTCGTCTTGCAGGCAAGGGTCAACAGCTTTGTCATTCCGGATGAATAGTAACTGTTCGTGAATATTCAAGCAGCTTGAATATACATCAAACTTGTAAGCGGTCACAGGGTGTGCCTGATGTAGGCAAGCGGCAGGCCGCAGTGTACTGATGTTACATAGTGCCTGTCCTTATATGGCCTTTTCGCCCGATTTCGGTGTCGCTACGAAAAATAAAAATACTCACATATGTCTAATATGCTGCGCTTTTTATTTTTCTATGCTCCTTGAACTCGAACGAAAATTCTCATTTATGGACAGACACTACATAAGGCTTGCCGGTCGCCCGCAGCAGGTATGCCCTGTGACCGCTTACGATGAATAGGTCTTGTTTTCCTGGTAAAGCTGTGCCACAATAGAGGTATGGAAAAAGTAGTCGTCCGCTCTTCTTTTCCAGACAGGTTATCCCGCGAACTATGCGGCACCTGTAATCAATTACAAGTATCGTGGTAATAAGAGCGCTGAGTTGTATCTACCGTGAATAATTACGAAACGCCCATCGCAAGGAGATCTGCCATGAAGGAAATTAAAACCGTTATCACCCCTGTCGATTTTTCCGAAAATGCCGACAAAATCGCCAAGTCAGCGGCGTATGTTGCCGGTAAATTTGGAGCCTCTCTGCATCTGATCTTTGTGGTCCAGAATTTTGAGGACTATTCCGGATTTTTTGTACCACCGGTAAACCTGCCCAACCTGGAAGAAGAGCTTCTTGAATCCGCCCAGCACCGGATGGAAGAATTTGTTGAAACCAACAGGGAAGAAATTACTGCAGCAGGGGTGAGTGATCTGCACAGCAAGGTCCTGACCGGAGATGTGAGTGAAGAAATCCTCCAGTATGCCCAGGATAATAACTGTAACCTGATCGTGATGGGAACCCATGGGTATAAGGGCCTTGAGCGGGTCATGTTCGGCAGTGTGGCCGACAAGGTGGTCAAAACCGCCTGCTGCCCGGTGATGACGATTAATCCCTATAGGAAGGAGTGTGAGGCCGCAGCAGAAAAGTAATGCTGCCGGTTGTTCAACAGACTTCTTTCAGCTGCTCTCCCGGCCCATCGTGGCCGGGAATTTCTGCCTGTCCTGTTGTTACCGGATAAGTCCGGTTTACTGCTGACGGAATTGTATGTATCCCTATCACCAGCAGACTGTACATACCTGGGAATCCGTCCGTAGCTCCACTACCATGGACTGGAATCGCCAGCCCGCTGTTTTCAAGCGTTATCCAGATGAATTCCCGGTCATTCCCTTGGACAACCTCTCCGGGCTGAACGATTTTTTTCAGCTCTGTGCAGGGTTGACAGCCAGAAAAGTCTATGCCGGCGGAGAGTATTATCTGCGGGTCAATCCCTCTGCCGGCGCCCTCTACCCGTGTGAGCTGTACATACAGGCAAGAGATGTGCAGGGACTGGAGGACGGGATCTACCATGTTGAGCCGCAGCGGTTCTGTCTGCGGCTGCTCTATCCTCTGGATGAGCATGAAGGGCTTGAGGCCTGCTGTTCGGACAAACGGCGGGTCTCAGGTCTGCTGCTGCTTGTCTCTGCCATCTATTACCGTTCCAGCTGGAAATACAGATCCAGGGCACTGCGCTACTGTCTGCTTGATTCCGGCCATCTGCTGGGTGCTGTTGAGTCGGCAGCATGGTGTGCAGGTCGGCCGTTCCAGGTTCAGTACCTGCTGGATCGACAAAGAGTTGCTGAGAGTTTCGGCTTCAGGGACAGGGAGCTGGTGATGGCGATGGCTGTCTGCGGGCAGAGGGAAGAGACACTTGTTCAGGAATTTGCCATGCAATTGCCCTTTGTGGATGGTTCCGGATATCACTGTACAGACCGGATCATTGAAAAGAGTTATGCTGCCGGCAGCCGTCTTGCCGGTTGCTCTGCAGTGGAGGAGCAGGGGAATCTCTGGTCGGTTTCAGCAGCTGAGCTGCAGGAAGCCGTTATTTCCCGCAGATCCATCCGGGAATTTACCGGTACCACCATGAGCCGGGATGAGTACATCTCCATTCTCCATTCCGTTCTGGAACCGGTAAGCAGTGACTGCGATCAGCAGGTACGCCTCTGGTCAGTGGTCAACCGCGTTGACGGGTTGCAGCCGGGATTATACGAGGGATTAACCTGCATCAGGCCAGGAGATTTTTCCGACATAACCGGATATCTCTGCCTGGAACAGGGTCTGGGAGCTGACAGCGGGGTAACCTTTTTCCTCAGTTCTTCAGATTCAAACTACCTGCCTCTGATGATAAAGGCTGGTATCATCGGCCAGCGCATTTACCTTGCCTCCACCCTGCAGGGATTGGGCTGCAGCGGAATCGGGGCCTTTTATGATGACGAGACGGCAGCTTTTCTGCAGACAGATGCAATGATCTGTTATGCGCTGGCAGTGGGATACTGACAGTAACCTGAAGAATCAGAGAGTTGAATGGCCGGCAACCATTGCACTGTACGTTTCATGTCCTGCCAGCAGTGTTTCCGCGAACTTGAAATCTTCCATAATCTGCAGGCCGACATACTCTCCGTTCAGGATAGATTCAAGGCATGTTCTTGTGTTCACGGGCAGGCAGTGGTAATTGTTTTTCCACCACAGCGTTCCCTGGTAGATATTTTTAAAAAAGGAACGGGAAAGATAGCCATCAATTTCAGACTGGATTGTCATCATGCAGCCATGGATGTCATACGAACTTGAGTTCATGCAGTTTTCCGGAGAATCATCATCCTTGAGCAGTTGTCCCTCCTCTGCGATATAATAGCACATGGGTTTGCCTTTATATGCAAACGGCATGAACATCTGACAGGCAGTCGGCTTGTAGTTATGGATTATACACCTGTCCATGATCATAAATGGACAGTATCCTGTCTGATCATGGATCCTGGTGTATTCCTCTATCAGATCAACCACATCCCTGTTTAACAGGTAGATCGTCAATGACTCTGCTGCTGTCAGGTCCAGGGTTACTGCAAGGCGGCAGCATGCGTGGCAGTCAACAGGACATTGTATTGGTTCATGTTTACTGTCCGGGGTATCGAATCGGGCGGGAGAGACCTCTTTTTTAAGAATTAATGCCTGGCAGAGAGAACCGGTCAGTATCTCTTCTGCCAGGTTGTTTTTTGGGTCTGTTTTGATA
>CAZKBZ010000087.1:0-1407 GCA_964551175.1 uncultured Desulfobulbus sp.
ATAATTCGGGTCTGGTGACCGGCACAGCCGAACAGGAGAAACAGAAGAGACAGAACAACCAGTATCCGGTAATTCACAGGCAACCGGAATCCAGGAAAGAAGAGGGGCACAGAGAAGTTTCCCTGTGCCCCCGTGTGCAGCAATCTACCGGCTCGACCGGTTTTTTGTTCATCCTGGTTAATACCGATAATACTCAGGCTTATAAGGGCCATCGATATCCACACCAATATAGTCTGCCTGCTCCTTGCTGAGAGTTGTCAGGTGAACATCTATTTTCTTGAGATGCAGCCTGGCCACCATTTCATCAAGTTTCTTGGGCAGGAAATAGACCTTGTTTTCATACTTTTCGGAATTCTGCCACAGTTCAATCTGAGCCAGTACCTGGTTGGTAAATGAATTACTCATGACAAAGCTCGGATGACCGGTGGCACAACCAAGGTTCACCAGCCGCCCTTCGGCAAGCACTATGATACGTTTGCCATCCGGAAAAATTACATGATCCACCTGTGGTTTAATATTTTCCCAGGTAAGATCACGAATACCGGCAATGTCAATCTCAGAATCAAAATGACCGATATTGCAGACAATAGCCTGATCCTTCATCTTATCCATGTGAGCCCTGGTAATCACTTTCAGGTTTCCGGTACAGGTGACAAACATATCACCGACAGGTGCAGCCTCTTCCATGGTCACAACACGATACCCTTCCATGGCAGCCTGCAGGGCACAGATGGGGTCAATCTCAGTCACCAGCACTGAGGCACCCATACCACGCAATGCTTGAGCGCAGCCCTTGCCCACGTCACCATAACCCACAACAACAGCAATCTTACCGGCAATCATTACATCCGTTGCCCGCTTGATTCCATCAATCAACGATTCCCGGCAGCCGTACAGGTTGTCAAACTTGGATTTAGTTACTGAATCATTGACATTAAAGGCCGGGGTGAGCAGTTCTCCCTTTGCAGCCATCTCGTTTAAGCGATGGACGCCGGTGGTGGTTTCTTCGGAAACACCACGTACATCTTTCAATAGTTCAGGATACTTCTGGTGCATAACCAGGGTCAGATCACCACCGTCATCCAGAAGCATATTGGGTCGCCAGTCATCCGGGCCGAAGATGGTCTGATCAATGCACCACCAGAACTCTTCTTCAGTTTCTCCTTTCCAGGCAAAGGTGGGAATACCCGCTGCGGCCATTGCAGCGGCTGCCTGATCCTGGGTGGAAAATATATTGCACGATGACCAGCGCACTTCAGCGCCAAGGTCGATAAGCGTTTCCATCAATACCGCCGTCTGGATGGTCATGTGCAGACAGCCGGCAATACGGGCTCCCTTGAGCGGCTTTTCCTCTGCATACTCTTCGCGAAGCGCCATCAGGCCGGGCATCTCGGTTTCGGCTATGGC
>CAZKBZ010000087.1:1507-11820 GCA_964551175.1 uncultured Desulfobulbus sp.
ACAGGCAATCAGGCTCTAACCTGATCAACCTGACATCAGATCCCGGCAGCGCTTTTCAGTTCTTCAGCCTTATCCGTACGCTCCCAGGTAAACTCAGGCAGTTCACGGCCGAAATGACCATAGGCCGCTGTCTTGTGATAAATTGGTCGCAGAAGATCAAGGTGCTGCACAATTGCCTTGGGCCGCAGGTCAAAAACCTCGCCGATCAATTCAATCAGTCGTTCATCAGAAACCTTGCAGGTTCCAAAGGTCTTGACATTGATGGAAACCGGCTTGGAAATTCCGATGGCATACGCCACCTGCACCTCAACTTCTGTGGCAAGGCCGGCAGCAACAATATTCTTGGCCACATAACGCCCCATGTAGGATGAGGAACGGTCGACCTTGGATGGATCCTTGCCGGAAAAAGCACCGCCGCCATGGGACCCGCGTCCGCCGTATGAGTCAACAATGATCTTACGACCGGTCACGCCGCAGTCACCAACCGGACCACCTATAACAAAACGCCCTGTCGGGTTGATAAAATAGTTGGTGTTTTCATCAAGCATGTCAGCGGGCAGGATGGGCTTGATGATCTCCTCCATGATCCCATCTTTCAGATCCGCATAGGAAACATCCGGACTGTGCTGAGAAGAAAGGACAACCGCTTCTATCCGTTTGGCCACATTATCCTCATACTGGATAGTAACCTGGCTCTTGGCATCAGGTCGCAGCCAGGGCAGCAGACCGGTTTTACGAACCTCGGCCTGACGCTTCACCAGCCTGTGGGCATAGGTGATGGGCATGGGCATCAGCACACTGGTTTCATTGCAGGCATAACCGAACATCAGTCCCTGGTCGCCGGCACCCTGGTCCAGATCGAGTCCCTTGCCCTCATCAACTCCCAGGGCTATGTCCGGTGACTGCTTGTCAATGGAGGTCATCACTGCGCAGGATTGCCAGTCAAACCCCATATCTGAGGAATTATAACCGATCTCCCGTATGGTCTCACGGACGATGGTCGGCATATCAACCCAGGCTGAGGTAGTTATCTCGCCGGCAATCAATGCCAGACCGGTAGTAACCAAACTCTCACAGGCCACACGGGCATGGGGATCTTTATCCAGGATACCATCAAGAATAGCGTCGGAAATCTGATCAGCAACCTTATCCGGATGGCCTTCAGATACAGACTCAGAGGTAAAGAGATGCGTAGACATAAAAACTCCTGTTTAAGCAAAAATTATGCAGCATGAAGGTTGTCCGCCCGTCCGCTGCCTTTCCAGCCGGCTTCCCGAATCTGGTTTACAAAATCAAGTACAATTTCCCACTTGTTCAACGGACTGATCAGATACAGTCCGTCAACAAAGGATGAGATATCTTCAATCAGCTTGGCGGTAAACTCAAATGCCGCCTTTCGCTGGTCAATGACGTCTTCATACTGCGCTAGTTTTCCGCGAAAATCTTCAGGTACGAAAATGCCAGGCACCTCATTATGAAGGAACTCGGCATTGCGTGAGGAAATAATTGGAAAAATACCGGGAAAAATCAGGATATCCAGATGACTGACACGCTCAATCATCTGCTCCACCGTTTCTCTTGCAAAAAGTGGCTGAGTCAGTGCATAACGAGCTCCTGAAGAAACCTTTTTCTCCAGTCGGCGAATCTGCAGGTCCGGCTTGGAAGGCCGGAAGCTGAACGCCGCACCTATGGAAAAATTCGTCGGCTCTTTAATGGACCGTCCCGCCATGTTCATTCCCCGGTTCAGTCCCTCTAGCATGCTGATCAGTCCCTGGGAGCGAAGATCAAAGACACCGCTTACCCTGGGCTGATCCGTACCTGCAGCAGAATCACCGGAAACGGCAAGCACTGCCTCAATACCAAGCAGATGTGCCTCCATCATCCGCGACTGCAACCCTAACCCATTGATATCCCTTCCGGTCTGGTGAACAATTGTCTGGATACCTGTCCGGTTACGGATCAGGGAGGCAACTCCCAGGTTACCTGTCCGCAGAATAGCGAGAGGATTTTCCCCCAGCGAGATGGCATCTACGCCTGCTTTGCTCAATTTTTCCGCCCCGCATAGAACCGGTTCCACATCAAGATGAGTGGGTGGATCAAGTTCAACAATAATCGGCAGACGACCCGGTACAAGACTGGAAAGAAAACCGCCGATTCGAGATTCTCCGGCTACCTTCTGCTCTGAGTCTCCGATGAC
This sequence comes from uncultured Desulfobulbus sp., assembly GCA_964551175.1. Taxonomy (GTDB): domain Bacteria; phylum Desulfobacterota; class Desulfobulbia; order Desulfobulbales; family Desulfobulbaceae; genus Desulfobulbus_C. The sequence continues at coordinate 3,705 of CAZKBZ010000087.1, forward strand.
CTCAACACGGCCACCCTCCACCCGGACGGGCCTGATTTTCAAGGCTGAACGGAACTCCCGGATATGGGCGGGAGTGGTACCACAACACCCACCGATCAGATGGACCCCGTTACGGATCATTTCCCTGGCCCGGGTAGCCATGTAACCCGGCTGGGCAGGATATATCATACGATGGCCGACCATTTCCGGCATGCCGGCATTGGGAAAAGCGGACAGCGGAACCCCATTACCTGCAAGTGGAGACATTCTGCTGATAGCCAGCACCATGGCATCAATACCGCGTCCACAGTTTGTTCCCACCACGGCAGCACCGGCTTCATGCATCCTGTGCGCACAGGTCAATGCATCATCACCTCGTACAGACATGGCCCGGGCCGGGAAAACCATCTGGCTGATAACCGGCAGCTCCGGCACCTCGCTCCTGGCCACTTCAATGGCCAACAGTATCTCATCAAGATTGGAAAAGGTTTCAATGATCAGGACATCAGCTCCGCCCTCGGCCAGACCCCGTACCTGGTCCCGGAAACTGTCCCGGATATCATCGAGTGTTATTTCCTCTTCATCAAAAGGAAAAGTGATTCCGGAGGGACCGACTGAGCCGGCAACAAAGACCTGATGGCCTGCTGCCTTAGCTGCAATCTCGGCTCCGGCACGGTTAATGGCAAACACCTGGTCCCCGGCACCGGACTCCTGCAGCTTGAACCTGCCCGCTCCAAAGGTGTTGGTTTCAATCAACTGGCTGCCTGAACGGATATACTCCTCATGGGCACTGAAAATCACATCCGGTGCCTGCAGGTTCAACAGATCCAGGTTTCGAGCACGTTCCACTCCCCGATCAAAGAGATAGGAACCGAGCGCACCGTCTCCAAGAACCACATGCTCTTGTATATATTCAAGAAAATCAGGTTTCATTTGTTCAGGGGTAAGCCGGGAGCCAGTCAGATGGTGTTGCCAGCAAGACTACTTGATCCGTTGGCATTGTAACGGAAAACGGTCATAAAAAATCCGGTTACTTCTCCGAAAGAGATTTATAAGCAGAGAAAATAATTTATCGAAAAATAAATTTTGTATTAATACAAATTCTTTCGTATAAATTCAACACAAATACCATAAAATTCAGCAATAGTGGGAAATGGGCCACGCATTACAGTTTGTTGTGGCAAATGCAACAAAAAAATAGAGCGGCTTTAGAAACAAAGCCTGAATCGATTTTGAGCGGACTGATAAAGGCCTTTACAGGCAGGCAGCCATGAAAGTTCTTCGACAGAGTTTTTACCTGGTGTTAGGGTTTACTTTTCCCGGGTTCTGGATTTTTCATGCCAACGGTTTCTGGTCTGTCCTTTACCGGCCGATTCAATTGATTTCCGGCAGTGAAGCAACCGGTTGGCCCTCTTTTTTCTCCGCCTGCCTGATTTACCTGACCGCAGTACTTGTTTTTGAATCGTGTTACAGGTTGCTGAAAAACGCTCAACCCTGAATAGCGTAACCACCGTCCACAACTATAACCTGGCCATGGATCATGGCTGCCCCTTCACTGCAGAGAAACAGAGCGAGATCCGCCACATCCTCCGGAGTCGTCAACCGGCCAAGTGGTGTTCGGTCAAGGGAAACACCGATTATCTCATCACGGTTAGGGAATTTTTTCAGTGCATCCGTATCCACGACACCGGCACTGATGGTGTTGACCGTCATCCCTTTCGGTCCCAGTTCAACCGCCAGATGACGGACCAGTGATTCCAGGGCAGCCTTTGAGGCTCCAACTACAGTGTAGTTGGGCACAGCCCGCACAGCACCAAGACTTGAAACGGCAATGATCCTCCCTCCCTGCCCCATCATGGGCACAGCGTGCTGGACCAGGGTCAACATGGCACGGGCATTGATATCCATTGCCCAGTTCCAGTGGCGGGTGGTCAGTTCCATGACCGGCTTCAACACACCGGATGCGGCATTGGATACCAGAATATCCAACCGTTCGTAGGTGTTGTGGATTTCCTCAAACATCCGTTTGACATCCTCTTCCTTGGCCACGTTTGCCTTGACAGCCAGGCAATGCACGCCATGCTTTTCAATCGCGGCAACAGTTGCCTCCGCATCTCGGCGATGCCTGACATAATTCACTACAATATTCACACCGTTTTCTGCCAGCCGTAAGGCAATAGCCCGACCGATACCGCGGGATCCCCCGGTAATGAGTGCCACTTTTCCCTGCAGATTAAACATTCATCCTCTCCAGCACAGTATTATCATTCAAAATATCATGAGTAAGAAATGTACCTTGCAGGACCTCTCTTTGCAAGCAATGGTTGAACTACCTCCGGTCAACCCTTGCATATTCTGGAGACTCTGCGCCTGGCAAAACGAAAAAAATTAAACCGAACAGGATTCAATTGTTCCGGAACCTGAAAATCAGTGGCCTGCAGCTCAACTGGGGTTGCCAGGGGAAATTGAAGTTGGGAAAATTCCGCCCCTAAAATTCCAATGCGCCGGCAGGCAAGCATCAGAGGACTCAACTCCGGATCAATATCCAGCACCTGGTGCAATGCCCTGTCCATTGCCACAGGATTACGTGAAGCGCCGAGCAGAGCCAATGGATAGAGTTCACCATGAATTGGACCTGTTTTGTGCATTGCATGTATTCCATCCACAAGGGTGATTGAGTCAGGCAGCACATCAAGGAGCTGCACAATCCGGTCACTGAAACTGCCGTCTTTGCCACCGTAAGCCATGTGCCACCATGGCTTGCGCAGGCCGACCAGGCAGCCGAAACAGTTCTTGACAGCCAGAGTAACCCGGGTCTGGGCATGGGCCTTGATCCGGGGCAGATTCACCAGCAGGTCGCACTCCATGGCATCAATGGCTATCCCGGCCTTTCCACCACCAGCCAGCTTCACATTTATAGACTGTTTGAAATTCGTAATCGAAACGCCTAGAGACGCAAGCTCATCTGCAAATCCCAATGTTTGTAAAGCTGCATTTGCTGAGCCAAAAGCCGGTGAATCCCCTATGCTGACCCGTGCGCCCTGATCCATAAACCAGCGGGCTGCTGCAAGCATAAAAGCCGCTTCCGTGCAGGGAAGGATACCATATTTTGCAGTAATCAGATTGGGTTTCAGCAGGACTGTACAGGAATGCAGGTTTGGAACCTGATCCAGTTCAGCCATCACACGATTGATTGCGTCGATGAGGCAGTGATGCCCATATTCAGGGCATGGGGTGAGAGCGACTTTGAGGGAATCAAGATTCATGATCAACAAAAAAAACCGGCTCGTCCAGGAAAGGAAGAGCCGGCCAAAAAGAAGAGAAGAGATGAAGATATCTATTATATTGCACAACCCGTGCCAATACTAAGAAAAATACAGCTGAAAAATTAATCAAATAAAATCAAGCAGTTATCTAAATTCTCCAACAAAGGAAATACCGGGCAATTCTGGAATAAGTTCAATAATCTTTACCTGGTAACAGAATGGGCGGCAGCAATACTCTCCAAAAATCACTTATAGTCAAGAGGTTAACCGTCAAGTTTAATTATTGAAATATATATCATTTTTATGACATGCTGTGATTTTGCATCATCAACAGATCAGCTACTCTGCCTGGCCCAGTTCAGTAAACCACCTGCAATCAATATTTCCCGATGCCTTTCCGAAAGATCAACCCTGGCCTGGAGAGGAGTACCATTGATCTCAACGACAACAGTATCCGCACCATCGGCTAATGCTTTTCTGATACCGGGAATTACCATTTCGTCACCCTGTTCCACCCTGTCGTAATCAGAAGGATCAACAAACGTCAGCGGAACAATGCCGAAGTTGATCAGGTTTGCTTTATGGATACGGGCAAAGCTTTTTACCAGCTTCACCTGCACACCCAGATATCTTGGTGCCAGTGCCGCATGCTCACGGCTTGAACCCTGGCCATAGTTGTCACCACCTACCACGGCCCCAAAATGACCGGCCGACATGGCCTCTTTCATATCACAGGCAAAACATTCCGTGATCTGCGAAAACACAAACTCACTGATTGCCGGAATATTGCTGCGCAGAGGTAGAATTCTGGCCCCTGCCGGCATGATATGATCCGTGGTTATATTATCACCAAGTTTAAGCATCACTTTACCCCGCCAGGTCTCGGGCAAAGGCTCAAAATCGGGAAAGGGCGCTATGTTCGGCCCACGGATAATCTCAACTTCACTGTCTTCAGGCAGAGGTGGTTCTATGCGCTCATCACCGGGCAGGTATTTCTCAGGAAGAGTAAAGTCCGGATAATCGCCCAGATCCCGAGGGTCGGTGATTACACCCTTGATGGCCGAGGCCGCGGCAACCTCCGGGCTGCAGAGATACACCTTATCTCCCTGGGTACCGGACCTGCCCGGGAAATTTCTGGAAAATGTGCGCAGGGATATCATACCGGTGGGAGGAGCCTGTCCCATGCCGATACAGCCCAGGCATCCGGACTGATGAATGCGGGCTCCTGCCTGCAGAAGCGGCAGGATTCCTCCCAGGGCAGCCAGGTTTTCCAGGGCCTGACGACTTCCCGGGTTCACCTCAAAGCTTACCTCACGGGACGCTTCCCTCCCCTCCATGATCCTGGAAACAGCGGTCAGATCGCGCAGGGAAGAGTTGGTGCATGAACCGACCAGCACCTGGGCAACCGGTCTGCCTGCCACCTCACGAACCTTGACCACATTATCCGGTGATGACGGACAGGCTATCATCGGCTCCAGGGTCGACATATCAATTTCCAGAACTCTATCATACTCGGCATCGGGATCAGCAGTCAGCTCCTGCCACTGGTCTTCCCTGCCCTGGGCCTTCATATATTCTCTTGTATTCTCATCAGATGGAAAAACAGAAGTTGTGGCTCCCAGTTCCGCGCCGAAATTTGTAATCGTGGCCCGGTCGGTGAGACTCAAATTTGCAACACCGGGTCCGAAATACTCCATGATATAACCGACCCCTCCCTTCACTGTGAGCTGGCGCAATACTTCAAGGAGCACGTCCCGGGCGGCAACCCAGGGGCGCAGTCTGCCGGTCAGTCTGATGCCGTAAATTCCGGGCATGACCAGGTAAAAGGGTTTTCCTGCCATGGCCATGGCAACATCAAGACCACCGGCACCCATGGCCAGCATGCCCAGACCGCCGCAGGTCGGCGTATGAGAATCCGATCCGAGCAACGTCTTGCCCGGTATGCCAAAACGTTCCAGATGGACCTGATGACAGATGCCGTTGCCCGGAGGAGAAAAATAGAGACCGAATTTACGGGCCACTCCCTGCAGAAAAACGTGGTCATCGGCATTTTTAAAATCCGACTGCACCAGGTTATGATCCACATAGCTGACCGACAGCTCGGTTTTCACCCGTGGAATACCAATGGCCTCAAACTCCAGATACGCCATGGTCCCGGTGGCATCCTGGGTCAGGGTCTGATCAATACGAAGTGCAATCTCCTCACCCCTTTTCAGCTCACCTGCAACCAGATGTGCGGCTAAAATTTTTTCTGCAACCGTTTTACCCATATCTATCTCCAATCTTACAGGAATAAGGGATACAACCGGCAAACCAACCGGTTCCTGTCACTGTCACTCCTGCCTGCTCTATTTGAACGCTATTACTCTGGTCCTGATGACCCCGTCATTGGCTTCAATTTCTTTCCGTACATCAAGTGATACCGGCCCTTCACAATCAATAATATTATAGCCGATAGTACCGTTACTCTCATTGGTATAACTCATGATGTTGATATTGTTCTTACCAAGAATATTGGTAACCAGCCCGATCATTCCAGGCCTGTCATGATTGATCATGATCAAGCGGGAATGAACCCAGACCGTGGGAATATTCTCCACATTAGGAAAATTGACACTGTGAGTGATATTTCCATATTCCAGGTATCTTTTCAACTCCCTGACCGCCATGCAGGCACAGTTTTCTTCTGATTCTGAGGTCGATGCACCAAGGTGCGGACTCAACAGAATCTTATCGTGACCGATCAATTTTTCTGAAGGAAAATCAGATATATGTCCGCATATTTTACCAGACTCTATTGCAGTAAGGACTGCATCCTCATCAACCACAGGTCCTCGTGCATAGTTAAACAGCAGTGCACCATCTTTCATGGTTTGCAAAAACTCTGTTGAAACCAGTCCGGTGGTATTTTTATTCAGCGGTACATGCACGGACACATAATCCGCCTGTTCAAGAACCTCCCTCCGTGATTTTGCCAGTTCCACTTTCGAGGACAGGCCGTGGATGTTATCCATCACCGGAAAGGGATCAAAACCCAGCACCCGCATGCAGTGATGGACCCCCATGTTGGCGACCCGAACGCCGATCTGGCCGAGCCCGATGACGCCAAGAGTCTTGCCCGCCATCTCCACGCCCTTGAACATCTTTTTGCGGGCCTCAACCTCTTCATTGAGTTTTTCACCCTGCAGGCCGCTCAATCCCTGGCAGAAAGAAATCCCATGGTGAACATTACGAAGCCAGATACCGAGCATGGTAAAAACAAGTTCAACAACGGCATTGGCATTGGCTCCAGGCGTATTAAACACGCAGATACCCTTTTCCGAAGCTTCGTCAACCGGAATATTGTTTACTCCGGCACCTGCTCTGGCTATGGCAAGCAGTTCAGGGAATGCGTTGAGTTTAACCGGGGAGCTGCGGACTACAATGCCCTGAGGGTTCTTCTCCTTTTCATCCACCCGGTACCGCTCACCAAAAAGCTCAAGTCCCTCGTTTGCAATGGCATTAATAATTTTAATACGATAGGTTTCCACTCATTCCTCCCTGCAGACCTTGATGGAAGGCCTTAACAATATCTTGTTTATGTGATACATCTGCCGGCAGGACGGATACAGAATCTGGTTCGCTGTCAGCCTGTTCCTGAAGGCCTGCAGAATACAGCTTCATATTATCCTGGCATCCGCGATGGATGGTAATACAGGCGATGCAAATGTTGCAGCAGAACTTTGCAGAACTACAATAAACACCCTGTTTGTGTCAAGAAAAACACAACTGATCCAGCTCCAACTTGTCAATGGCTGCAAGAATGAATACAATTTTTATCAATATGATAATCAACTAACCCTTAACAGAATAATCTCCATGAAAACTCTTTCCATTCAGATGCTCTTCCTTTTCCTGGTATCGGGCTTTGCCCCGCTGCCTTCTCTCCTGCATGCCGGGGACTTTCTTCCCAGCCAAGACATCAGCATCTCTTTTGATCTGAACAGGTCAACCATGTATGGCAATTCAATTATAACCGTACCTGCGGACATGGAGCTGCAACTCTATCTCGGTGACCTGGAAAATATTCGCACATCAATCCAGGGTGCTAAAAAGGAAGTCATGGTAGTTAAAAATGAAGATAACCAGAAAACGATCTCCCTCCCCTCCTCACCTGAAGGACAATCCATAGCTCTTTCCTGGCAACTGACAACAGCTGGTAAAGCACCTGGTTCCGGCAACCTGATCAGCAAAAAAGGCATCACCCTGGCCGGACTCTGGCATCCTGTTGCAGACCATGATATGCACTTCTCCCTGACCGCCGCTCTGCCCAAGGGCTTCTCCGGCGTCACCGAGGCAGACAAACTCGTCATCGCCGGCAAAAATCCTCGACTTCTCAAGGCAAATTATCCTCACCCCATAGGATCGATAAACTTTGCAGCCGGCCCATACACCATCAATTCCCGCAAAGCAGGAACCACAACAGTGTACACTTATTTTTTTCCTGAAGATGCCGGGTTGTCTGCAGGCTATCTGGACAAGGCAGCAACCTATATCAAACGTTATGAAAAGCTGATCGGTCCCTTTCCCTTCAAGCGGTATTCTATTGTTGAAAACCGGCTGCCCACGGGCTATGGCATGCCCACGTTTACCCTGCTCGGCCAGGCAGTTGTCCGGCTGCCCTTTATCAAAGACACTTCGCTTGGTCATGAAATCCTGCACTCCTGGTTTGGTAATGCAGTCAGAACAACCAACACTGACAACTGGTGTGAGGGATTGACCACTTATCTTGCCGATCAGAGTTATGCAGCCGACAGGGGAGAGGGTATCCGATATCGTAAAAACCAGCTCATGCGTTACCAGGCTTACGTGCATAAGGATAATATCACTGC
>CAZKBZ010000088.1:0-11494 GCA_964551175.1 uncultured Desulfobulbus sp.
TTTCTAACGTGTGTAGTGCACTCCACCTTCTACAACAAGGTATCAAACCAGTTTTCCTCACTGCCTACAACAAAAAAACCCCTGCCGAAACCGGCAGGGGTTTTCCCTCTTTACTGTACTGAAACCGGATTATCCGGCTTTTACCCAGATGGCCTGCAGCCCTTTATCACCCTCTTCCATGGAAAAAACTACAGAATCTCCTTCGTTGAGATCATCCATGGAGGTGTTCTTCAACGAATTTTCATGGAAAAAGACCTCCTGTTCATCCGGGGTTACAATAAAACCGTAATCCGGAAACAGCCGCTGGATCGTGCCCGGAGCATTTCCGTCCAGAACCGCACCCTGGGTCTTGGCACTTTTTCGATTTTTATGATCCTGTTTTTTTCGTACAATCGCTTTCAGTTGCGCGCCGAGAACATCAAAGGCCTCGACAAGCAGGGGACGTACTTTTTCACCCCATCGTTTCACAACAACTGTATCCTGGGGTACCGATGCGACCAGGTGGACTTCGTACCCCCCTTCCTTGTAGCCGGGGGTAGCCTCAATGGTGACACGGAGATGGAGCACAAAGTTGGCATAATGGCGGTTGAGTTTTGTACGCTCTTCCTCAATCTTTTCCTGCCAACTCTTTCGCATGTCAAGATTTCTGGCCTCAACTTTCAGTTCCATACATATCCTCCACTGTTTTACAGCGTCAGCGACCCCATGCCGCTGCCTTGAAAAAGATCATGACCTCCATGCTTCCCGGAAGCCGGACAGACCGAAACTGCAGATGATACAGAAGAGAAACAGAGAATAAAGCGGAATGCCGACAGGAGAAAAACCGGGATACAAGAAGAACACGACCTTACCATATCTTAATTATAGGCATTGACCATGGGGTAAATCAAGGCCTAAACGTACATTTTCTTGACGCACCTTGAAAAAAACGTGTACATTTGTGCCATGCAACAATCAGAGAAAACAAAAAAAATCGGGGTACTGCTGCTTAATCTGGGTGGACCGGAGAAACCGGAAGATGTGCTCCCCTTTCTCTATAATCTGTTCTCCGATCGCCAGATCATCCAGCTGGGACCATCGTTGCTTCAGAAACCTCTTGCCGCCCTGATTGCCCGACGCAGAGCTCCAGCATCCATTGCCAACTATAAAAAAATCGGCGGAGGCTCACCCATCGGCAGGATTACGGCCAGCCAGGCCAAGGCGCTTGCTGACTCCCTGGCAGGAGATGGAGATTTCATGGTCCGGCCCTGCATGCGTTACTGGCACCCCTTTGCAGGACAGGTTTTGCAGGAAATGGTCCGGGCAGGCGTCCGTGAGCTGATCTGCCTCCCTCTTTATCCGCATTATTCCAGGGCCACCAGCGGCTCTTCCTTTTACGATGTACAGCTGCACAACCGGAAAAACGGTTTCAACCTGCCTGTACGGGAGATTCGTTCCTGGCCCACGGAAACCCATTATATCAACTGCCTTGCCGCCCGCATCAGGGAAGGTGCCTCCACCCTTCACGACCCGGTCCAGGTTGTTTACAGCGCCCACAGCCTGCCGGAAAAATTTATTGAACAGGGTGATCCTTACGTAGAGGAGCTTGAGCAGACCATCGCAGCAGTTGAACAACTGACCGGCAAAAAAGGTAAACTCTGCTTTCAGAGTCGCAGCGGCCCTGTTCAGTGGCTGGAGCCTTCCACCCCGGATATGCTTCATCAGCTTGCAGGGCAGGGGTGCTCTAATATTCTCATGGTCCCCATCTCATTTGTCTCCGATCATATCGAAACCCTGTATGAGATCGACATGCTTTACAGGGAACAGGCCCAAACCCTCGGCATGAACCTTGCCTCTACACGCGGACTGAACGATGACCCGCAGTTTATTGAAGCCCTGCGCAGCCTGGTCCTGTCGGCAACCTTCGCATGAATTCCGACAACCAGGGAAAAGCCGCCTTTCCCGTCCTCACTCCCGATACAGTCATTACCCTTGCCGAGCAGCAGCTGAACTGCCGCTGCCGGGCAATCTGCAGACCGTTGAACAGTTATATCAACCGGGTTTTTGAACTGGAGAGTGAAGATGGCCAGGGGCTGGTCATCAAATTTTACCGGCCTGGCCGCTGGAGCAGACAGGCCATTGAAGAGGCCGACCGTTTTATCCTGGAACTGCAGGAGCATGAAATACCTGTTGTTGCGCCACTTCCCCTGAAAAAGGGGACCACACTGGCTGCCCATGAAAACGTCCTGTTTTCTATATTTCCCCGCATGGGCGGCCGGTTCCTGGACGAATTTTCCGATGAACAATGGCTTGAGATTGGACGGTTACTCGGCAGGATGCACAGGGTAGGAGCAACCCGTCGGGCTGACAACAGGAACACCCTCCACCCGCTGCACACCACAGCCGAGCAGGTAAAATTCCTGACCGATTCCATGTTCATGCCCCAGCATCTGCAGAGACAGTTCCATGAAACCTGCCGGCAGTTAATCGAACTGATCACCCCCATGTTTGCAGACATGGAAACAATCCGGCTGCACGGAGACTGTCATTTCGCCAATCTTATCTACCGGCCCGATGAATCCTTTTTCCTGATCGACTTTGACGACATGGTGAACGGTCCTCCTGTACAGGATGTTTGGATGCTGTTCCCCTCCTACCGGAGAGAGTCTTTACCTGAAATCGAGCTGTTCCTGGAAGGGTACGAGACGTTTCGCAGCTTTGACCGCAGGAGCCTGCAGCTGATTGAACCCCTGCGGGCCATGCGCTATATTCATTATGCCGCCTGGTGCGCCCAGCAGAGCCTTGACCCCGGGTTTGGCGCCCAGAATCCGGAGTGGGGCACTGAACTTTACTGGCAGGAAGAGATAAATGATCTTGTGGAGCAACTGGAACGTATCAGACAGGAACCGACATTGACGGATAATAATCCAATGTATTTGTAAACGGTTTACGATTTTTTGACTTACGGAAAAATCGTATGAAAACAGATAGGAATAAATGGTATTTTCAACCAGGAATGAGGAGGAATCATGCCGAAAATTTCAGATACAATTAAAGAAAAAAAGGAAAGAGCTTTTAAGAAATGCGGCGACGCCGCAATCAAATTTGATGCCGATGAATCATACGATTATTCAAAAGACGGGTGTACTGATGAAGAAATCGCTTATGCATTGTGGTATTATGATACTGAATACGAAGATGAGTAAGAGGAGAATCTGAAAATCTCCAAATCACTTCGTCTGAAAACGCCGCATCCGGATATTCATCAGCAGGCCGATGGCTGCCAGGGTGGTCAGCAGGGATGAACCACCGTAGCTGAACAGGGGCAGCGGAATCCCCACCACGGGTAGAAAACCCAGGATCATGAACAGGTTGATGACCGCCTGCCAGAAAATAAGCATGACCAGGCCAAAGGCAAGCAGAACGCCGAATTTGTCCCGGGCGGTCAGGGCGATATTGATCCCCCAGAGCAGCATGAAAAAATAGCAGCTCAAAAAAAACAGGGAACCTGCAAACCCCCATTCCTCACACCAGACGGAAAAGGCAAAATCTGTATGCCGCTCAGGCAGAAAGTGGAGATGCCCCTGGGTTCCCTCCATAAATCCTTTACCAAATCCCTGACCACTGCCCACCGCAATTTTGGACTGGGTGATCTGGTAGCCATGGTTCATGGGATCCTTTTCCGGATTGAGAAAGGTTTCAATACGGCGGCGCTGGTAATCCTTGAGCGCAAATTTCCAGCCAAGAAAACCAAGCATCAGTCCGGCTCCTCCCAGAATTCCCATGGTCGACCAGCGCAGCCTGACAAACAGGGTCATGGAAACAAACAAGATACCCAGCATCAGCGCAGTACCGAGATCGGGCTGAACAAGGATCAGGACAAATGGTATTGCGGTCAGGATCCCCGGCTTGATCAGGTCAAGCAGCCCATATCCCTTTGCTCCGACATCACTGCGTGAATACACGCTTGCCAGCACCACGACAAGAATCAGCTTTGCCGGTTCCGAGGGCTGGAGATGAAAAAAACCAAGGTTAATCCAGCGCTGAGTGCCGGCAATGGTATGGACAAACAGATTCGTGTACAGCAGCAAAAGGCAGATTGCTGCATAACCGAGATAACTCAACTTTTCAAATTCATTATAATCCACGCTGATCAGAGCCAGAATCAGGACAAAACCGAACAGAAACAGATACAGCTGCTTGTAAAAAACCGGGGAAGGGTTCGGTCCCCCGCTCCAGGTTGAGCTGAACAGACTGGCCAGAGACATGGCCGATACCAGCACCAGCATCAACAGCATTATCCAGTCAAAATGGTGAATCAGTCGTCGGTCAAAGCGTAGCATATCTCAACTCAGTTTATCGTCGCTGATGCCGTATCGGACTGCAGGACATTACTGTCCACCAGTAATCGTCCCGGCAGGATAACAGTGGTGACTTCTTCCGGCTCCTGCAGCCGATCGGCAAAATATTTTTCCAGAACCGCCCTGGCAATGGGAGCCGCCCCGGACCCGCCGTGCAGCCCGTGCTCAACCAGAACGGTAACAGCTATTTCCGGATTTTCCGCAGGTGCAAAACAGGTAAACCAGGCATGATCCCGATATTTATAGGGAATCTCGTCTTCTTTCAAGTGTTTGTACTGCTTGAGCCGTACCACCTGCGCGGTACCGGTCTTGCCGGCAACCGTTATTTTTTTGAATCGTGCTCTCCGGCCTGTACCATGACGACCGTTCACCGCCTCAACCAGGGCAGCACGAACCAGCTGCAGGTTTCGCCCCTGGCCGCTGAAACGTTCAAGTACCGTAGGTGTGAACTGTTCAAGGACCCTGCCCTCCGGATCACGCACTGTTTCAATCAGGCTTGGCCTGTACAGGGTGCCTCCATTGGCAACAGTTGCTGTCATGAGTGCCAGCTGAATGGGCGTCACCAGGTCAAAACCCTGGCCGATGGCAACGGACAGGGTTTCCCCCTCCTGCCAGGGTTTACCAAACCGTTTCATCTTCCATTCAGCAGTGGGAATCAGCCCTGCTTTCTCATGCTCCATCTCGACCCCGGTTTTCCTGCCCAGACCCAGGCGCTTTGCGTAGCCTGCAAGCCTGTTCACACCCAGGCGCTGGCCCACCTGATAAAAATAGACATCACATGATTCAGACAGGGCCCGTTTCAGGTTGACCGCACCGTGGCCGCTGTGCTTCCAGCATCGATAGGTACGGTTGCCGAACCGGTAGTAGCCGGGACAGTAAATTATGGTATCCGGGTTGATAACTCCCTCACCAAGTCCGGCAACAGCGGTTACGATCTTGTATGTTGACGCGGGAGGATACTGGCCCTGAACCACCTTGTTAATCAGAGGATGATACGGATTATCAAGCATTTCCTGCCAGTTTTTATGGGAAATACCGCCGATAAACTTATCAATCTCAAGCACAGGAGAACTGGCAAGCATGAGCAGGCGGCCGGAATTGACCTCAATGGCTACCACTGCCCCGGATTTTTCCTCTGCCATCATGATCTCTTCAGCAGCTTTCTGCATGTCAACATCAAGGGTAAGCTGCAGGTCGTTACCGGGCAGAGGGTCCACTCCCTTCAGATTCCGTTGTTCAAAACCAAGAGCGTTCACCTCCATGTACAGGCGGCCCTTTTCACCGCGCAGATCTTTTTCCCGCAATCGTTCCAGGCCCATCTTGCCGATCATGTCTCCGCCGCGGTAGACACCAGGTTCAGCCCTGCTCAGTTCTTTTTTATTAATCTCACCAAGATACCCTATGACATGGGAGGCCACATTCCCATAATGATACACCCTGAGAGGAACAACCTCGATTCTGATTCCCGGCAGTTCCATGCGATTGTTTTCAATGTAGGCGACCTTGTCCCAGTCGATATCCTCGGCAAGCCGGACCGGAAAATGACCTGGTGTGCCGGCCATCTTACGCACCCGGGCCAGCAGATCGGAGACATCCACTTCCAGGATACGGGCCATTTCCTTGATCAACTCATCATCCAGTCGGTTATCCTCTCGGATCCAGACCACGTTGAATGATGGACGATTGGTAACAATTTCCCTCCCCCTGCGGTCCAGTATATTGCCGCGCGGGGCTACAACCTCTAGATAGCGAACCCGGTTATTCTCAGCCAGCTTCCTGTACTCATCTCCCTGCTGGATCTGCAGGTACCAGAGACGGGCGATAAGAACAGCAAAAAAAACTATCAGAACAACCGATGAATACATTGCCCGGCGGCGATAATAGTCAAGCTCGCCGTCGTCACGCTGGGTGATCTTTATTTTTCCGACACCACGGCGGCGATCGATATCCTCCGCCTGTTTGCTTCGTTTTCTGTTGTGTTTTCTAATATTTTTCATAAAAAAACGAATTGTTATCGAAAAGTATTACCTGATCTGGCACGGCGCAATTTTAAAGGGACAATCCTGCCGCGAAAAAATCGGTTGAGAAACTCGAAAAAACGAAACAGAGGAAAAGACAACAGGATAATCAAAGCAGCCCTGAGCAGCATCAGCGGCCATGACCAGTCAGCAAGGGTGTCGGGCTGCATCAGGTCCAGAGAAAAAAAGACAAGCCAGCAGACGACGAGATAACTCACCGCAACAAGCGGAACCTGGTACAGGGATTCGCGGACAGGAAGCTTGATGGAAATAAACTTGAGCAGAAAATACCCCATGAAACAGATAGCCGGGTACATGCCGAGAATAGTGCCGGAGAACACATCCAGAATACAGCTCAGCGGCAACAGGATGACCAGACCCCGCAATAAATCCAGCCGATATGCCAGATAGGCAACTAAAATATAGTAAAAATCCGGAGCTGCAACCCAGGTAGGGGTAAACATGAACAGGGTTGTCTGCAAAACAATAAGCAGCATCCCTGTAATGAGAAAAACAAGGATCAGCATGATTACTCTACAGCAGGTTTTTCCTGCTCAATAACAAGAAGCGCTTCCAGGGTTCCAAAATCCACTGCCGGAGTCACCTCGATCTCAAGGAACATACCGCGCCGTTTTTTTTCAACCTTGGTCACCACCCCCACCGGCAGACCGGTAGGAAACAGGCCGCCGTAACCGGCTGTAACCACATGGTCACCTTCGGAGATCTCCACTGTTTTGAGTATATATTCGAGCCGGTAGACATTATTACCGGTTCCTTTCAGGATACCCCGTACCCGGGATTCCTGCAACAAAACATCCAGAGCACTTGACGGTGCAATGGAGAGCAGCACCTTGGCAAAATTTGGTGAAGTGGAATATATCTGACCGACAATGCCGTCTCCGGTTACAACGGGCATACCTTTTACCACCCCGTCACTGCTGCCCCGATCGATAATCACACTGCGAAACCAAAGTGATGGATCCTTGCCGATTACCTGTGCCGCTACTGTAGGGAGGTTGGAGGACTCTTTGAAATCAAGCAGTTTCCGTAACCGGGCATTGGTTGCCACAGCCTCACGATTCTTATACGCAGCCGCACGGCACTTCTGCAGTTCCAACCGGAGATGTTCCCTGTCTTCACGCACGGAGAGCAGGCTGAGGTAGTCTTTTTTCAGGGACTGGAAAGGAGCGGATACTCTGGCCATCCCCTTCTGAAGCGGCCCGGCCGTTTCAAGCAGCAACTTGTGCATCGGACCGACTTCCTGATTACCAAAAAGAAAAACCAGAAAAATCAAGCCCAGGGTCAACAGTACGCCACCGAGAAGAACCAGGCGAAATGTTCTGAAACGGCTGCTCCGTTTCCTGGTACTTTTTTTTCTCATCAGGCGGGAAGGGAATTTGGCGGGAATAATAACGAAAAAAGATCTCTATTCAAGTAAATGCACATGACCACGGTATAGACCAAATGGGTGTCACGGATCTTAACTCTCCGGTAAAGCTCCTGACA
Source organism: uncultured Desulfobulbus sp. (assembly GCA_964551175.1). Lineage (GTDB taxonomy): Bacteria > Desulfobacterota > Desulfobulbia > Desulfobulbales > Desulfobulbaceae > Desulfobulbus_C. Next base: position 7,865 of record CAZKBZ010000088.1, read on the forward strand.
TACCCGGATATGCGTCGGCTATGGCCTGGCTGAGGAATAGATAGCTGTACAAAACAGCCTGCCCCATGCTGAGGTGAGACTGAAACCAGAAAGTACTGCTGTCAGTCAATGGCGATTTCCTTGAGAATATCAAAATTATCAAGGGCCTGCCCGGATCCCAGAACAACAGAGGACAGTGGATCATCGGCAACAATAATCGGCATTCCGGTTTCCGCCATCAACAACTGATCAAGGTTCTTCAGCAAGGCACCTCCACCGGTAAGAACAATACCCTGATCGACAATATCGGCAGACAGCTCCGGCGGGGTTACTTCCAGAGCCACCCGTACGGCATCGACAATGACATCCACCTGCTCGGCAATGGCTGACTGGATTTCATGGGATGTGATCGTCAGGGTTTTCGGCACACCGGATACCAGGTCCCGGCCCTTGATATCCATGGTATCATACGGTTCCTCAGGCAGAACATTGCCGACAGTGGTTTTGATCAGCTCAGCTGTACGCTCACCAATGGCCAGGTTGTGTTTACGCTTGATGTACTGAAGAATTGCTTCATCCATCTTGTCGCCGGCCACCCGGACCGACTTGGCATAGACGATACCGGCAAGAGAAATGACAGCGACTTCCGTTGTGCCGCCGCCCACGTCAATGATCATGTTGGCCGTGGGCTCAGTGATCGGCAAGTCCGCGCCTATGGCCGCAGCCATGGGTTCCTCGATCAGATAAACTTCTCTGGCACCTGCAGATTCCGCCGACTCACGTACCGCCCGCTTTTCAACCTGGGTAATGCCGGATGGAACAGAAATAATAATACGGGGATGCACCAGAGTCCGGCGATTATGCACCTTGTTAATAAAATAACGAAGCATGGCTTCGGTGACTTCAAAGTCCGCAATAACACCATCCTTCATGGGCCGGATCGCGGCAATATTGCCCGGTGTTTTGCCCAGCATCTCTTTGGCTTCCTTGCCCACGGCCAGCACCCTGCTGCCGCGAAGATCCTGTCGTACCGCCACAACAGAAGGTTCACGCAGAACAATCCCCTTACCCTTAACGTATACGACCGTATTGGCTGTACCAAGATCAACGGCAAGATCATTGGACATCCAGCCAAAAAGAAAATTAAACGGAGAAAACATCCGGTATCACCTGTAAAAAAAGTCAGCTATTATAAAGTTCAGGTCCTGAAAATAAGGCAACCTACATGTCCGGCTTATCGCGACACCACTGAACATTCAATTTACAATCAAATCATCTACTTTACCAGCAGGAGTTAAAACTGGCAACTTAATAGAAGTTTCTTCCGGGCAAAAAACGAAATACCCTTGACAGCATGACCACAACCATGGTATCTGAGCCCTGTTCTGATGCGGAGGGGGTATAGCTCAGCTGGGAGAGCGCTTGAATGGCATTCAAGAGGTCAGCGGTTCGATCCCGCTTACCTCCACCAACAGAAAACAACAGGGGTTTACTCGAATAGAGTCAACCCCTTTTTTATTGCCTGAATTTTTTCAGCCTCGCATTCGATATCAAGATCACTATTCAAAGAGCACGTACTTATAGCAGGCAATAACCATGTGCGTTGAAGTCCATCACAATATTGCTTAAGGAATTAATCTTCCGTCTTTTTCATAGCATCAACGATAGACAGGGCATAGGGATGATGCTTGCGCAGAAATAACGGCATATTATTGCGTGCCTGCCTGGCCTGTTCCATGGAGTCATAGGTACCGTAAAAGACAAACAGAGTAGGTGGGGATGTCTTCTTGCTCAGGATGTAGAGGTTGTCCTTGATGGCAAAAAAATTATCCTGGACAAGCCTTGCCTTGATGTTGTCAGCCGCCTGTTCCGAAGCAAGCATCATCAGTTGAACAGTATAGCGGTTATGATAGGCACCGGCCAGCCACTTTGCACTGGCCCTGATCCGTTCCTGGTACAGCTGTTCACCATTACGGCCGGAAGAATGTTCCACCACTGCTGACACAGACTCAGATACAGCTGGTTCCTCTTTTTCCGGTTCTACCTGTTCATCAGATGACGGCATGGTTTTCATCCTGCCCGGTTTCAGGTCAACCACTTCACCATCCTCCGACTCCGGCGCTGCCTGTGCAAGCGGAGTAACAGGTTCATCAACGGTTGAGGCAGGTTGCTTTTTCATGTCAGCACCTTCAGCAACTGCGTCGGACTGGACCTCATCCTGTGCCGGCTGCTGCCCAGGACTCTTTATAACCGGTACAGCGGCATCCGGCTGTTGCGACAGAGAAACTGAAGGGGTCCCATCCTTATCCCCTCTTCCTGAAAACAGAAAAACCAGCAGGAGCAGAAGGGCAAGCCCTCCCCCCCCCAGCAACAGCAGCCTGTTCCTCCACCGGCTGCCGGAATTGACCAATCCGGCAAATTTTCCCTCGCCATTTATATCCTGTTCGACTACATGATCGAGCAGAACCAGAAAAGATTTATCCGTACAGGAAGCCTGGAGTGCCTCTTCGGCCAGAATATTTATCAGCCGTGGATTTCCCCTGGCAGTTTGAAAAATCTTCTGTACAGCCCCTTTTGTAAAAATTTCTTCATGGCTATCTGAAGGCAGGCCTGCCGCCTTCAGACGAAAATTCAGGTACCGTCGGGTCTCTTCCTCAGTGAATGGTTGCAGAATGTAACCGGCCTTGATATCGACAGTTGAGCAATACACGGTCAACTGATCAAGATTGGCATCAAGAGCAGGACGCCCGGACAGAATGACATGCAGGTCATGCTGTTCCCCTGCTTCACAGAGAGTACGCATCAACCGCTCCAGAGCTGCCAGGAACAGCTTCTCAGCCTCATCAACAATCAAAACAACTTTTTTCTGCTCCTTTCTACGAGCCAGGAGAGCGCGCAGCTCTGAGAGCATATTCCCTTCAGGGACCGTGGCCGGATCCATACCCAGATCCAGACAAACAACATGCAGCAGGTCATCAAATGAACCGATCGGATTATCGAGATAGACAACTTCAAAATTCTGTTCAGGCAACTTCCGGAGCAACAGCCGGCACAACAGAGTCTTACCCGATCCTTCGCTGCCGATTATTCTGACCAGAGGTTTGCCGGCTCGAAGATCCTCGCACAGGGCCTGGAAAATTTCACTCCTGCCCGCTTCCGGGAAAAAAATGTCGGCATCCGGTTCTTCGGCAAATGGTGACTGCTTGAGGTGAAAATGTTCCAGGTACATTTTTTTCAATACTTTGATAAAGTCATTTCTGTCTCATCAGAAAAGGGGCCTGCACACAGCTGGTAATTATCTGACACTTGAGACTTTCTGTAAACCTCTTTTTCCTGGACAGGTTGTTTTTTCTCATTTTTTCTTTCCTGACCGGCAACACATCCCAAAACAAACCCGTGGCAATGATCTTTTATTCAACTTTCCCTTATCTGATAAAGTATTATTGTATATATTGAACTGTTGTCTGCTGGCAGACTAAATCGGAACACCTCGAAAATAACAACTTTAGGCTACCTTAAAAAATTGCCTTTTCGCCCGATCTCTGTGTCACAGGAAAATGAAAAATGCTCACATATGACTAATATGCTGCGCTTTTTAATTTTCCTGTTCCTTGATCTCGAACGAAAATTCTTATTTTTCAAGGCACCCTT
>CAZKBZ010000089.1:0-11147 GCA_964551175.1 uncultured Desulfobulbus sp.
TTTGCAGAAACCTTGAGCCGCTTTTTTTTTGAACTGTGATTATGAGCAGTTGAACAGATCAAGGATAGTTTCTTCATCAGCAGCATGTAGAAGTTTGTTTCTGGTGGCGGCATCTTTCAGCAATCTGCTTACCCATCCAAGAGCCTGCAGGTACTCTTCGGCCATGTCTATAGGAGCAAGGATCATGACAAAGAGATGGACCGGCCGGTTATCCTTTGCATCAAAGCTGATGCCGCGCTTTGATCGACCAAGGCAGAGCAGCAGTTTGTCCAGTCCCGGCAGCTTGCCGTGGGGGATTGCTATCCCCTTGCCGACCCCGGTTGAGCCAAGCTGTTCACGTTCGGCCAGCACCCGGGTCATGGTATCCAGATCGATACCGGGATGGTTGGCATGAACCGCCTCGGCCAGTTCGCGCAGCACAGCCTCCTTGCCGGTTGATTGCAGTTCAGGAATGATGCATTGTTTTTCCAGCCGGATCATGTGCGTGCTCTTATTTTCTTGCCTTGCGGCGGTGCTTGACCGGCAGGATTTTCATCTGGTCTCTGTATTTGGCAACTGTCCGTCGGGCTACCTTGATGCCTTCCTCTTTCAGGAGTGCGGAAATTTTATTGTCACTGAGCGGTTTGGCAGGGTCCTCTTTCCCGATAAGCTGTCTGATGCGGTTTTTGATGGCTTCGGCAGCCACCGTATCACCATTCGTGGTGGCAACGGCTGTGGAGAAAAAGTATTTTAATTCATAAATTCCCTGGGGGGTATGAACATACTTGTGCGAGGTTACCCGGCTGACCGTGGATTCGTGCATGCCGATATCCTCAGCCACATCGTGGAGGATGAGTGGTTTGAGATGACCCGGACCTTTTTCAAAAAAATCGTGCTGAAATTTAAGCAGACTTTCCATGACCTTATAGATGGTCCGCTGGCGTTGCTGTAAAGACTTGATAAACCATTGGGCACTCCGCTTTTTTTCCTGGAGGTATCCTCGGGATTCCTTGTTCAGCTTGTCCTTCTGTTTGATCAGTTCCTGGTACTGGTCAGAGAGCTGCAGGCGGGGCAGGCCGTCATTGTTGAGCTGGATGACGAATTCACCATCTATCTTGTATACATATACATCAGGAATAATATAGTTGGTCTGTTCGTTGCTGAACTCGTTTCCCGGATAGGGAGTCAGGTCAGAGATTACATCCACCGCAGCCTGAACCTTGCGGGCAGTAACGCCGGTTTTGCGGGCAATCAGGGCATAATTACGAGTCTGCAGATGGTCCATGTGTTCCGCAACTATTCTGTAGGCCAGAGAGTCTTCAAGTCCTTTTCGCTCCAGCTGCAGGAGCAGTGATTCACGGATATCCCGGGCAGCAATTCCGGCCGGCTCAAGGCTTTGAACCAGACGCAATACGCCTTCGGCTTCCTCTGGTGAGCAGTTGACAAACTCACAGATGTCTGCAATGTCTGCTTTAAAAAAACCGTGCCCGTCCAGGTTGCCTAAAATGAAACAGGCAATTTCCCGGTCAAGCCCGTCAAGTTCAAGATGAGTGAGCTGCCACTGTAGATGTGAGGTCAGGCCCGGCGTGGCAGAGATAAAATCAAACTGGGAAGGAGCATCTGCAGGAGGTATTTCCCGGGCAAAAGAGAAGTCGGAATCAAAGTTGTTGGCATAATCCTCCCAGTTAATCTCGGCCACTGTGGCTGGATCGTCTCCGGCAACCTGGCTGGTGGCTGGTGTCTCGCTCACCTCCTTGACTTCAGCTGCAGACAGGGATTCGGGATTGGAGTTGTTGTCCGGGCTGTCAACGACCTCTTCCAGCAAGGGGTTCTGTTCGATCTCCGCCTGCAGGGCATCTGTGAGTTCCAGCCGATTGAGCTGCAGCAGCTTGATCGCCTGACGCAGCTGTGGCGTCATAACGAGTTTCTGGGCAAGTTTCAGCTGTTGTCGGAGCTCAAGAGCCATAGTTACATGGTGAAGTTTTCACCAAGGTACATTTTTTTTGCCAGTTCACTTTCAATAATATCAGCGGCAACACCGCTGGTCAGAATCTGGCCATCATTCATGATATAGGCAAAATCACAGACCTGCAGGGTCTCCCGGACGTTGTGATCTGAGATGAGAATACCAAGCCCTTTGGCTTTCAAATCCCTGATGATCTGCTGCAGATCGGCAACCGAGAGGGGGTCAACCCCGGCAAAAGGTTCATCCAGCAGGATAAAACGTGGCCGGGTAGCCAGGGCCCGCATGATTTCCACCCGTCTCCGTTCTCCGCCTGAAAGGGCGTGCCCCTTGTTCTGGGCAAGGTACTCGATCTTCAGTTCCGCCATCAGTTCTTCAATACGATTGTTGATCTCATTTCGAGTCAGTCCTAATGGTTCAAGGACGATCCGTATGTTTTCCTCCACTGTCAATTTTTTGAAGACTGAGGGTTCCTGGGCCAGATAGGTGATTCCCTTGGAAGCACGACGGTGGATGGGAAGACCGGTGATATCCTCGCCATCCAGGTAAATCGAACCTGCCGTGGGCCGGATAAAGCCGACAATGCAATAGAAAGTAGTTGTTTTACCTGCCCCGTTGGGACCCAGTAAGCCGACGATGGCACCGTTAGCTACCTGCAGGTTTACCTGGTCCACAACCCTGCGCGAGCGGTATTCCTTGATAATGGACCTGGTCTCCAGGGTTGATCCGGGTTTCATTGTTACTTTTTGGTGTCTGAATCGGGATGTATAACCGCCTTGACTCGCCCGGGTTTGGATTTGTCCTGTTCAACAATGGAGCGCTTGTCATCAAGGTAATAGGTAATGGACTTGCCGGAGACCATGTTCTGTCCCTGCCATGCCTTGGCATCTCCGCTCAGGATCACCTTGCGGTCCCTGGCAAAATAGTCCATTCGATTGCCGGTCCCGACCCAGTCTCCCTGCGTAACCTCTACGTTGCCCCTGCAGATCAGTTTTTTGACCTTGCTGGATTGATTATTGCCTTGTGTTTTATCGTTCTGGGTATAATAGACCGTCATTTCATCGGCACGGATGGTGACCTCTCCCTGGCTGGCATCAACATTGCCGATAAAGACAACCGAATTTTCCTGCTCCTGGGAAACCATCCGGTCAGCCTCAATACGGATTGGTTCAGAAGATTCCTCGGCCAGGCCTACTCCCGCAACAGCCAGGATAGATGTGAAAACCATCATCCATTGCAGGGCAAGCCGAACAGGAAATGGAAAAAAATACATTGTTATCCCCACTTAAATTATGATTAATAGTTTTTCCGGATTGGTTTTTGCATTACTTGGCCGAGAATACAGGGTTCGCCTGCAAATGTAAAGTGTTTCCGGCAGATAACTCTATTCTTTGCACAGGAAAAGAGAGTAGTTTACAAGACAGGGAAATGATGGCTATAATTGTTTCCTTATCCCTGTCCGGACGAAAATTATCAGGAGCAAACAATGCAGGATGAAATTGCCAAAGCCAAGGTGCTGATAGAGGCTTTACCTTATATTCGGGAATTTAATGAAAAAACCGTGGTCATCAAATATGGCGGCCATGCCATGGTGGATGAGGCGCTGAAAAAGAGTTTTGCCCTGGATGTGATCCTGCTCAAGTATATCGGACTCAACCCGGTGATTGTCCATGGCGGAGGACCGCAGATTAATCGCTTTCTTGAAAAAATGCAGATAACGTCCAACTATATTCAGGGAATGCGGGTGACCGACGGCGAGACCATGGATGTGGTTGAAATGGTTCTGGTGGGCAAGGTCAACAAGGAAATTGTCGGCCTGATAAACCATTGCGGAGGAAGGGCGGTGGGCCTTTCCGGTCGGGATGGCGATCTTGTCGAGGCCAGAAAGATGAAGATTATGAGTAAACCCGAGGTGGAGAATGCGCCTCCGGAACTTATTGACCTGGGACGGGTGGGAGAGGTGACCAGGGTCAATCCGGCAATTCTGCAAACACTTGATGCCCGGGATTTTATTCCCGTGATTGCCCCGGTCGGGGTTGGTGAGGACGGACAGGCCTATAATATCAATGCTGATCTTGTGGCCGGGGCAATCGCTGCAGAGCTGGGTGCCGTGAAACTGATTCTGCTTACCGATGTGGAGGGCGTTCTTGACAGTGAGGGGAAACTGTTTTCCTCCATTGCCGGGGAATCCATTGAGCAGATGATTGATGAAGGTGTGATCCAGGGGGGCATGATTCCCAAGCTCCGTTGCTGTGCCTCTGTCATCAATGGCGGGGTGGGCAAGGCTCATATTGTTGACGGCCGGCAGGAGCATGCCATTTTGCTGGAAATATTTACCCATCAGGGTATTGGTACGGAGATAATAGCATGAGCAGCGGAAATGCAGAATGGATAAGCAGGGGAGAGGCCGTGTTTGCAGGAACCTACAGCCGGTTTCCGGCAGCCATGATCAGAGGAGAGGGATGCAGACTGTGGGACGCAGACGGCAACGAGTACCTGGATTTCCTGGCAGGTATAGCGGTCTGTTCACTGGGTCACTGCCATCCTGCAGTGACCCGGGCAGTCCAGGAGCAGGCGGCAAAGCTGGTGCATGTCTCCAATCTCTTTCACACCCAGCCCCAGATAGAGCTGGCCGAGCTGCTGACAGCCAACAGCTTTGCAGACCGGGTATTTATGGCCAATTCCGGCGCAGAGGCCAATGAGGCAGCGATCAAACTGGCCAGGATTCACAGCGGCGCGGGACGATATGAGGTGATTTCACTTTCCGGTTCCTTCCATGGCCGTACCCTGGCCACGGTTGCCGCAACCGGCCAGCCCAAGTTTCACAAGGGGTTTGAGCCGCTGCCCGCAGGTTTTGTCCATGCCGGCTTTGGTGATCCGCAGGAGATTGAACAACTCATTGGCGACAAGACCTGTGCTATTCTCTGTGAACCGTTGCAGGGAGAGAGTGGGGTTCGGCCCCTTGCAGCAGAGTATCTGCAGGCAATCAGGTCGCTTTGCGACAAACACGGGCTGCTGCTTATTTTTGATGAAGTCCAGACCGGCATTGGGCGAACCGGCAGCCTGTTTGCCTACCAGCAGCTGGGAGTTACGCCGGACATCATGACCCTGGCCAAGGCCCTGGGCAACGGCCTGCCCATTGGGGCCATGCTGACCCGCAAGGAAATTGCGGAATCATTTACCGTAGGAACCCATGCCTCTACCTTTGGCGGCAATCCCGTGGCTGCAGCCGCAGGAGCAGCGGTGTTGAAAACCATGCTGGCCGACGGTTTTTTTGAATCCCTGCGGGAACGCAGCAGCTATTTCAGCAACCGTCTTGAGGAGGTGGCAACACGGTTTCCTGAACTGGCAACCGGGGTGCGCGGCCGGGGCATGCTGCTTGGCCTGGTGCTGACCGAGAAGGGAATCAGCCATGGCATGGAGATCGTTGAGCAGCTGTTTGAGCAGGGCATGCTGATTAACTTTGCCGGCATGAGGGTTCTGCGCTTTATTCCACCGCTGATTGTGAGCAGGCAGGAGATAGACCAGCTCATTGATGAACTGGTGACGGTGCTGGCTAGTTTCAAGTAATATTTCTGTAAGAGTGCAGCATAGTACGTATCCCGGTAACGTATGGTATCTCCTTACAAGGGCAGGATATGCACTTCCTCCCGTATCTCATGGATTCCCTTGAGAAACAGGCCGCTGCGGCCGTCAATGGAGATGGGATCACCAAAGTTAACCTGAAAGCCGTTAATTCTTGCGTATTGGTCGGTTTCAAAAACCTGCAGGTCACGGCAGCCGACAACGCAGGTCTTTTCCAGCCTGGTGGCTACTACTGAGGCGTGCGATGTCTGGCCACCCCGGGCAGTGAGCAGACCATCGGCCATGGAGATTTCCCGGATATCCTCCGGAACAGTATCTTGTCGGATCAGGATGAGTTGTGCGTCAGGTTTTTCCCGCCTCAGCTGTCGGATATTTTCCTCGGTAAAGACAGCCAGTCCGGAAAGTGCGGAACCACTTACCCCGATACCCTTGCCTAACATATCCTCCTGCAGCGAATCCGATTCCTCGAACACATTAAAATGTTCCTTCTTCTTGATGGTGATCATGTCGCGGGTCTGCAGGATGTACAGATCTTCTGGGTTCGGCCCTTCAAAGGTAAACTCGATTTCCTGGGGATTCCACTCCTTGGTGTAAACCAGGTCCCGAGAGATCTCCAGCAGCCGTTCATAAATGGCAGGAAAGCGCCGTTCCAGCGTCTGCTCAACCGCACGACCGTCAAGTTCCGCCTGCTCCACGGATATAGGCTGGCTGGTGACCAGGCCGGAGACAATATCCTCACCCTGGTCACCGGCGGCATAATCTCCCCACAGGGCCACACGACGTACTTTACGGTAAGGGTGCGCGGTAAAGAGAACTCCGCTTCCTGCCTGCTCGCTGAGGTTGCCATACACCATGGACTGGACAATCACTGCCGTGCCCCAGTTGTCGGAAACATCCATCAGGTGGCGGTATTCCTGTGCCTTGGGAGTGTTCCATGATTCCAGCACCATCTGGACCGCCCCGATGAGCTGCAGCCATGGATCTTCAGGTGCGCTGCACCCCCGTCTACGCAGGGCATTTTGATATTCCAGTGCCAGTTCCCGCATCTGTGAAGGGGAAAACTGTCTCTTGAGCCGGACATTATATTTCTGTTTATGACTGTTCATCAGGGACTGGAACTCTTCCCGTTCCATTTCACCGGCCATGGCCCAGGACTGCAGAAACCTGCGGTAATTATCCCACAGGAAGTATTCCTGATCCGGATGATTATCGACAATTTCTTCCACCAGGTCTTCATTAAGGCCAACATTATGAATGGTGGTCATCATTCCCGGCATGGACATGGCGGAACCTGAGCGGACCGAGAGCAGCAGGGGATTTTCCGGCGAACCAAAGACACGACCGGTTAATTCTTCCAGGTCCGTGATCGCCCCCCGCACCCTCTGCATGAATTCATCACGGGCCCGGTTGAAACCCTGCACAGCCTGCCAGCAACGGAATATTTCCGTGGTAATGATAAAGGCAGGCGGCACCGGTTTGGAGTCAGCGGCCAGCATCATCAGGTTAAATCCCTTGTTGCCCAGGTGAATCAGGTTATGGGTACGCAGGTTCTCGTTCTCAAGCGAGGAGATGGTTTTTTCCGGATTATAGGTCATGAGCAGGTCAAGAGTCTGCTGATCCAGTATATCTTTCTGCGCTTCCAGGGTTTGGATAATGCGGAGAATAAAATTATCCAGGTGCTGCAGGCCGAAGGTGGTGGCGATCAGGTCACGGAAAAAAGACTCGGATAACCGGTGTACGGTGGAAGGCAGATCCTGTTCATCCCAGAGGGAGCGGTACCTGGTGAGCAGGTTCTCCCTGCCGATCTGGGGAATGATAATTGAGAGGTTTTTCTGATGAATATTGGTGTAATAGGCATAGATGACGTCCTTTACCCCCTCGGACAATCCCCGTACAATGTCCAGATGCTGGGTATAGGAAAACCGTTTCATGGTGATGGATGAGCTGAGCAGGCTGGCATAGGTTTCCAGACGGCGGCTGAAGATGCCGTCCACATTGAGTGCCCGCAGATAGAGATGCAGACATTTGGAAATGCGGATAAAGGTCGCCTGGGTGATAAAGCCTAAATTAATAGACTGGGTCAGCCGTTCCAGGTAGATGTTGGCCAGGTTTTCCAGTCGGAAGGTCAGGCCCAGGGCATCAAATTTTCGTTCTGAATATCGACCGTAGACCGAGGGAATATCAACGGCAATATGACGTTTGTAGTAAATTTCCTCCTTGGGTTCAAATGTCTCTTCACTTAAAATTATGGACTTCAGGTTTTCAAGATGGGTAAGCACAACATCCAGACAGTGGTAGGTATCACAGGAGTCCAGCTCATCCAGCAGATTTTCCATTTCCGGAAATCCAGACTGTGCGGCCTGCTGCAGCTGATTGCGCAATTCCTGCATGCCGAGATTATACTTGTGGTGCAGCAGCTTGAACATCTTGACCAGCATTTCAAAGCGGTTGCGTTCCAGCTGCGGGATATCTCGCTGACACTCCAGGTATACTTTACGTCCTTCATCATCCCAGCTCAGGATGTCATCCATGGAGTTGAAATGCAGTTCCTCCCGGATGCGGTTGGACAGCCTGTGCAGTTCATCCACAAATGGCCCGCTGCACTCTACCTGGGACAGGATCTCCTCGGGCAGAAACGGCTGCAGATACTTTTTGTCTAGGGTGAGCCAGAACAGAAATATACCCTTGATAAAGTCAACAATCAGGTTGGAGGATTCCACATGCGACTGTTTGCGCAGAAAATGAATCAGTACGTCGCGCCGCTTGTGCAGTTCATCAAGCTCAGTTGACACGTCACGCAGCTCTCCCTCTGCCCCGATTTCATTGAAAAAGACCGGCATCAGCTTGGTAAACTGTTTTGCCAGGTTGTAGATGGGACCGATGGGATGGTTGAGCAGTTCCGTGATATCGCGCTGGAAAAGATCAGTGTCTTTCACGCAGGTGCCCGAGAGTTTTATGTTGATAATCAGGGCTGAAAACAGGGTGGAGCACCACTTTGGCTCCTGCATGATCAGGCTCAGCCAGGCCCGGATATTGGACAGATGGGCCGGGTTGGTAATGGGCTGCCAGTCCTCGTCCACACCCATGACATTTGCGTACTGAAAACCAAAACGGACCGCTTCCCAGAGAAAGGCTTCCACCAGGCGTGAGTTGCCGCGCTTGAAGACTTCTCCCCCGATTACCTGGATGCACTGCAGCGAGGTATGCGGATACTTACGGACATTGGCCTTGAGCAGCTGAAAAGTGGTGACAAAAAACTGTTCGATCTGTTCAAAGCTCTGCTTGCGGATCAGCTTAACCAGGGACCGGTTGATCTCGCGCAGGGTTTCCTCGTGGATAAGATACAACCCTGCCGTGTCCATGATCCTGAACAGAAAGATCAGTTTACGGTTTTCCACAAAGGGGGAGTCAGGGCCGCCTGAACTGTCAATGGCCAGCTGTCCAGGAATTTTCCTGTACATCCGCACAATATCCATGTGCGCCGGCAGCTCCAGTATCTCGCTTAATCCCTGGAATGGATCCTTCTCAATATCAATGCGTTGTAATGCTTCCAGGTGTTCCCGCATCCGCTTATGGGAGATTGCCGCCAGAAGAGTCCCGGCCTCCCAGTCCCGGCAGAATTCACCGCACTGGGCTTCGAACCAGGGCAGCGGATCCTCTTCTCCCAGCCAGTAGCTGTAGTTAAGGGTAAGGATTTTTTTCATCAGCCGGGCTATGGGTCCATAGGAAAAAGGAGTGGTTGCGCTGCCGCGGCCAAAGGAGATCAACCGCAGCGCCATCTTTTTCATGGGATGGTGGCCCTGGACCATGTACATCATTACCTGGTCGTCAATCTCGTCCAGTCTGCTTAACTGGTCAAAAAAAGTGTTGAGACGGCCCTCAAAGAGCTGCAGGCTGTCTCCATCAAGCGAGGTGATAAGTTTGTCGGTATACGCCAGCATCGCCTCCATGATCATGGAGACCAGTTTGCCGTTTTTCCAGGAGTCATCAAGGGCTTCCAGGAAGATGGATGTAAACAGGGTAAAGCTTTCCGGTCCCTTGTCGTGTCTGCGGTAATGGTTGAGATTTTTCAGGACAAAAGCACGCAGATCAGGAATGATCAGCTGCCAGTTCCGGTAGGGATGACTGACCTCATAGAGCAGAGATTCCAGTTTGGTAGAGAGTCCCTGGTAACGCTCGACAACCTCTCGGAGCAGCTGAAAGCGGGGATCAATCTCCACCGTGCCGGCAGTTTCCTCGAGGTTGGCCTTCAGGGCGTCGGACTGAAGGACAGGGACTTGTTTACTGACCATACTACACCTCAACTGACAGAAAAAAACAATTTGGAACCGGACCAGGAACCGTTCTTGAAAGAGTTATAAAACAGTATTGGCAAATGACCAACAAAGAAGCGACAGAAGAGGAAAAAAACCACAGACCCTGAGAAACCGGCTGCAGGAGTCTTGACCGCCGGCCGTTATTCAGAGATACTGAACCAGAGACAAATGCGGGGGGATGGCCATGGATGAAATTCTCGGACAGCACGACCTGCTTCTGGAGAGCAGCAGCAGGAAAGAGGCGGAGCTGCAGGCACGCTATTTTTTTGATCATAACGATCTGGTCCGTTATGATTCAATTATCATCAAAGAAGATGATATCCTCTGCGGCACTGATCAGGAATTTCCAACCAGGTTGAAAGAAGGTCTTGCCGGCAACAAAAAGGCAATCAATGGATTGATCGAAGAATTACATTCCGAAGGTGCATTGGATCCGCAGGCCTGGGTAACTTTGCAGCAGGGCTACGCAACCAAGCTCCTGCACACGGTCATTCACCTGTTAGACGGATTTTTCGGCATTGATTCAGCATTCTACAACCTGGTGGAAAACTCGCATCAGGTGAACAATGCCTTACTGGGTAGAATTAAAGAGAATCCTGAAAAATACTGGCTTGTGCCGGTTATGGGAATATCAACCCACGGGAACGGTGATCGGGTGCCGTTTCTGCGCTCTTTCGGCAGAGAGGATATTACCAAAACATAGGCGCTGATCAGCCTGTAAGATACTTTCTTGATTCCAGTAATGGCCCCTCATAAACCTCAAGAATGAGATGACGGGCTACCATGCTGGATAGATTAGTTTTGTTTTTGCCGACATGAGTCGGTAATGCAGGTGTCAGCTATTTCATCGCTTTATCTGAAAAGCAGAGGTATTTGTTTGAAGAATCGTAATATATTTGGTATTTCTTGAGAGAAGTAGTTTTATTCTTGGATCCAATTCTAAAGAGAAATAGTTAAAACAGTTCAAGTATGATCAACTGAACCTCACGCAAAAACATGTCCAGGCTGTGGATATGACGGCTTTTCCTTCAGCTGTTCGTTGGTTCCAGGTACAGATACTTCCAACTAAAACGATTACTGATATGAATACAAATTTTAATTGCTTTATTCATGGTGATGCATTTGTCAGCAGGGCAGTTCGTGCTCGTCTTCGCCTGTTGCGGATTTTTTTTATCGCTGTTTTGTTTTTATCTGTTGACTTGGCAGTCCTTCAGGCGGCAACGATAACAGTAAATACGACAAATGACGAATGGAATACCGGTGGGTTATGTTCTATAAGAGAAGCTCTCGATGCCGTACGGGTC
>CAZKBZ010000090.1:0-2885 GCA_964551175.1 uncultured Desulfobulbus sp.
TTTCCGGTTCCGGCCATAGTGAAAAGGCAAGTTTGACAGCCTTTTGTTTTGATTTTCTGCTGACTTTTTCCTGTTGTAGCAGCCATGCCAGGTCTTTGGCAAGGGCATCATGTTGGTCCAGCTGATAGGCCAACATGGCCTTGCTCCATCGCCAGCGGGCAACATCCAGCATCAGTTCGTCAACATGCTCAAGGATGGCCAGAGCCCTGCTGGAATCACCTTCATCGTTGAATAATTCACTCAAGGAAAGCCAAGCCGGGACATAGAGCGGGTTGGCAAGCAATGCTCTCTGGTACCAATGTTGCGCGGCCACCAGGTCGCCGTCTTCCAGGATAGCCTGTCGGCCATAAGCAACAAGAAAGCGAGGCTGTTGCTGGTATTTTCGGACAGCCTTGCTTGGGGATGCTCCGCTGAATGAACTCTGGGCAACCACGGCAACGCGCAGTTCAAACAGGGCCAGGCCGAGAAGTGCTGTAAAAAGAAATGTACGGAGCAGGATCGAGGCAAGCATGGATAATCAGGATGGCAAACAGCGACAGCGCATCTGAATTTCAGCCGTCAAGCGGTTTTTCGCCGTATTCATAGTTGTAGCTGTAGGCGTAGTAACTGTATTTGGAGTAGGATCCATATCCCTTGTGGCGTCCGGCCTTGTTGACAATGGCGCCGAGTATCCGGCCGCCGACATTGAGTACGGATCGGCGGAAGTGTTTTACCCCGTCCCTGGGGGTATCTCCCTCCACAGTGACCAGGATCAACCCGTCCACCATGTTGGCCAGTACCAGGATCTCTGCAAAGCCCTGGTACGGCGGGCCATCCAGAATAATGTGGCTGTACCGCTTTCCTGCCAGCTCCAGCAGCTGGCGCATGCGGCTGGAGGCGATCAGCTCTGCCGGGTTGGGGGGCAGGGGACCGCTGGAGATAAAATCAAGTCCCTCATACTCTGTTGCACGGATGACTTCCTTCAGACTGCTCATTCCGCTGAGAACGCTGGAGAGTCCTGCTCCCCTGCTGCCGGCATTGAAAATAGTATGCAGGCTGGGTTTTCTCAGGTCCACATCAATGAGCAGACATTTTTCTCCTGATGACAGGTAGGACAGGGCCGTATTTGAAGACAAGCAGCTTTTGCCTGCACCGGCCAGTACACTGGTAATCAGAATAGTTTTAGGCGGTTGTTCCGCTGTTGACAGCTCAATGGAGGTGATAGCGGTTCGGATGGACTCGGCAACGGGTGAGCGCGGTTCATTGTAGTATTTCAGTGCCATGGACGTCCGATCGTCTTCACACTCCTCGTCATAGGGGACCAGTCCCAGGACGGGGATGTGAAAGCGGTTGATCAACTCGTCCGGATTCTTAATGGTATCATCCAGGTATTCCAGGAGAAAAGCCATACCAATGCCGCCGAACATGCCTAACAGCAGGCCTAACAGCAGGTTTCGGGCGACTTTTGGTTTTGATGGGTATAGCGGAATTCTGGCCTTGTCAATGATCTGTATATTGGTAACCGCGGCTCCAAGGGTTGCCTCGATTTCCTTGGAACGCTGCAGCAGGCTCTGGTAAATAGACTTGTTGGTTTCTACTTCCCGCAGCAGGATTTTATACTGGGTCGCCTTGTCGTTGAGATCAATGGCCCGTTTTTTCTGCTCCTCCGCCTTTGCCTCCAGATATTGCTGTTTTTTCCGGGCTGCTTCGTAATCGTTTTTGATGGAGTCGATGATGCGCTGTTTTTCATCATTGATGCGGCGCTCAATATCATCCATCTTGGCCTTCAGCTGCACCATTTTCGGGTAGGCGGGTTTGAAGGTGGTGGAGAGATCCTGGTATTCGGCCTGCAGTGTTGCAAACTGACCTTTCAGGTCCTGTATAAGTTCATCCTGAAGAATTTGGGCCAGGTTCTGATTGTTTTCACCGATTGCCTGCTGATACAGAGCTTCCTTGCCGATACGTTCGGCACGTGCCTTGGCCAGGGCATCATTGAGTTCTTCAAGCTGGCGCATGATCAGGTTGAGCTTGGGATCCATGGAAACCAGGCCGGCCTTGCGGGAAAAGTTATTGAGTTCTTTTTCAGACTGTTCAAGTTTGATCTGGGCTGCTGTTATCTGTTTGTCAAGAAATTTGGCCGCTGTTTTGGATGATTCAATATTGGAATCATGGTGCATGTTGATGAATTCATCCATGGCCGTGTTTACCACCTGGGCGGCCAGACGCGCATCCGGTGACTCGAAGGTGAGTTCTATCAGCTCACTGTTACGTACAGGCGATATTTTCAGTTTTTTCTGCAGCTGTTTAACAGTTTCATCGGTCAGCAGTCGCTGTTTTCCCTCTTTATTCAGACTATCCGGATTTTCATTCTCCGAGCTGAAACGGATAAAGTTACGAACCGAGGACAGGGATTGCTTGATAAGGCCGGCAAAAGAATCGTCTTCACCCCGCTCGGCGGCAATTTCCTTATTGAACAGCGGATTGTTGCGCAGGTCGAGCTTGTCAATGATCCGCAGGGTCAGTTGCTCGCTTTTCAGGAGACGAACCTGCGTCTGCTGAAACTCCATGGATTTGAGAGCGCTGGACTGGATGTCTTCAAACTTGGTGAGGCGTCCTTCCGTTGCCGAGGTTTTTAATATGCCTTTGCCTGCAAACAGGGGGGTGCTGGTCAGGGTAAAAAGAGCGGTGGAAAAAAAGGTGATCAGCAGAACTATGATGACAACCCATTTGCGACGGATAAGAACATCCAGGTAATCACGCAGATGAATTTCCTCTTCAGCCGTGGGGGGGATGATCTCCCGGTAGTCAACCGAAGGCAGATTTCGGTTGTCTGGAGCCGGGCCGACAACAAGCTGCCGCCCCCTATCATCAGGTTGAGAATTATTCATGACTGTCGGGATATTCTT
>CAZKBZ010000090.1:2985-11072 GCA_964551175.1 uncultured Desulfobulbus sp.
CTGATTTAGCAAGATCCGGGCCAAGTATCTGTTCAAGCTGCAGCCATTTTTCCCTGGCTGGGGGTCTGCGGCCATCAGGGCCGTGGGCATCCGAGGCGACGAAATCGATCAAGTCGTTATCAGCCAGGTAGCGGGCCGCTCTTTCAGCGTTTTTCCCGAATGTACCAAGCAGGCTGCCGATGTTTATCTGGATCATTATGCCCTGCCGTGCAAGCCCGGTAAGAGATGTAATGTTCTGCTGAAAAAATGGTGCTCGTTCCGGGTGGGCCAGAATAACATCTTTGCCTCTATTTTTAAAGGACAACACCGTATCAAGCAGATCATCCCGAAATGATTGGAAGGGGGGTTCCAGCAGGTAGCAGTTACTGAGCCCAAGGGGCAACAGCAGATTTCGCTCCAGTTCTTTTTCCAGATGACGATGCAGGGCGATTTCCATGCCCGGATGCGGGATAAGCGGGATATCGTATTGCTGGAAAACAGCCCGCAGTTCAGCCACCTTCTGCCGGATTGTATCAGGAGTCAGTGTCCAGGCCGTACCCGCAATATGGTGGGGAGTGGCAAAGACATGTTTGATGCCGGCGGCTACAAAATCCCTGGCCATGGCCAGCGATTGTTGAAGGTTTCTGGATCCGTCATCTACATCCGGCAGGATATGCGTGTGGATATCTATCAAGGTTGCAGCCATACGTTTGTAAGAGCAATTTTACAGTTGTTGGGAAGTACGAGAGCCCTGGCTCGCCAACACAAAAAGAGTTACAACATACAACAGGTTTGCAGGAAGGTGCCAGCCAAAATCAGCTATGCCGTGAAAGAGGAACCCCGCGATTGCACAGAAAGAAACTATCGCTATAATTTCCAGAGGCTGGAGGTCGGAAATGTTTTTTCTTTCGTCAGGCCACAGCTGTTTTGCCCGTACAAGAATAGCCGCAAGAATGGTGGAGAAAAAAAACAGGGCCATGGGAATTCCCAGATCAATGGTCAGCTCCAGGTATTCATTATGTACCCTGGCATAAAGAATATGTTCAGGGAATTTCTTGAGATAGACTGGTGAGAGCAACTCAAAAGATCCAAGACCAATGCCGGTGAGCAGGTGATCGTACAGCATGGGCAGGCTGGCAAGCCAGATATTTATGCGGTTTAGTCCCGAACCCTGCTGGATGGTCAGGAAGCGGTCGATGATAGAGGAAAAGCCTACGACAGAACCGTAGCCCAATGTCAACAGCAGCAGGCAGGCTGTCAGCAGGATTTTGTTTTTTCGAGCCAGGGGCAGAAAAAACAGCAGCAGGACCATGATCAGCAGCATGGCAATGATTCCGCCTCTGGACTGGGAAAAGATTACCGCCAACATGATAACTGAAGCAAAAAAAAGAAAAAGAAACCCCTGCATGGTTTCGCGGGTAAACTTCTCAGCCAGCAGGCGGAGATGTTTTTGCCTTTGTCTGTAGACAGGTGTGGGCTTGGTCATTTTAAAGCGAAGCAGAGCCGCTCCAATGGCAAGTGGCCAGCACATGTTGAGCAGGGAGGCGTATTGATTTTTGTAGATGATTGTCCCCCGTGCCATACCCTTGAGCGATGCCGGGTTTGGTAGCCACAAAACTCCCAGGTGCGGGTTGAAGACCTGAAGCATGCCGTAAACCGCTTCCAGTGTTCCCAGACCGATACAGGTATAGATAATTCTGTTCAGCAGAGATGGGTCGGTGGCAAGCAGTGTGGACAGGGTACGGGAGTAGAGCAGCAGTGCAAATAGAAAGATGGCTGTCATCCGGCCGGCGGAACTGTAATAGCTGAGAGGTGCCCATCTGATATCAGTTCCGGCCAGCTGATTAACAGTTTGCAGGGAAGAGGCACGGACAGGGGAGAGTATTTCGAGCAGATGTAAGGGCAGGGGAATGGTGGTGAAAACAATCCAGCCGATAACTACAAGGATACAGTATATCCAGCGGTTGTTGAACAGATGAGCGGGCAGCTGTCTGCTGTTAACAAGCAGCCAGCCGCCGCAGGCAACCAGGATAAATGCTGTATACAGACCGACAATTATGGGATGAATGGCCCCGAACAGCAGGGGCATGGTTGCTGTCAGCAGGAGGACAAAAAGCTGGGCTGTCCTCTGAAGTTTGAATTGTTTTTTCACTGACGCCGGTCAACCGACGGATTCCTGTACTGGATGCCGGTTCCCATGAAACCAAGGGTAAAGCCCATGCCTGTTGAAAAAAGCCCGGCACTGCTGGACTCGGCATAAATAACGTCCTGGTCTCTCAGTTTTATGGAATCACCCAGTCCTTCCTGAAGTTCGCTGTAGCTGAGGCTGATGATCTGACGCTCCCCACGGCCGGTATACCGGATCAGTTTGATCTTGTCGTCATCCGCATAGGCAGTCAGCCCGCCTGCCAGGACAATGGCCTCGGTGATGGTAATGTCTCCCCTGACTGGATAAGTTCCTGGTTTCCGGACAGCACCGTCAACAAAACATTGACCTGCCTCCGGGATGAAAATGACGTCGCCGCTGCTGATGGCTACGTTATAGGTCATGTCCCCTTCTTTGATCAGGGCATCCAGGTCAATAATATAGTTCTGCCGTATCTTGCTCCTGGGATCTTCACGGGTCAGGTAGGCAAGCGATGCGGCAGTGTCGGTGAGACCCTCGGCAATGGCAATGATGTCAAGAAGTCTGCGGCCGGAAACATAGTCATAGGTACCCGGCTTGTTAAATGAACCGGCCAGGGTAATCTGGTTGCTGATCCGTTCCTTGATGAAAACGGCAACATGCGGATTCTGCAGATATTTTTGTCGCAGCAGGGTCTCAATCTTTTCTTCAGCCTCTGCTACTGTCAGGCCTGCTACCTGTACGCGGTCCAGAATGGGCAGGCTGACAAACCCCCGGGAACTGACTCGTGCCTCTGCATTCAGGTCTTCGGTCTCAAACACGGTGACAGTGAGCAGGTCTCCCGGACCCAGCAGATATTCAGTTTCCTCGGGTGGGGCAGTAAGAACGGAGTTGAACAACTGCTGTTTCTCGATTCTGGCTGCAAGAGCCTGCGATTTTTCCTGGAATTCTTTCAGTTCGGTATTGCTTTGAAACCGTTCCTCGGCACAGCCGCTGAGCAAAAGGCTGAGGAATAGCAGGGAAAAAAAGGGTAAAAAAAATCTATACATATCATCTATTCAGGTTGCTGTCATAGAAACTGAAACGGGCTGCTGAATCGTACCAGCAGCCCGTTTCTCTGTTTCTGATTTTCAGCAATTATAATAAAATTATGCTAATTGTCGTTACTACCTTTAACAACGGGGCTTACGGAGATTTTTGTTGATTTGTTAAAAGGGTTGCTGTCACTACCACTGTTTTCTGCAATAACGGTGGCAAAAACAGCTGTTGCAAACATGGCAGGAGGTATCAATGAACTGGCAACTTCAGTACCTGTCGGATTTGCCATGCCCAGCAGAAGGCGATTGTTACTGTCAACGGTTTTCGCTCCCTCAGCAGTGCTAAAGACCATGCGGCCTTCCAGCACTCCAATTTCCATGGCACCGTCATCTGCAACCTGCATGTAGCCCCGGACAGGGGTGTTGGTGGATGCATTGAACATGATATCGGCAACCGTGTACTGACCGTCGGGAGTATAAAAGGCTACCCTGTTGATACTGTCAGTGATAACAAAGTCAACCCTCCCCTTGTTGACCAGCAGATTGAACTGTTCCTGCTCGTTTTTAATCGCCAGGTTTGCACCGTCGGCTCCGACCAGTGAAATCCCCGGGGCCTTGATCATGCATTTGGTGTTGCAGACCAGCAGTGCTTCTTCTTCAACGGGATTCTGCCCTGTCAGCTTGTCTGCCAGCTTGCCGCCTTTGTAGACCGAAATATTTCCCTGGGCCACTGCTCCGGATGGTGCTGCAAATGCATTGCCGCTGCCCGTGACAAGAAATAATGCCAGGATTCCTGTTGCAATAAATCGATTTGCTTTCATTGATGACCCTCTCATTAATAGTGTATCAGCGATCCCGCACAGGTCAACCAGACAGAATCTTGGATACTACTTGTTTATTGATCTTATTAATTTAAATTTTACTTCGCTGAAACAAGATTGTCCATATAAAAAAAATAACTTCTCCCTGCCCGATAGTGGAAACGCATCAGGTTGATTGCTTATGTTTTCCTTGCTCAGGCCTGTTTTTTCTGGCCAGAGCCCGCATATCCCGCGTCCGGTCGGATTCATCGACTATTTCTCTTCCCATGATTTCTTCAATGACATCCTCCATGCTGATGACCCCGGTAACACTGCCGTATTCATCCACAACCACGAACAGATGCTGCTGCTTTTCAAAAAAATCCCTGAACACCTTGTTGAGTGGCGCTGTTTCCGGCACAAAATGAACCGGCTGCATGATTTTTTCCAGTTTCAGATCGTGTTTATCGTCTGCCGCGGCCATCATCACTTCATAACTGAGCACGATGCCGACCACATCATCTGTGTTTTTACCGTAAATGGGCACCCTGCTGTGGATATGCCATTTTTCCCTGAGCTGTGCCGCTTCCGCAACAGTCATCTCCTTGCTCAGGCTGAATGTCACGGTCCTCGGAGTCATTACCTGGCGTACGGTTTTGTCGCGCAGATTGAGGATATTGGTAATAACCTGCTCCTGGTCTTTTTCAATTTCACCTGACTTCCTGCTCAATCGGGCAAAGGTAGTCAGCTCTTCAGCCGAGACCTGAGAACCGGTTTTACGGGGAATGAGCCTGGTGACAGCCTGACACAACAGGATAATAGGTTTGAGGATGATGATCATCCAATGCAGGGGACGGGCTACAAAAGGCGCCAGATTCCAGTTGAATTCAACACCTATGGTTTTAGGCAGGATCTCGGAGAGCAACAGAATAGCCAGGGTAAAAAAGATAGAAAACCAGATGATATTACTCTCTCCGAACACGGACGCAGCCGCTGCACCGGCAACCGCCGCCCCCATGGTATTGGCTATGGTGTTGAGGGTGAGGATGGCAGTGATGGGCTGATCGATGTTGTCTTTGAGTTTTTTCAGAATCGCTGCAGTTGCTGGTTGTTTTTCAGCCAGCATTTCCACCCGGCTGACCGGAAGGGAATAGAGTACCGCTTCAAAGACACTGCAGGTAGCAGAGATGATGATGGCAAAGCTGACAGCCAGGATAAGTTCCAGAATCAAGATATACCTCCTGAAGGAAAGGGGATAATTTTTTTCTATCTTAAATGAATTGATCTGTTTTGCCAATTGAGCTGAAGCAGTATATGATGGATAATTTGGTCAGGGTTGATGAAAACACGTAAGGAGAAACTATGATTAAGCTGAGTGCAAAAAATCCTGGTGCCTTTCCCGGCGATTTACTGGTTTTTTTTATTCCTGAAACAGGAAAGAAAACCGTACCCTCTCCCGCTGCAACGGTTCGCAGTTCTCTGAAGCAGGCATGGAGAAAGGGCGATTTTACGGGAAAGAAAGGGCAGACGTTTTTGTGGTATCCTGATGCTGCCCGAAAAAAGATTGCAGCGGACAGGGTTCTATTCGTGGGTCTTGGCAAGATAAAAGACAATAAAGACGAATGTTGTGAGCAGATCAGGCTGGCAGCGGGCATGGCCGTAGCCAGGGCAGCCGATCTCAAGGTCAAAACGCTGATGGCAGTGCTGCCGGAAAAAACAGGGCTTGCTGACGGAGATGTTGCCGAGTGCATGAGTGAAGGATTGATCCTGGGAAATTACCGTTTTGATAAGTACAAAACTGATAACAAAAAAGATGAGGATAGTAAAAGCCGGGTAGAACGTTTTTTTCTTGAGGATGGAGGTCTGAATCACGGCAAGGTTCGGCGGGGCATGAAGCTGGGCAAACTGGCAGCCGAAGCAGGCTGCCTGGCCCGGGATATGGCCAATGAACCTGGAAACGGCTGGACACCGGACCGATTTGCAGAGTTTGGCAGACAAATTGCCGGGGAATCAGGAATCAAGTGCCGGGTTATTGACAAACGGGGCATGAAAAAGTTGGGTATGGGAGGAATACTGGGAGTAAATCAGGGATCAGCTCTGCCGCCGAAACTGGTGATCCTTTCATACCGGAGTTCTAAAAAGGGGCCGACCCTGATGCTGGTGGGCAAGGGGTTGACCTTTGATTCCGGTGGCATAAGTTTGAAACCAGCCACAGGCATGGAAAAGATGAAATATGACATGTGTGGAGGTGCTGCCGTGATCTGTGCCATGCAGGCAATTGCTGCGGAAAAACCAAAAGGGATCAACGTGGTGGCCCTGGTGCCTGCCACGGAAAATCTGCCAGGGCCCACTGCCATCAAGCCCGGAGATATAATCACCCATTTCGGAGGCAAGACTTCCGAGGTCATCAATACCGACGCAGAGGGACGGTTGATCCTGGCCGATGCTCTGGCATATGGCATTAAAACCTATAAACCCGATGCTGTAGTTGACCTGGCCACCCTCACCGGAGCAGTCATTATCGGCCTGGGTCATCACCGGACCGGCCTGCTGTCAAACAATGATTCACTGGTGAAGCAGATTGTTGCTGCTGCAGATCGTGCCGGAGAACCTGTATGGCGGCTGCCGCTGGGACCGGAGTATTCCAAGCAGATAGAGTCCAAGGTGGCGGATATCAGAAATATAGGTGGAAAAGGTGCCGGGACCATTACAGCTGCCGCCTATCTGCAGGAATTTGTCGGTGATACTCCCTGGGCCCATCTCGATATAGCGGGCACGGCCTGGGATTTTACGGAAAAGAGTTATGTGCCCAAGGGACCGTCTGGGATTGCGGTCCGCACATTGCTGAATCTTGTGCGCAACTGGCAGTGAAGATAACATAACGAAGATGGACGGTTTGGATGTTGATCCAGAAGCAATTATAGATACATAAGGAGAGCAAAATGGCCAAACGCAAGGGTATTACCGTCAGCAGACAGATAATGGATAACCAGATGCTCCATCCTGAGGCAACCGGCGAGCTGACAGGACTTCTCAATGAACTTATTGTTGCCGGCAAGATTATCAGTGCGGAGGTCAACATGGCCGGACTTGCCGATATCCTCGGTCAGTCCGGCAAAACCAATATTCAGGGTGAGGAGGTACAGAAGTTAGACGAGTTTGCCAACCGGACCATTATACGCCGCATGGAACAATGCGGTTATATCGGGGTCATGGCTTCGGAAGAAGAAGATGATGTTATATCCGTGCTTGACGGCTATGAAGGGAAATATTCGGTTGCCTTTGATCCACTGGATGGTTCCTCCAACATTGATGTCAACGTCAGCATCGGCACTATTTTTTCCATTCATCGTCGCAAGAGCCAGGGTAACAAGGGGAACATGTCGGATCTGCTGCAGAAAGGACGCGACCAGGTTGCGGCAGGTTATATTATCTACGGTTCCAGCACGATGCTGGTCTACACTACAGGCGAGGGAGTTCACGGTTTTACCCTGGACCCCAGTGTGGGAGAGTTTTTTCTTTCCCATCCTGATATCAGAATTCCGGAACGATCCAAATACTACAGTGTCAATGAGGCATATACAAAGTACTGGTATGATAATACCCGTGCCTATATTGAGCATCTGAAAGAAATGGATTTTCGGGGTGAACGTTCCTACAGCCTGCGCTACATCGGCTCCCTGGTTTCCGATTTTCACCGGAATCTGATTACCGGCGGTGTCTTTCTGTATGCACGGGATAAAAAGAGCACGGATAAGCCGGAAGGAAAGCTGCGTCTGCTCTATGAGGCCGCACCGCTCGCCATGGTTGTGGAGCAGGCAGGCGGCCGGGCCATCACCGATGACGGCCGTAACATCCTGGATATAGAACCAGCAGACCTGCACCAGCGGGTACCGCTGATCATCGGCTCAAAGGAAGAGGTTGATCTGGCTGAAAAATATTTTACCGGTTCGGTATGATGTATATGAAAGACCAGGGGAGATAACCTGATGAGCATGAAAAAACTGGTTCTTTACCTGGAACTTGGATTTCTCTGTTTTGGGCTGGTTGTTCTGCTCCTGTCTTCCCTTGATCGCAATGAGGCTGTCAAACAGCCGGTAGCCGAGCAACAGGAGATCGCTGCAGCAGCTGAAGAACCCGCTGCTG
>CAZKBZ010000091.1:0-8507 GCA_964551175.1 uncultured Desulfobulbus sp.
CTGATCGCCGGACTAGCTGACTGTTGGTCTGCGAGTGACATCGGTGGCGGACAATATGTCGGAAACGTTTCCCGTCCGGAGTTTTCCTGCCTGCCCCGGTTCAACCGCACGGCTCTATAACTTCCCTTTTTCATCCAAAAGTGAATAAATAACGTAATATTTATAAATATTACTTACATACTGAACTGTCTCCCGGCCAATTCGTCTGGCGGCAACCACTTCCACATTCTGAAACCAGACATTGGGATTAAATCCCTTCTCTTTGGCTTCTTTTCGTAACCTTGCGACCTTTGCCGGCCCCGCGTTATAGGACGCGAATGTAAAAAGCATTCTATTGAGTTTATCGATCTCCGGATCATTAAAGTATCGGTCTGCAACAAAGCGCAAGTACTTGCTTCCTGCGTGAATATTTGCCTCAAGTTTATGGATATCTGGAATATTAACATTCTTGTCCTTTGCAGTGGACGGCAACATCTGCATAACACCAACGGCCCCCACATGACTTTTCGCACTCTGATCCAGATTTGATTCCTGGTAGGCAAGGGCGGTAAGGATGAGATAAGGGAAATCATACTTGCCGGCATACACCTTAAAATAAGGTACCATCTCCTTAAACCTCCTGCGGTCCTCACTTGCAGCCGGATTTTTGAGATAGTTGTTATTTTTCAGATACTTCTTAAAGGCCATATTGCCGGACAGCGTGCCTTTTTTATTTTTTTGGACAAATCCATTTACAACTTCCCGGAGCTGAGGACTGTTTTTCCTGAACGCCCAGGCAATCTCTCCGCCGGAATGAACAGCTGCTGCGGGATGAATTTTAATGTTGTCAAGAATGGTGGACCAGAAATCCGCCTTATGTTTATCAACAACCAGCATGGGAACAGCTCCCGCCGCCAGCATTTCCAACAGGTCTTCATCCTCAAGATATTCTTCGGCCAGTGTGATTTTTACCGGCTTTTTCCCTGCTGCCTCCAGCGTACTGTTTAACTTCACAAGGCTTTCATAGTAGCTGCTGGACTTTCTGACATAGATTTCTTTACCCGCCAGCTCCATGGAGCTTTTCAGCTCTGGTACATCTTTGGTGGTTATCACCACTTCCTGCACATCCTTGAGAAACGGATCGGAAAAATCAACGACCTTTTTCCTGACATCAGTGATTGTCAGATTACCGGCAGCAATATCGCCATATCCCTCTGCAATTTTCGAAAACAGCTGACTTCGTTCCGTGGGAATCACCACAACATGAACTTTCAGGTGCCCTTTTTTTAGACGATCATTTACATATTTTTCAAACGCTTTGGCCATATCATACGACAAACCTTTTTGGGTGGCTCCATCCAGAAAGAAAAATGTTTTGTTATATGGGATCAGAAACCGGATAAGCCGATCTTCAACCATTGCCTTGTAATCGCCTGTCCACCTGTCATTCTCCGTCAACACCCCATCGGCATTGACATTGACCTCTTTACGCGCCATTACCGACCGGCAAAAGGCAACATCGGCGATCACCATTAACAGCGCAACTATCAAGAAAAATCTTTTCGATGATATCATCTTCCATCTTCCATTTTAATTTTACCCTCCACTGCCGGCTTGCCGACAGTGGAGAACAATCCGTTACTTCATCAGTTCCAGGGCAACCGCATGAAGCGCGGGCCAGCAATTCTCATCTTCGATGGGGTCATTGGCCTTTGCCTGTGAGGCCTGCTTGACCACAACCATATTTGCCATGGGATCGATGTAGAGCATCTGTCCAAAAATGCCCAGGGCGGAGAATGCGCCGTGTTCGTTATGGGTAACCCACCACTGATTACGGTACGAAAATCCCAGGCTTGAAGGGGCGTGCTCCTTTGCCCATTTTACAAGCAGTTCCGGGTCGGAGCCACGACTGAAGTCATCGGTCAGTGAGCTGTCCACTATCTGCTGGTTATTATATGTGCCGTGCTGAAGAATCATCTGACCAAAACGGGCGATGTCCCGGGCCGTTGCAATCAGGCCGCTGCTGCCGAGGCCTCTGCCGGAATCATCCACTATAATCAGGGCATCACGTTCAGCGCCGATTTTTGACCAGATTGTCTCGCTCAAGACCTGGTAATCAGGCTTGCCGGTCACCCGGCGGACAAGCTCGGCCAGAACCTCGGTCAATGGTGTGGCGTAATGAAATTGCTTGCCCGGTTCAACTGTTGTTTTTATGGTGAGAGCGTATTCGTGAACATTGGCAGGCCCCTTATAGCCTTCTGGTCGTTTAATCAATGTATTGGCATAGCCGTAAGGATAAATATCGGCGTTTTTGTCTTTAAAATCTTCCGACGGTAGAAATCCAGCGGTCATGTCTGCCAGGTGCCGCACTGTCACCTTTCCCAGGTCGGTTCCTTCAAATTCAGGCAGATAGTGGGTAATCAGCTTGCTGTCATCGAGACGTCCCTCGGCCATCAACTGTGCTGCCATGGTGCCGGTAAAGGACTTGGTGACAGACATTATCCAGTGCCTCTGGTCGGGAGTCATGCCATTGAAGTAGCGCTCGTAAACAATCTTGCCGTCTTTCAGGATGACAATGGCATCGGTTTCCACATCCTTCAGGTAGTCAGCGAATCGGAGGGTCGCCTTTTTCCCGTCCAGTGTCAGGCCCTTGAAGGTAACATCATCCAGTGACTGAATATTATATACCAGCGGAGATATCAAGCCGTTTCCCCTGCTGACGACAGCGGTCTTGGTCAATTGACTCGTGTTCTGAAATGACCACTTGTTGTATTCGGGTTGCATCCAGTTACCGATATCGATTTTCGCTGCAGGTTTGTTGATCCCGGCAAATACAGCCATGGGCGCCAGACAGAAGAGTGCGGCGCCAAGAAACATGGCTGACTTTGCTGCATGGTTAAGTTTAAACATAATGATCCTTTTTACTTTTTTATACTTAGGCAAGGTCTGATCCATTCATCCAGGAAAGGATCAGACCTTACGACCGATATAACCTCTCTGATCGGGCAGCTTTCACCTCAAAAAGATGTTTAATACACCAGGCTTGTCCAATAAACGGTTAGATTGTGGTTCGCCGTGCTCACACAAACTAACCTTATTCGTCAGCCACTACTTCCCGCTTTCCACGGGTTCAAATGCGCCGGAAACTTCACCAACTAAACTTGGATTACGCGGATTGAGCTGAAGAACCGGTTTTCCCTGTGAAAAATCAAAATTTTTCAATTCAAACCAGATCACATTGGGACTCTGCACCCAGTTGAAGTAATAGATTTTGTTGGTGAGATCTATGACAGATGTCCACCATGTTGGATAAACGCCGCTACCATATGGTGCGCCAAACGGGACAGCTACATTCATAATTAAACTGAGCATACTCGCAGCTGCTTCAGACGAATCTTTCGGCTTGGGCAGATACTTCGAATAAAATGACAATCTTACAAAACGATCTTCTGACGCAGTTTCTCCGGGTATGGCTTTTTTACCGCCAAATTCTCTGTATTGTTTGAGGTTTTCCAGCTGCTTTGCGTAGATTGGATCATTGGTCATTACCCGGAATTCTTTACCGTGATCAACCTTGAGCTTGCCATCTATAAATTCAATGATCGCGGAATCACCAGAGGGATCTTCGATGGCAACATGGACGCCGAGTTCCGAGTCGCCAAACTTCACCGCTTCAATACGAATTTTTTTCATACCGGCAACAGCTTCTTCCACTGTGGCGTGGTTATCGAGTAGATAACGAACCCAACGCATATAGCTGACTGCGGGACGATCATCCACTTCCGGATATTTACTCGCTTCAAGAAATAGAAGGTGAGCGGTGAGTCCTTTTTCATTGATGCCTTCTGTTGCCCCATCTTTCACCCAGTCAAAACCAAGTTTCTTAGCGTAGCCACTAACAGTTGTGACAACACTGCCATACTTTGATGTCCACTTTAAAGAGTTATTGACCTCGCCTCCGGTCATGACCTGTCCACGGGGAAGAACAAATATCCAGTCATCAAATTTATGTTGCCAGTCCATGGAGCGACCAACAATCACCTGTTCATCATGGGTATTCCAGAGAACTCTTGAGCAGGCTTGAGCCATTTGCGTATTGAGCAGGCTTGCCGCAACCAGAACAAGAAACAGGGAACTAAATAGCCTAGTATTAAATGCTGTCATAGTTTTTTTTAAATGCATAATTTTCTCCTTTCAGATTTTTAATATGGCTCATGTTAAAAAAATAGTTTCACAAAAGCCGGGTAGTTTAGAAAAAGATATAATAACCGCTTGTTACTTCATCAACTCTTTGGCGACCGCAAGCAGGGCAGGCCATAAATTATCGTCTTCATAGGCAGTATTCGCCTTTGGCTGCGAGGCAAACTTGGCAACAACCATGTTTGCCGTGGGGTCGATGTAGATCGTCTGGCCAAATATGCCCAGGGCGGAAAATGCGCCATGCTTGTTATGGGTAACCCACCACTGATTACGATACGAGAACCCCTTGCTTGCCGGTGAGTGTTCCCTGGCCCACTTTCCAAGCACCTCAGGATCACCCCCCTGGATGAAGACATCGGTCAATGAGCTGTCCAGTATCTGCTGGTTGTTGTACATACCGTGCTGCAGGATCATCTGGCCAAAACGGGCATTGTCCCGGACCGTGGAGATCAAACCGCTGCCGCCAAGCCCTCTGCCGGAATCATCCACGACCACCAGGGCATCATGTTCAGCGCCGATTTTTGACCAGATCGTCTCGCTCAAGACCTGATAATCCGGCTTGCCGGTCACCCGGCGAATGAGTTCAGCCAGAACCTCGGTCAATGGCGTGGCGTAATAAAAGGCCGTACCAGGCCCAAATTTTGTCTTTATGGTGAGCGCGTATTCAAGCACATTGGCGGGCCCTTTATACCCCTCCGGCCGCTTGTAAAGGGTATTGGCGTAGCCGAATATATAGACATCCGAGTTTTTATCCTTAAAATCTTCTGAGAATTCAAAACCGGCGGTCATATCCGCTATCTGCCGCACCGTTGCTTTTCCAAGGTCGGTTCCTTCAAATTCAGGCAGATAGTGGGTAATCAGCTTGCTGTCATCGAGACGCCCCTCGGCCATCAACTGTGCTGCCATGGTGCCGAAAAACGACTTGGTAACAGACATGTTCAGGTGCCGCTGCCCAGGGCCCATGCCATTGTAATAACGCTCGAAAACGACCTTGCCGTCTTTCAGAATGACAATGGCGTCGGTTTCCGTATTCTTCAGGTAGTCACCGAAGCGAACCTCTGCCTTTTTCCCGTCCAGGGTCGTGCCGTTGAAGGTGACATCATCCAGGGCCTGGATATTGTATTCCAGTGGGGAAACGGGGCCGTTGCCCCTGGAGATTACAGCAGTCTTGGTCAGTTGACTGGTGTTCTGAAATGACCACTTGTTGTTTTCCGGTTGCAGCCAGTTACCGATGTCAATATCTGCCGCGGGTTTGGCGATCCCGGCAAATCCGCTGCCGGGCACCAGAAATAAGAGCGCGCTGCCGAGAACCAGCACCGACCTTGTTATCCTGTTGATTTTTACCATCCTTTTTACCATACTCATTCCCCTTTGCTGTTAATAATGATCGGCTGTGCCGATGTATTTGCTACGTTTATAGATTCCTGCTGCAGCCATGGGGGGCTTAGAAAGGATGGCCGAACATAACCCAGGCAGCGCCGCCTTCGTCAGAGAAGGCCATGTCAAAACGCGCAACACCACCTGCCATCATTGCCCGGAAGCTTAAGCCCCCGTCCACCTTCATATCACTGAACAACTCACCTAAATCGTAATCATCGGCTACCCGGCCAACTTCAATAAAGGGCACGAACTGCATCCAGTCCGTCTGCAGGAACTTCAGCCACGATATCTGACCGAGTGGATTCCAGACCGGGGTCCAGCGGTATTCGGCTGAAGCATAGATTGCTGAACGGTCGTTAAAACGATTTTCAGGATAGGCCCGCATACGATACAATCCACCGAGCGTGGCTCCCTGGGAAAATGGAGGCGCGTCATGTGCCTCACGGTTTCCATCGTCATCGACCGAGTAGTTGAAACTTGGAGAATGACCAGTCCAGAAGTTGAGAGCAATTGCCTGATGTTTTGTATAATCGTTTGTCCCAAGCCCGATATATTTACTTGCTTCAAACTCGATAAAATCCCATTTTTCTTCATACTCACCCCAGGAAAAATCTCTTGTGTAGGCTATATACTGGGAGCTTCCGCTGGATGGGTTAGTGGGAAAATCAGTGTTGTTGTAATACAATGCAACCCTCAGGGGATGGGTAGAGTAATCTTTCTTGCCAATGGGCAGATCGAAACTCTGGTAGCGATTAAACTGTTTTAACATCAGCACTGTTACACCGCTGTTCAGGGGATTCCAGGAATCTCCGCCCGAGGCGCCTGACTGGAGGACACCGCTCTTTATTTTATATGTCTGCATGGGGCTGTTCCGGCCGGCTCCAAGGGGCAGAACATATTCAAGCTTGAAGTCAGCCCAGTTATCAGTTCCGCTGTCTTCAAAATAATCATCCTGGTCCGAATCATTGCCACCCGCATAGGGCATGCCAACCGGACGCGGTGCACTGACATAGGCCCGCTGTTTCGGGTAATGACCAGTGGAGCCGAAAGCAGAGAAAAACAGACGGTCAACCATTGGCAGCTGATAATCCCACATCCCGAGTATGGCAATAGCCGCATCGTCAGAGCTGCCAAGGACAGAACCGGCAAGGAGGAGTTGCTCCTGGCCATATCCTTTTAACATCCCTCCGACTCCAAGGGTGAACCCCATGGAGTCAGAGGGAAAACCATAGGGAAGGATCAGGGAGTTTTCCTCTCCCCTGGGATTCTCTGCCCTGATAATGGCATACTTTACACCGGCATCCGGCATCGCGATGGTTGAAGACAGGGGCAATATGGAACTAAATATTGATAAGACCATCACTGCCGGGAATCTTTTTTTCAACATGATTAAATTGATCCTCCTATAATTCATGGTCAAACTTCGCTTCCAGAATGTAAATGATTCGGGGTTAACTTCACGGTTGTACACCAAAAAAATCTGCGGGACGACTCGCTGACTTTTGACTTGCAAATCAATCGCTATGCCAGCACAACTTCAAACTGTATACTGGTATAGTGATCTTCTAATTCCATTTTGATCTGATGCCGCCATTTCTGGATTTTTTCTAAACCGGCTTCAGTAACTCCTTTCGTGTTCAGATAGGCAACAACCAGATAATTGCTCCCTGTTTTTGATATATATTTTCCCTGCAGCAGATCACCCTGCAGCAGGTATTTATTCAAAATGGTTTCAATCTGCATTTTTTGCTCCTTGTCCTGCAAGGTGCCACCGGCAAGTTCGACAAATGAATCTTTGATAAGGAGTATCGGCCCTTTGCCAAGGAGAACGCAGAGCAGAAGAACAAGGAGAGAGTCTCCAATATAATGAAGAAAGCCAAGCGGTCCATCCAGACTGATGAACCGGATACTGACCAGTGCCATCCCGATACCGGCGGACATGAAGCCGTCAACAATGGCGGTTGAATATTCCGCAAGCAGGATAGTGCTTGAACCCTGGGTTTTCTGATTTTGAAGCCTGTAATAGATGGCTGAGCCGAAACAGAGAAGAGCCATGGTCACACCATAGACAAGGATAACATTCGTATTCAGTACAGCTGCCTCTCCACCACCGATAAAGTGCAATATTAGCGCCGTATTCTGGATAAAGCTGACCAGCAGGACCCCGGTAATCATGATCCCTTTGAGCAGTGAATAGAGTGCTTCATAGACGAACTGTCCATAGGGAAAGAGCTCTGTTCTCTTTTCCTTGACAGCTGAAATCTTGATGGCCACAAACAAAGAGACAAACATCAGAAAAGAAAAGTTGCCATCCAGAAATAATGCCTGGGAACGGGACAGGTAATAGGCAATCCAGCCGGTTATGGCCATGATGAGGTTAATTGCAGCCCCATATTTCAGGGCCTGTTGCTCAATCAGATGTTTTCGTGTTTGTATTTGCTTCATTGGTGATATGGTCAAGGCCGGGGCTGTTGAGGATTTCAGCTATTTTGAGAATTCCATGGTGCCGGTATCGTATTTTATGTCGAGGTAGAGACGCTCATTTTTAATAAGCCAACCGGCAATGGCTTGCAGGTCCTGTAAGAATTGTTGATCCAGTGATGATTCACCACAGAATGCCATTGTAGCAGGCCCGAGGCTGAGAGACAGTCCGTTGTCAACCAGTTCATACCTGCCTTCTATCTGGTTGCAGTCCGCCTGAATCTGCAATGAGCCATTGTCATTGAATCGGATGGTATAACGGATCCCCTCTTCAGGGATAAGCTCGGTATCGTTATTATATCGGGATATCTGCCAGGCCCAGGTGATCTTTGTGGGCAGTTCGATCTTGTCCCGGCTCGAAAGAGAGGGATCTGGCGCGGCATAGGCAGAACAACTGAGCATACACAATATCCAGACAACAGGTATCATCTCAGCTTCTCAACCCGATTGTCTCTTTTGGTGTACAG
>CAZKBZ010000091.1:8607-10879 GCA_964551175.1 uncultured Desulfobulbus sp.
ACAGCCGCAGAGATATACTATGGCTCCCGCCCAGAGGACATCGCTAAAAAAATGTCCTCCCTGCAACATTCTGGAAAAACCGACCAGTAAGCCGAATGACAGAGCAGGGACAAAAACAGACAGGGCCTTCTTTTTTGAATGATTACGATAAATAAACCAGGGGGCAATCAAATAAAATGCTATTGAGGCATGGCCGGAGGGAAAGGATTTCTGTTTCGGACTGATACCGTATTGCCAGGGTTCACTGTACTGAAACTCTCCACCAAACTCGATTATATCCGCTGGCCGGGCCCTGCCCATATTGTCCTTGAGAATCACATTGACCAGCAAACCCGGACCAAGGCAAAGCATCAGTATCATAAATGCCGCCTTGTTTCTGTATGGCCGCAGGGTGTCCTTAAAAAAACCGGCAACAAAAACAAAAAACGCTCCACCTGCCAGTACAAAGCCGGGCAACGGTGCATAGGTATAGAGTATGTTCCAGGGAAAACTGTCGACAGCAATCCATCCGTGATGCGACTCGTATATCTGTCTTGCCACTTTCATATCTATCCCGGCCATGGCTATCAAGGCCGTTGCCAGCAAAAGCAGCAGAACAGGAACGACTAAATCAAAAATACATTTAGACATATATAATAACATTGTATGTCAGGACATGGAGCCTGCGGCAGGATTCTTAAAAGTATGTTGTGATGTTCAAAAAGATATTCTGATCGTTTGTTAAGCCGGAATCATGACCGCGCCGCAAAGACCTGAGGTCCTTATTCAGGTTTTTCTGGTAGGTAAGTGCCCAGAACACGGTTGATGTAATGCCGCCGCCCACTGACAGATCTATATTTCCCGCGCCTTCTCCTGAAAGCTCACCGGAGATAAAACGGAGATAGTTCGGCCAGAGCTGTAGGTACGCGCCTTCCCACCAGTCCGGCGTAAAAACGAGCAGCGGGGCCACGCTGAAACCCAGTCCATTGTAGTTGTCAAAGTTCTTGTCCCAGGTGTTGACGACATTCACGGGCAGATAAAACGACCACTTTTCGTTCAGCCCGAACGCGGGCAGGGCACCGATGGACAGTGTATTCTGCCCATTGGTTCCCTTGAGTCCTCCGGCAATCTGCATGTCAACCTGGGTGGCCAGACCCCGATAGCCGCTGGTGGTGCTATAGTCCATTTTGAAGAGATGAAACCACCTTGCCCGGCCATTGGTTATTCCATTATTACTGCCCGGAACACGATCACCAGAGTGAGAGCCATAGCCGATCTCAAAGAGGACCATATCGCTCTCGCTGAGACCGATATTACCGATTAAGCGGCCTTCCCACATCTCTTCACTGTTGGTGTAATCCGTGTATTTGATTCCGCCGCCACCATAGGTATAGACACGGGTGGGATCGGAGGCATCAATGGACTCTTCCGCAAAGACTGCTCCACACAATGACAGCAGTATGCTGATTGCTGTTACCAGTATATTCTTCATGATATTTTTTCTTCTCTCCAGGGGCCGGTAGTTCAGCCGCAAGCGTTCGCAGTGCGTTTTTTCCCCTTTCGGGCCCGGCTGATATAGCACACCATTAACCTGCCGACAAAACAGACAGCGATGCACAGATTCAAAAATAATGAGATCAATTATTATAAGCTGCGAGACAAATCGTGTCTATCCGGATTGCGAATATTTTTTGATAATAATGTGTTATCCAACTTAAATGTACTTTGTTTCATAGAAAGCAATTAGTTCCAAGTATCCAAAGGTCAAAAAACATACTGAACAAATATTCCGCTTTGACTCATCTTTGCATCAGGGTAATGCTGTCCAAGATATTCGAACGCCAACGCCTGGTAATCATAGAACAGACCGATATACCACAACTCAAAAACTCTGTACTTGCCAACAGCACTGAAGCCAAACCGGGGAAGAGCCTCAAATCCTTTTGAGGTGCGGGGGGCAAACGGGCTGCTGACACCCAGTTGATAGATACCATTTGCAAAGGCAACCCCGGCACCGATCTCCACATTGAAAAAACCAACATCCCTCCAGCTTTTGCCCGTTTTGGTCCGATCCCACTCCTCATAGCCAAGATCCGCGTACAGATACCAGTCAGCGGCTTTTGATTGAAAAACGTAGTATCTGCCGCCCAGGGTACCACTGTAACCGGCCACCGGGATGATCCCTGCATCATCGTCCAGCCCCTCGGCACAGAACCACACCTCCAGGTTGAGATATGTCGAGAAGGTATCAAAGTTCATGGAACCATTCAGGCCGCCGGACAGGAGAAACTTG
>CAZKBZ010000092.1:0-5601 GCA_964551175.1 uncultured Desulfobulbus sp.
CCTGTTTATTTACTTTCCATCAGCATATATACATTCTACCACACCCGGTTTATCATATAGTGACAAACCCCTCTCTTTTTTCAGACTGCCTGAATCCTTCTAACGGTTCGTAATGTATGAGAAAAAATGAAACCTACTGACTACGACAACTATTTTTTTCAATCGTCTGTTTTCTGATGTTGTTGAAAACTGATTACCGGGTTAAGGGTTCAAAAAAACTGTGAACAGTAATGCTCTGCTGAAGATGTTCCCGGCAATGTAAAACCGATTCCTCAATTTCAGCGAGTGTTCACCACCGCTCATTTGTTGCAGGGAAACTGTCGCTGACCGTAGCCGGCATGGTAACTGGATAACATTTTCGTAACCACTTGTTAAAAATTTCCAATGAGTTCACTGAGTAATGGTTATCAATATAGACTTTGACTTTCGGAGAGTTGCAATTTTACAGTGAACTGATTATTATCTTGACAATTTATAAAATCGAACAACAAACGGATAATCAACAAATTACAAATAACGGCGGAGTAAATCATGAGTTTTTTAGAAGGGTTGCTCTGGCTGACCCTCAACATCTATCACGAGGCGCGAAGTGAGCCACAGCTCGGCCGGCTGGCTGTGGCCCATGTAACACTCAATAGAGCTGCCCAGAAGCAGAAAAGTGTTGAGCAGGTTGTTACAGCCCCTTACCAGTTCAGCTGGACTTTTCAGAAAAGTTCCTACCTGCCCACGGAGCCCGGTGCCTTTATCGACTGTCTGCAGACAGCCATGAAGGCCATGACCAGTTCTGATTTCACCGGTGGTGCAACCTTTTACCACCGCAAGGATGTACAGCCCAAATGGGCCGGTAATATGACCTATGTTGCCGAGTATGGAGCGCATAAGTTTTATCGGAACTGATCTCCAGCCCCCTTAACCGAAAAAAGGGTGCTCCGGAATTTCCGGAGCACCCTTTTTTTATTTCTGAACTGTGCAGAAACAGTATTCTCTATTCCAGCAACTCCTGTACGGTCCGGGCAATGGACTCGCCGTCAAGGCCCTGCTGCCTGTAGAGTTCTGCAGGCTTGCCTGAGCCGCCATACTGTTTCACACCCAGCCGTTTCATCCTGGGAGCAATCCCCTGCTCAAGCAGCACAACTGCAACAGAGGCACCCAGGCCGGTGTCCACGTGATGATCCTCAACAGTCACAATGGGTCCGATACCGGCAGCTTCAAGCACTGCGTCGGTATCAAGCGGCAGCAGCGAGGCCATGTTCAGCACTCCAATAGATTTACCGCCATTCTGCAAGATCTCCCATGCCTTTAAACAGGCCGGGGTGACGGCACCAAAGGTGATGATGGTTGCATCATCTCCCCTGCGCAGCCAGTCCGCTTTTCCCGGGGTAAAGGTGTAATCCGCATCATAAAAGACCGAACCGTCTTCCCTGGTGATTACCGGTGTCCTGGAGCGTCCCATGCCCACAAAAAAATTACCGGGCCGGGTGGCGACATAACGGACAATCCGATCCGTCTGGTTGGGATCACAGGGCATGAACACGGAGAACCGATAATAATTTTTCATCAGACCCAGGTAATCAATACACTGGTGAGTCGGACCGTCTTCTCCCACATCAAGACCGACATGGGTGGCAACCACCTTGAGATTGGTATGGTTGAAGTCATTCAACCTGTTCTGATTGTATACTTCGGATACAGCAAATGTGCCGAAGGTGGAGAAAAAGGGAACCAGTTCTTCACGGCTCATTGCTCCACTCATCCCGGCGGCATGGTGTTCCTGGATACCAAGTTCAAAATACCCTTCCGGCGAATGTTTCCGAAAACCGCCCATCTTGACCGATCCTTCCAGATCACAGGAAATACCTGTGATCACCGGCGGCTCACCCGGCCTGTTATTTGCCTCGGCCAGTCCCAGCAGGGCGTTGCCGTAACCGGAACGGCAGTCGGTCATGGTGTCGGCATCATAGACAATGGGCTCACCCGGCTGAATCTCGGGGTAATCAGTATCAGGCGACATGATGGTGTTGGTTTTGACCGGCTCCCGGCGCCGCTGCTGCCACTGCTCAAAATCATTGTCAACACCAAGTTCAACCAGGGCATCGGCCAGCAGGTCCGGAGGCAGTGGTGAACCATGATACTTAGCCTTGTTTTCCATAAAGGAAATGCCCTTTCCCATGATAGTCCGGGCTACAATCACCGTGGGTATCCCGCTGGTGTTTTGGTACGCATCCCGCATGGCCCGGTAGATCGCGTTGTAATCGTGACCATCTTCCAGATAGACCACGTTCCAGCCCAGGGCCCTGTACAGCTCCCGGATGGGCTGCGGCATGACATCCGCCGTATTGCCGCAGATCTGCAGATGGTTGCGGTCAATCAGTACAGTCAGGTTATCCAGTTTGTATTTATGTGCATGCCTGATCGCCTCGGCAACCTGTCCTTTCTGGTGCTCACCGTCGCCCATCAGGCAGAATACTCTGCTGCCCATCCTCTTGGCTTTAATTGCCTGCGCCATGCCGACCGCAACGGAGAGCCCCTGGCCAAGGTTGCCGGTATCCCACTCCACACCCGGAACAATGGTCTCCACATGGCCGGGAAAGCCGGATCCGGTCCGCCGAAACCCGCTCAGGAAATCTTCTTCCGTAAAATAACCGTTTTCAGCAAGAACCGAATAGACACCAGGTGAAATATGGCCGATGGATTCCACCATCCGGTCGCGATCTTTCATACGGGGATTTGCCGGGTCATTTTTTAAAATACCATAACCGACCAGCAGCATATCAAGTGATGACAGGGAACCGCCCGGATGACCCGAGGCTGCCAGACTGGTTGACAGCAGGATACGACGGGCGCAACGGGTGCGCATCTCTTGCAGGGTGGCAATTTCCTGGTCTGTCAAATCAGTTGCAGCCAGGTCAAACTTCAAGGGCATCACAAACTCCATGGTATCAGGTTGAAACTGGAAACAGGGCAGGAAATCGTCCCGCTCTATCAAAGGGCATGGTTCAGAAAAAAACGGCATCCGCCATCCTCTCCTGTGTACAAAACATGCATTTCGTTATAATACAATGAGGCAGAAACACAACAGGAAAAAAGCAAGAGCTTTCCATACCATTTACCAGGAAAGAACAATGAAGATAGGGCCGGTTACCCTGGACAATCCCTTTATTTTAGCACCACTTGCCGGCTACACCGACCTTGCCTTCCGCCTTGTCTGCAGGGAAATGGGAGCAGGTTTGTCCGTATCTGAGATGATCAGCTGCCATGGCCTGGTCTATGGCCAGCAGAAAACCCTGGCCATGCTGAAAACCGTACCGGCGGAGCGACCTTTTGCTGTCCAGCTCTTTGGCAACGATCCTGAGATCATGGGCAGGGCGGCAGCCATTGTCTCAAGCCATCGGACAGATATCATTGATATCAATATGGGCTGCCCGGTGCGCAAGGTGGTCAGAAAAGGGTCAGGCGCCGCCCTGATGAAGGATTTTACCCGGGCAGAAACCCTTATCCGTTCTGTTGTCGACAATACCGATCTGCCGGTAACCATTAAAATTCGCAGCGGCTGGGATGACTCATCCATTGTTGCACCTGAATTTGCAGCCATGGCTGAAGCCGCCGGTGTTCAGGCGGTCACGGTCCATGCCCGCACCTGGTCGCAGATGTTCGGCGGCCGGGCAGACCGCAGTATTATTGCCCAGGTAAAACAATCGGTTTCCATCCCGGTGATCGGCAACGGAGATATAGTATGTTATGCAGACGGGCTGGACATGATGAGGGAAACCGGCTGTGACGGGGTTATGGTAGGCCGCGGCGCCCTGGGCAATCCCTGGGTGTTCAGACCCGGCACCCTGCCGGACTCGCTTGGAGAACGGCTGCCCGTACTGCGCCGACACATGGAACTTGCAGCCCAACACCTGGATGTCCAGCGGTTGCTCTTTCGCATCAAAAACCACGCCTGCCGCTACCTGACGGGCTTGCAGGATGCAGCAAAAATCCGGCAGCAGATTACCTCATGCAACACCATGTCGGATATTGAGAATCTGCTGGCAGATCTTGCTGCCTGAAGCCGATACCGGGTGATGACATATGAGCTGATGCTGCAACATGGTCGGCAAATATGATCACAATTAATCTTTTCAACCATGGAGATATGATGCACGCCGTACAGATCGAAATATCTGGATATGCCGTCGATTTTGACCAGGCAAAACAGATGGCCGAAATCCTTGCCCTGCGTGACAATGAATTTGCCACCCTTGTGGCGTGGAATGACCGGGAAAAAGGGGTTCATTCACCCCAGTGTCTGAAGTGCGAGATTAAAGGTGATCCCGGCTGGGAGGTCTACGGCCGCAATCACGAGGGGAGACTGCGTATCAGTTTTAACGATGACGCCTTTGTGTTTATCTACAGCTGACAGGCAGTTATTGGCCTGTAAATCAGATTGACTCAGCCCGCATCAAGGAGTGAGGTACTCTCCTTGGCTGTGGTTCCCTGTTTGTTTTTCTCATCTTCCAGCTCCTTGATCTTCTTTTCGAGCTGCGCTATCAGGCCGGGAAATTTTTTATCATGCAGGATACTGCGGACCTGTTCCATATAGTTACGGACAAGGCTGACGCCCTCCGCAACAATGTCATAGGCCATCCATTTATCTCCTTTTAAAATCATGATATAGGAAACCGGGATAGTCTTGTGCACATCTACAAGAAGCGTTTTAACCTCTGCCCTGTTGCCCTTGATACGCTGGCTTTTAAATTCAATCTTCTTGTCAACATAGTCTTCAACCTTACCGATATAGGCATACTGCAACAGCTTGGTAAAAAGAGAGACAAACTGATCTTTTTGCTGTTTAGAGAGTGTGCGCCACTGTTTACCGAGTACACGCTTGGACATTTCATAAAAATCAAAATGTTCTGAAGCAAGGTCAACAATGCGCTGACACTGCCGACATGAGATATCTTGCTTAAAATCCTCACTTTTTAACTCGGCTACTATTTTATCTAAAAAGGGTTTCAGCTGCTCGGTGGGATCTGGAGCTGCTGCCCGGACCGTACCATGAAAGACCAGCGGAAACAGGAGCAGTGTTGCTGAAAAAATTATCATATAATGCTTCAGTATTTCTTTCACTGATTCACCTTTATTCATTGTCTTCAGAAGGGGCAGAAAAATCCCTAATCTGTTTTCGATATTGGAAATAACCATTTCGAAGAGCTATGTAGGGATCAAAACTCAGCTTCTTCAAGTCCTCATATTCACCAAGGTGCAGGGACAGCTTGTTCAGTTCCTTGCCAAGATAAATAGCGGAAACCTCAACCCAGCTGTCCGCCCACCAATAATAAGGCGTCAGGCCAAGACCGTCAACAACGGTTCCAGAAAAATCACGCAGGGTTGAGGGCCCATAAAAAGGCACGACCAGGTAAAAGCCATCACCGATTCCCCAGACACCTAATGTTTCTCCAAGGCTCGCATCAACGGCTGTAAACCCGAGTTCCCGTCCTGCAGGGTCACCCAGGCCGGCAACACCGCCAGTGGTGTTGACAAGAAACCTGACCAGCAGAGTTCCAGCATCGGAAAACCTGCCCTGCAGCAGAGCATTTAAACAACGGACAGGCTCCT
>CAZKBZ010000092.1:5701-10860 GCA_964551175.1 uncultured Desulfobulbus sp.
GAGCCCACGGTCACACCTGCAATCTGAACCTCGGAACCGGACTTGATACCGGAAATATTATCAAAATCAGCATACACGGTGTATGTACGGCTACCGCTCAGCCAGCTCACTTCACCCAGCTGCATGGCGATCCAGCCAAAGGCAACAAAACCGAGTACCAGAAAAATTCCCACAACAATTTCTACCCGTGAATTCTCCATCTAACATCCACCCCCATCATCCTCAAACAGTTCGCCCATGGTCATCTCGGCAAACTCCCGAATATACGGTTTTTTAGAATCCCTTATCTGCTCTACACCGGTGAAGACATCTACCTCGCCCCTGTTAAGCAGGACAATCTGGTCAGCCAGGTCAAAAACCCTGGGAATATCATGGCTGACGATAACCGCGGTATAGCCCAGATCCTTCTGCATCCGCTCAAAGAGTTGATAGATCTCCTGGGTCATGACCGGGTCCAGACCCGTAGTCGGTTCGTCAAAGAGGACAATCTCAGGATTTAGCTGCAAAGCCCGGGCCAGACCAACTCGTTTTTTCATGCCACCACTGAGCTGGGCTGGAAATTTTTCCTCATGACCTGAAAGCTCAAGTTGCTCAAGCGTAGTCATAACCCGCTCTCTGATCTCCTGCTCAGTAAATTTTGTCCGCTCTCTGAGCGGCAGAGCGACATTTTCAAACACAGACAACGAATCAAAAAGAGCTGAGCCCTGGAAGAGTACGCCGAACCTGGTCCGCAGACTGCGAAGCTCATTGCGTCGCAATCTGGTGACATCCTGACCATCCACCAGGATCCGGCCGCTGTCCGGCCGAAGCAGACCCAACACCAGTTTGAGGGTCACACTCTTACCCTGACCGCTGCCGCCGGCTATAACCGTTGTCTTGCCGCGGGGAACAGAAAAACTGATTCCATGCAGCACTATGTGTTTGCGGCCACGTTCTCCAAAAGATTTGACAACATCGACAAACTCAATGGCCGGCAGATCGGAACTGTTGTTGTCAGCAGTCATCGTTACAGTAATACCGCAGTCAGCAGGTAGTCAAAGATAAGCACTGAAATCGAAGACATCACCACGGCCTGGGTAGTCACCTTGCTGACACTTTCCGCCCCGAAACCGACTCCCCTGATCTGCTGGACAAAATAACCACGGCCGGTACTTATCCAGACCAGCAGCAGAGCAAACACAAATGACTTGATAATGCCCAGCCGGATATCATGGTTGGTCACACTCTGCATCATACCATTAAAATAAGAACCGGAACTGACCCCCATCAGCTTGACACCTGCCAGGTAGCCGCCGAAAATACCGACAACATCAAACATGGCGGTGAGCAGGGGAACAGAGATCATGGTGGCCAGCAGCTTGGGAGAGATCAGGTAACGAAAGGGATCAACGGCCATGCACTCCAGTGCATCTATCTGCTCCGAAATCCGCATGATACCGATCTCGGCGCACATGGCAGATCCGGCCCGACCCGTGACCATGAGAGCAGTCAGGATCGGCCCGAGCTCCATGATGAGGGTCAGGGAAACAGCTGATCCCAGCATTCCCTCGGCACCGAACTTGTGCAGGGAATAATAACCCTGCAGCCCTAACACCATTCCCGAAGACAGAGCCGTGAAAAAAATCACGGTCACGGAACCGGCACCGATAAAACGAAGCTGCTTAACCAGCTCCCTGCCCCGGAAAGGGTGTTTGAAGACACCGGCAAGTGTGGCAAGAAGAAAAATCCCCATGCGACCCAGGTCGGTGAGCAGATAGAGAAACTGGTCACCAAGCCTGGCAAAGGGTCTGGCCCAGCCGGGAATATCGGGTTCTTGCAACTGTTCCTGTACCATGATTGTATAAACGGAAATTATTGATTGACAGGTTTACATACCACAAAAAAACGAATTGCCTAAGCACTTTATGCAATTCGATGCAGCAGAGACACCAAATATAATAATGAGAAAATCAGCAGGTCGCAGCTACGGCAGGATTGGGAAAATTATCCTGGAACTCAGTGACTACGCCGAGCGGATCATCGGTATTATAGAGTACCAGGGTCTGTAGAAACATATAATCGTCTTTATCCATAGTAACAAATTCAAGAGCGAGTCTATCGGAGTCCGTACGAATAACCCGGGCACAGACTTTAACAATCCGACAGAAATCAGGCCCGTCTTCATGTAACTCAAAAGAACAGATATCACCGGGCTTGAGGGAGGTTGACCCATAAAGACAGACTCCTCCCATGCTCAGGTTGCACATCTGGGTAAAACGATGTCTCCTGCCATGTTCGATCAGCCAGCTGCTGCGGTCAAACACGACCCTTGAATAACGACGTCGCTCCTGACGCTGTCGTTGTGAAGCAACAGATTGTGCCAGCATCAAATACTCCACCAGAGAGAATAACTATCAATATAGTATACCACGATTATCTTGAAATGAAAGAATCTTATCAAAAAAACAAGACACTTATTCTTTTAAAAAAAGGTATTGTGGGTGCCATGTATTGTCATGTTGACAGCCATCGGATTATACTCTTGAGTGGCAGATGGCTTGTTTTCAACCCTCCTGGGAAAAAGAATAACGGCCGGTAAAAAAATCATCCACGCATCGGAGTACCATCTGTTCATCTTCAAGTACCATGTCCATCAACTTGGTGGCTCCGAGCAGACGGCCCAGCATATCGAGCTTTTCCTG
Organism: uncultured Desulfobulbus sp.; assembly: GCA_964551175.1. GTDB lineage: Bacteria > Desulfobacterota > Desulfobulbia > Desulfobulbales > Desulfobulbaceae > Desulfobulbus_C. The sequence goes on from CAZKBZ010000092.1 coordinate 8,383, forward strand.
CATAACACTGCTCTTTAGGCCTGCAAGCCTCCCCTCAAGCATGTCACCCTTTTTTTCCACTGCAAATTCAAGCTGTTGAAGAATCCTGGTGATAAAATCAATCCGCAATGCACGGTGGTCATAATCTCCCCCGCCACCGGCAAAACGCAGCATGCAGTAATTCTCTGCTGCATTCTCTCCGCACAGAACATCAACAATGGTAAAATGGTATCCAAAACGGATGTTGAAATGAAGATAATCCGATCCGATGACTGCATAGCTTGCAAAGGCAAAGCTATCCCGCTTGGGAGGAATACCCCCGGCAAGTTCAATTTTATCGTAGGCATCCCAGTCAAAAGGTTTCTGCTTCCACTGCACATCCCGGTGACCAAGCCCCCGCCACAGGGCAAGAAAAGGTATGGACGTGATTTCCTTGAGAGGCACATTCCCGCTTTCCTGCCGGTCTGCCCTGATGCCTCCACCCACATCAAACAAAAAAACGTCAAGGGGCAGGTCTCCGATCAGTTTCAGTGCTCCCCGTCCCGTACCCGGCCTGGCTGTTGAAAACATGGCCTGTACAGCCTTTTCGTGGCAGAAACGGATGATGTCATGCATGGAACGACAGCCTTCAGGGATAAAATTTTCTGCTGCAGGATCAACAAGTTCCAATGGAGCAATAAACCCCAGAACCTCCCGCAGAATGCGATAATATCGATTATTCTTTTTTGCACTGGTGGTTTTTCGGATCAGGGCTTCAATCCTGCCCTGATACGCGACACCCTGGTCTCCATCCACCGTAACAAGGGTGCCATGCTCAAAACATGTTCCTGCATCTGTAATTCCGGTCAGGAAGGGAACGCCGAATTCTCGGGCTACCGTGGCAAAATGACTTGCCCGGCTGCCCCGTTCGGCTACTACCCCTGCAAGCCGGCTGAGGACCTGTACATAGTCCGGCGGAGTGTCACGGGTTACAAGCACGGCTCCTGCAGGCACGTCTTCCAGCCTGTGGTTGTCATCAATCCTGTACACCACTCCGGCGGCAACACCGCCGGCCGCCCTTTCTCCTCCATCGCATAACACAACAAGATTCTTGTCAATATCTTTCCGTTCCGGAACATCTTCAACTGTTGCAGAAACATGCAGAGGCCTGGATTGCAGGATATACAGCGTGTCATCCCGGTCGATTGCCCATTCAATATCCTGGGTTGTCTGGAAATAATCTTCTATCTTCATTCCCCAGCCACAGATGGTTTCCACCTGTTTTTCCGTTACTGTCCGGTACTGCTCCTTTCTGTCCATAATCTGAGGATGCTCTTCTCTGGAGAGTACATACAGATCCGGTATCATGGCACCACTGACCAGGGCTTCACCGAGCCCGGGTATGACGTGCAGGTGAAGATTATCAACCTGCCCGGTTTCATGTAGCGGATTTCGTGTATAGAGAACGCCACTGCATTTGGCTGAAACCATTTCCAGCACCAGCACGGACATGGCTGTCTCTTCATCACTCAAACCGTTTCCAACACGGTAGCACAGAGCTTCCGGCGAATACTTTGAGGCCAGGACTTCAAGATAGGAATCAATGAGCTGTTCCCGGGTCACATCCAGCAGCGTGGTGTACTGGCCGGCAAAAGAACACGCACCATCTTCACTGATTGCACTGGAACGGACAGCTGTGATCACCTTTCCGCCGGCATCCCGCTCAAGTTCATCATAGCATCCAAGCATTGCCTGTTCGATATCAGGCGGCATTTCAGCTGTCAGGATATACTCCCTCAACTGTCCGGAAATCCAGTTCAGGGAATGCGTTGAATCGATGTTGAGTTCAGATAGGTAATCATCTATCTTTTCGCGAAGATTATTGTATTCGATAAGATAATGAAAGCTGTTGGATGTCACCGCAAAACCCCGGGGAACAGGCACTCCAAGCTCGTTTTTCAGGACAGCAAGATTTTTAGCCTTATTGCCGATGTTCTTTGCATCAGGATGAATTTCAGCAAGGGGAACTGCGTAAGGGGGACTGATATTGATTTCCGGTGGCGCCAGCAGGAAACGGACATAGAAATCAAACTTTTTATGATAATCTTTCAGTGAAACATATTTCCCCGGAGCCATTACACAAAGGGAATCCACCATACCGGCGACCTGCTCGGAAAAGAGGTCAAAACGGACTCGGGTTCGAGAGAAATCTTCCGGAAGATCACTGTGCAGCAGTTCCTGGAAATCCGCCATCTGATCATGACAGCGGGCATCAAAGCGCAACAACTGCTTAAAGGCCTCATACTTTTCACGCATGATCGTACCGGGCGCAAAAATCCGGTACGACCAGTGTTTGAAAAGTGCATTGAAAACCATTGAGTGCCTTACCCCTCAACTTTTGTCACAAAAACAAGAGAAATGAAAGGATGCTTTATTTTGGAGTACAGGCAACCATGCAAAATTGTCTTTTCGCCCGATCTCTGCGTTATGCTCAAAATTTTATCCTCGGAATATCAATCA
>CAZKBZ010000093.1:0-10688 GCA_964551175.1 uncultured Desulfobulbus sp.
CGGCTTGTAAGGCCGATGCTCTCCCAACTGAGCTATTCGCCCCCAAAGAATGTTGAGTATTTATCAGTTTGCCCCCTGTCCGTCAAGCAAAAAAGCAGGAAAGAAACTGTCTGCCTGAAAGAATCTGTTTACTGTGCCGGCGTATTATGGGCCGACAGGGTCACATCATGGAAAATAGACTCCATTGGTACATCTTTAAACAGTTCTTCACCCTCTTTGACAATCAATGCCTTCATCAGCACCTCGTCCACATGATCCACCAGCTCAATGGACAGACTGTTCCGTATTTTCTGGGGAACATCTTTCAAATCACGTTCATTTTCCCTCGGCATAAGAATACGGGTGATATTTCCCCGTTTGGCCGCCAGCAGCTTTTCGGTCAGCCCGCCGATGGGCAGCACCCGGCCGCGCAGGGTTATTTCACCGGTCATGGCAAGCCGTCGGTCAACAGGCAGTTTCAGAAGAGCGGAAACTATGGAGGTGGCAATGGTGATACCGGCGGATGGTCCATCTTTTGGAATTGCACCCTCCGGCACATGGACATGAATATCCACTTTCTTATAAAAATCCGGATCCAGCCCCAGCCGCATGGCACGGGAACGTACGTAGGAGAGCGCAGCCTGGGCTGATTCCTGCATCACATCACCCAGCTTGCCGGTCACGATCATCTTGCCGGACCCCGGCATCAGGGTTGATTCAATCTGCAGCAACTCGCCGCCCACCTCGGTCCAGGCCAGGCCCGTTGCCAAACCAATCTCATCACGTTCCTCAGCAAGACCATAGCGGTGTTTGGGCACTCCAAGATATTTTGGAATAGACTGCATGCTCAACCGGTATTTCTTTTTCAGGTCCTTCTTTTTCAGCCGGTCGCGGGCTACCTTGCGGCAGACAGAGGCAATGGTCCGCTCAAGATTACGCACTCCGGCTTCCCGGGTATAACGACGGATAATTTCCAGAACAGCATGCTCGGAAAAATGGATATCATCTTCCTGAAATCCGTTCGCCTTGAGCTGCTTGGGAAGCAGAAAGCCTTCAGCTATCTTGAGCTTTTCCTCTTCAGTATAGCCGCTCAACCGGATAATCTCCATCCGGTCCTGCAATGGCAGGGGAATACCGTGCAGGTTATTGGCCGTGGTAATGAAAAAGACCTCGGAAAGATCGTAATCCAGGTCAAGGTAATGATCATTAAAGGCGTAGTTCTGTTCCGGATCAAGAACTTCAAGCAACGCTGATGAGGGATCCCCGCGGAAATCCACGCTCATCTTATCCACTTCGTCCAGACAGAAGACCGGATTAACCACTTTGACCTTTTGCATGGACAGGATGATCTTACCCGGCATGGCCCCGATATAGGTGCGCCGGTGACCACGGATTTCCGCCTCGTCACGCACGCCGCCCAGGGACAAACGGATGAACTTACGGTTCATGGCCCGGGCAATGGATTTACAGACCGACGTTTTGCCGACACCGGGCGGGCCGACAAGACAGAGGATAGGGCCTCTGATCTTCTTGACCTGGGTCTGCACTGCCAGGTATTCCAGGATGCGTTCCTTAGGTTTTTTCAGGCCGTAATGATCTTCATCAAGGATAACTTCCGCCTTGTCAATATCAATTTTAGAACGGGTTTTTTCCTTCCAGGGCAGTGTGATAATGGTATCGATATAATTGCGTACCACAGTGGTTTCAGCTGACATGGGAGGCATCTGACGAAGTTTTTTCAACTCCTTCATGACCTTGTCCCTGACCAGGCCGGGCAGTTTTTTCTTTTTTATGGCCTCCTCGATCTCGGCCAGATCATCTCCTCCTTCACCCTGCCCCATTTCATCCTGGATAACCTTGATCTTTTCACCAAGATAATAATTGCGCTGCGTCTCGGCCATTTTCTTTTTGACCTTGACATGAATAGCCTTTTCCAGCTCGGACAGCTCCATTTCCCGGTACAACACTTCCAAAACCCTGCTGATCCGCTCGGGCAGAACAATAATTTCCAGAATTTCCTGCTTTTCCTCAGCCTTGAGAGGAATATGGGCGCAGATCAGATCCACCAGCCGGGAAGGATTTTCAATGGTGGTGACAGTCTTCAGGACTTCGGGAGGAATTTTTTTATAGACCTTGGTATACTGATCAAAGGTTCGGCGCAGCTCACGGGTATAGGCCTTTAACTCCGGACCCTCGGTCTGGGTATCCGGGGTTTCGATCACATCGGCGGTATAGAAAATTTCATCTTCTGAAATGGATTCAATCCTGGCCCGCCTCTTTCCTTCAACCAGTGCCTTGATCGTTCCGTCAGGCAGCCGCAACAGCTGCATCACAGCTGCCAGGGTACCCCATTTGTACAGATGTTTGGCCTTGGGATCATCCACACCGGCATCCTTCTGGGTAACCAGGAAAATCAGGGAACGTTCTTCCATGGCATATTCCAGGGCGCGGATAGAATTTTTCCGGCCCACTACCAGCGGTGCAACCATGCCGGGGAATATAACTATGTCCCGCAGCGGCATCACTGGAAAACTGCTGACTGATAATTCACTCATATAAACTCCTGAAGCCCGCTTTCAAGCTTGCATCCTACTGTTCTCAAAGCTCTGTCAAGCGCTTCTTTTATTTTCAACATTATCATACAGAACAAGCGGATACTCACCCCTGGTGATTACCTGCTCATTGATGACACATTCCGTGGCATGCTCATCCGAAGGCAGCTCATACATGACATCAAGCATGGCCTCCTCCATCACGGAACGCAGCCCTCTGGCACCGGATTTACGGGCCATGGCCTTTTTGGCAATCGCCTCCAGCGAACCCTCGGTAAAACGCAGGGTAATGCCTTCAAACTCAAACAGCTTCATATACTGTTTGGTCAGTGCATTGCAGGGTTCCTTGAGGATACGGATAAGATCTTCCTCAACCAGCTCTTCCATGGTGGCAATAACCGGCAGTCGGCCCACCAGCTCAGGAATCAGACCGAACTTGAGCAGATCTTCCGGCTGAATACCGGCAAGAATCTCTCCCACGCTCTTCTTGGGATCGCCCACCACTTTGGCACCAAAGCCAATGGCCTTGGTGCCGGAACGGCGCTTGATAACCTTATCCAGCCCTACAAAGGCACCACCGACAATAAACAGAATATTGGACGTATCAATCCGCACCAGTTCCTGCTGGGGATGCTTACGTCCACCCTTGGGCGGTATTGATGCTATGGTTCCCTCGATAATCTTCAGCAGGGCCTGCTGAACCCCCTCTCCCGACACATCCCGCGTGAGTGAGGCAGAATCGGACTTGCGGGCTATCTTGTCTATTTCGTCGATATAGATAATCCCCCGCTCTGCCCGCTCAATATCATCGTCGGCCGCCTGCAGCAGGGCTACCAGAATATTCTCCACATCATCGCCCACGTAGCCTGCCTCGGTCAGGGTAGTGGCATCGGCAATGGTAAAGGGTACATTCAGAACCCTGGCAAGGGTCTGGGCAAGCAGAGTCTTGCCGCTGCCGGTGGGACCAATCAGTATGATGTTTGATTTCTGCAGCTCAACATCACTGCTCTGGCCGTCGACCAGTGCTTCGATGCGCTTGTAATGGTTATGGACGGCAACGGATAATACCCGCTTGGCATGCTCCTGGCCGATAACATACTCATTGAGATGATCATGAATCTCCTTGGGCTTCAGAAGCCCGGGAGAAATCACATCTTCACTCTCCTCATCAACCGATTCAATGACAATCTCGTTGCAGAGATCAACGCATTCATCACAGATATAGACATTGGGCCCGGCAATCAGCTTACCGACTTCCTCCTGATTTTTTCCACAAAATGAACAGGTGCAGGAAAGAGTCTGATCGTCCTGGAAATCATCACTCATGACTGCTTCTCCTCAACAGGATTTTCACGACGATTCAATACCTTATCTATTATACCGTATTTTCTGGCCTCTTCGCCACTCATGAAATTATCCCGCTCAGTATCATTCTGAATTTTTTTAACAGTCCGGCCGGTATGGCGGGCCAGAATTTTATTTAAATCACTGCGCATGCGCAGAATTTCTCTGGCATGAATATCGATATCCGTTGCCTGACCCTGAAAGCCTCCCATGGGCTGATGGATCATGATCCTGGAATTGGGCAGAGAAAAGCGTTTACCCTTAGCTCCCGCAGCGAGCAGCAGGGCTCCCATGGAAGCGGCCTGACCCATGCACAGGGTAGCGACATCACAACGGATGTACTGCATGGTATCATAGATGGCCAGGCCGGCAGTGACCGACCCGCCGGGTGAATTGATATAAAAGGTTATGTCCTTATCCGGATCATCGGCCTCCAGAAACAGCAACTGAGCAATGATAACACTGGCAACATCATCGTTTATGGGCATGCCGAGGAAAATAATGCGTTCCTTGAGCAGCCGTGAATAGATATCAAAAGCCCGCTCTCCCCGGGGGCTCTGTTCAACAACCATGGGGACAAGATTCATGTATAACTCCTTAAACCGACACCCGGGCTGAAAAAGACATGCCTGGACAGTCAGCTAACTATGGTAAACTTATGCTTTTTCATCAGCGTCAGCGGCAACTTCAATCAGGTTGGCCTCACTACGCAGATACTCGAGGATCTTTTCATTGAGCAGCTCATTTAAAAAGGGCAGGACCTCTTCCCTTCTCTTGAAATACCCTTTTACCTCGGCAACGGTCATATTATATTCGCCGGCGATCCGCTGATAGCCCCGTTCAATATCCTCATCCGCCAGTTTGATCTCCTCAAGCTCGGCCACTTTTTTGAGCAGAAAATCACCCCGGACCCGTTTTTCGGCTACTTCACGATTCTGTTCAACAAGGTCTTCCATTTTGATCCCGGCAGACTCCAGGGTCATACCGCTGCGTTTCAGGTTTTCTTCAGTCTGGTTGATCATCTCCTGGATCTCGTAGGCCACCAGCCGTTCCGGAATCGGGAATTCGTTGAGCTCGATCAGCTTGTGCATGATACGGTCATCAAGGTCACCCTCAAGGGCTGTTTCCTTTTTCTTTTTCAGATCAGCAGCAATTGCCTTGCGCAGATCCTCCAGAGTCTCATGGGCCTCATCAATGTCCTTGGCAAACTCATCATCAAGTTCCGGCTTGATCCGTTCTTTGATGTCCTTGATATCAACTTTAAACTCAACCGTCTTTCCGGCCAGAATCGGATTTGGATAGTCTCCGGGAAAATCAATTTCATACAGGGTAGTCTCACCCTTTTTCATACCCAGCAGTTTTTCCTCAAATTCTTCACCCAGCCGTTTTGTGCCGACATCAACGGAATAATCCTCATTATGGACCTCTTTCATGGCCTTGCCGTTATGAAACCCCTGAAAATCGACAATGGCGATATCATCCATTTCTATCACATGATCATCAGCGGCTGAACGCAGGACAGCCTGACTGCGGCGCAACCTTTCGATCTCCTCGTCAACCTCGGCATCAGTCACATCAGTAGCCGGTTTTTCAATATCCAGTCCTTTGTACTGCTGCAGATCAATCTCAGGTTTAACATCCACCATGGCAACATACTGAAAGGTACCGTCATCAACAAAACTGGTTTCAGTGATCTCAGGGTGGACCACCGGATCAATACCTTTTTCTTCAATGGCATCAAAATAGGTTTCCTGCACCATCTTTTCACCAACCTCGGCCTGGACCTGCTCTCCAAAATTCTTCTCCAGCACGGCCAGAGGAATTTTGCCTCGTCGAAACCCCTTGAGTTTGACATCTTTTTTCAGTTTCCTGTAGGATTTATCAAGCGCCTTGCGGACATCTTCCGCTGGCAGGGTAATGGTAACCTTCCGGGTCAGCTCACTTACATTTTCAACTGCGATATCCATTGATTCAAATTCCTTTTCTTCAAGTTGTTGCCTGAGTGGCAGGTTTTGTTTTGTCATAAAACAAACAGTTACGGCCGGCGGAACTCCTGGTGCGAGAGGGGGGAGTTGAACCCCCATGCACCCTGTGCGCTGGATCCTAAATCCAGTGCGTCTACCAGTTCCGCCACTCTCGCGCTAAACTTATATTATTAACCAATTTAAGCATGTTAGTCAAGGGAACCATAGGCTCAAAAATGAGCATATTCAATCAGTCCGACAGGTTACGATAGAAAAGGAATAACTGCTGTACCTTACACCTGATAAGCAGGGCTGCCTGACAGACGAAAATTTGTTTCTCAGTCGGTATGATGCGAACGGTTTCATGCCCCACGAAGTGGTTTAAAAAACAGGGCCTGACTGCTTGCACAGAACGAAACCCGTGAGTATAGTATGCAGACACCCTTTTGCAAGAGTCAGGGACATACTGAAGGCTACCCTGAACTGTTACAGAATTTGTCAATGACAGTTCCTTTTAAATCAATCACAGGTAACTATACATGAAAAACACTCTTATTTTCTGCGGGCTTCTCCTGTTGCCAGGGCAGGTTCTGGCAACAGCACCGCCTGCAAAAGACACCGGCGCTCTTGACTGGTCGGTGCAGACCAGTTGGCAACTTGCCGCAAAACCCCTTGATTTTGTCCAGTCTTTGGACAACAAGCTGATCTTTGTGCTCGGCGATGACAGCATGGTCCATATTTATGGAGTTGACGGCAGGGAAATGGGAACCATCAAGGTTGACAAGTCCACTGTTGCCATTGACATTGCTCCCCGCGGGGAAATGCTCTACCTTGTGGACGGCAACAAAACCTATACAGCCATTGATATATCGTTCACCCAGGATATCGACGTCAGTGGAGCACCTTTTCTGGGCAGGGAGGATGCCCCTGTAACCATGGTTGTGTTTTCGGATTTTCAATGACCTTACTGCGGCAAAGTTCAGCCGCTGCTCGAGCAGGTGCTCGAAAAAAATCCTGAATCAATAAAAATCGTTTTTAAACATCTCCCTCTGCGTATGCACAATATGGCGGAAACGGCCGCTCTTGCCGCTCTTGCCGCCCAGAACCAGGGTAAATTCTGGCAGATGCACGATGCGTTGTTCGCAACACCTAAGCTGACCAGGGATACCATTGATCAGGCGGCCAGGGATACCGGCCTGGACATGGACAGATTCAAAAAGGATATGAACAGTCCGCAGACAAAACAAAAACTTGCAAAAGATCTTGCATCGGCCCGTCAGGCCGATGTCAACGGCACCCCGACCCTGTTTATCAACGGCCGCAGGGTTAAAAACCGTGGCCCTGAAGCGATCCAGAAGATGGTTGAGCAGGAACTGGCCAAAGCAGAACCGGCAGAATCCAATTGAAAACCTCTGCTGCTCTGAACAATACAATACGCCGTGATCTGGAATTTGCAGATTTCTCCATTGCCCAGGTCCTGTTTGGTGACCTGAACCGAAATCTGCACACAGTAGAGCAGGCTGCCTCCGTTCACATCAACGCCCGGGGTAACTCGCTGCAGGTTGAGGGCAGATCACATTCTGTAGAGCTTGCTGTTTCCCTGCTGGAACAATTGTATGGCCTGGTTCGCAAGGGATACCCCGTCTTCAGCCAGGACATTGCATTCGGCTTGAAGATTCTTGAATCATCTCCCCGCACCAGGCTTGAAGAAATCTTTCTGGACAAGGTCTATATTACCGCCAGAAACCGGGTTATTTCACCTAAAAGTGTCAACCAGAAACGCTATATCGAGGCCATTCGCAACAATGATATCGTTTTTGGAATCGGCCCGGCAGGAACCGGTAAAACCTATCTTGCCGTGGCCATGGCCGTTTCAGCACTGGCTGCAGAACAGGTACGGACCATCATCCTGACCAGGCCGGCTGTTGAGGCCGGAGAAAAGCTTGGTTTCCTGCCCGGTGACATGGCCCAGAAGGTCGACCCGTACCTGCGTCCCCTGACGGATGCCCTGCATGATATGCTCGGTGTGGAAAGAACACGGGAACTGGTGGAACGCGGCATCATCGAGATTGCACCTCTGGCCTTCATGCGGGGCAGGACTTTGAATAACGGATTTGTCATCCTGGATGAAGCCCAGAACACCACCCGTGAACAGATGAAAATGTTCCTGACCAGGATCGGCTTTGATTCCCGGGCCGTGATTACCGGAGATATCACCCAGATCGATCTGCCCGGCGGTCACCCCTCCGGCCTGGTTGAGGCAAAACGGATCTTGAAGGGGATCAGCGGCATCAAGTTCAGCCGGTTCAGCCGCAGCGACGTCGTGCGTCATCCCCTGGTCCAGGAGATCATCCAGGCCTATGAGCAGCAGACAGGCAACACAAAGAAAAAAACATTGCCGGGCCGTGGATAAATGGCGATCAACCTTGTCTGTAACGTCGATCTGCAGCGTTATTGCTTAAACAGGCCCCTGTTGCAGGATCGCAGCAGCCGGCTGCTTGACCTGCTTGGCCAGAATGCTCAACAGGTCAGTATCGTCTTTATGGACGACCAAGCCATGGCCGGGTACAATTACAGCTATCGCGGCAAAAAGGGTTCGACCAATGTGCTCTCTTTTCCTGCTGCAGATCTTCCAACAGGTATGTCCCATATGTTGGCCGGAGATGAACTCGGTGACATCCTCATCTCAGTTGAAACCGCTCAGCGTGAGGCTGAAAACAATTCCACATCTCTGCATTACCGGTTAACCGAACTCATGATTCACGGCATGCTGCATTTGCTGGGGTATGACCATGAACAGTCCGAGAGCGATGCCCGGCTCATGTGGGAAATGGAACAGCAACTCATAACAAAACTATTATGTATAGAGCCAGGGAGAACAACCATGCCGCATCTTGCAATCAACGTTGATCACGTAGCCACCATCAGGCAGGCCCGGGGAATCACTGAACCGGATCCGGTGCTTGCTGCAGGAATCTGCGAACTTGCCGGGGCAGAGGGAATAGTAGTCCATTTACGCGAGGATCGCCGCCACATCCAGGACCGGGATGTGGAACTGCTGCGCCGGACCGTCAAAACCAAGCTGAACCTGGAGATGGCCGCAGCCAAGGAGATCATAAATATTGCCCTGGCTATCAAACCGGACATGATCACCCTGGTTCCGGAGAAACGAAAGGAACTGACAACCGAAGGCGGTCTGGATGTGATCGGCAATGAAAAAAAGATCAAAAATACGATTAAGAAGATGAGTAAAGCCGGTATTCCGGTCTCCATCTTTATTGATCCCGACGCTACTCAGATAGAGGCGTCCCTTGAGGTCGGTGCCACCTTTGTGGAACTGCACACAGGCCGCTACTGTGACGCGGAAACCGAAAAAGAGCGTGACAGAGAATTCCGCCTGATAGAACAGTCCGCAGAACTGGCCTATGAATCAGGTTTGCGGGTCAATGCGGGACATGGTCTTGACTACCGGACCACTGCAAGGATTGCCGCCCTCCCCTTTATCGAAGAGTTAAGCATCGGCCATGCCGTGATCACGCGGGCTGTTTATGTGGGGCTGGATCAGGCTGTTCGGGAAATGCTGGACTGCATGGCGATGGCCGGATAAAAGGAGCCTAACTTCCAGATCTGTTAAGGCCACCTTGTTCAAGGTGGCCTATATGTCTTTTTCCAGGGCCGCGACATGATCGCTGTCACCAAGAACGATCAGGATATCTCCTGCCAGGATATGTTCATCCGGTTTCGGGTTGAAAATCATGGCCTCATTTCTTCTCTTGATGGCAATAACGATTATGTCATATTTTTTTCTGAGCCCGGATTTCAGCAATGTCTTGCCGACAAAAGAGGCGTTGTCACTGACAATAAGTTCTTCCATGCGCAGTCCGAGTTCACCGGCATGCATGGCCAGGTCGATGAAATCCATTACCGTTGGCCGGATAATAAGCTGTGCCATTCTCCGGGCCCCGATGGAATAGGGCGAGATCACTCTGCTGGCCCCTGCCCTTTTTAATTTCCTGGCAACACCCCGTACACCACTGGAACGGGTCAGGATGAACAGGTCTGGATTCAGCCCCCGAGCCGTCAGGGTAATATAGAGGTTATCCGGATCGGAAGAGACCACTGCAATTAATCCACGGGCTTTTTTTATACCAGCCTGCAGCAGTATTTCATCATCAGAAGCCTCTCCCACAAGCTCAAAGTAGCCCAGTCTCTCTATCTCCTTCACCACTTCCTCGTCCCTTTCTATCACCACGAAAGGACGCTTGTTCTCCTGGAGAATAGAACAGATTTCCATACCGATACGACCAAATCCGCAGACAATATAATGGTTGTTCAGCTGAGCAATTTTTTTGTGCATTTTTCTCCTCTCAACAATTTGCTGCAACCCCCCTTCGACCATTGCCTCTGTGATTTGACCGAAAAGATACATTACATAACCAACACCGCAGAAAACCAGGAACACAGTGAACAGCCGTCCTGCGGTATGAATCGGAACAATATCACCATATCCCACCGTTGTAATGGTAATTACTGTAAGATAGAGACCGTCCAGAAAACTGGTGTTTTCCAGCAGCATGTAGCCGATTGTACCACAGGACAGAATCAAAAGAAGAAGGGCTGTGAGCAGAATTATTTTACGCATATTCTCAGGTTACGGTGCTATGTTGTCCAGATGCGTTACAGTGGAATGCACAAACCATAGCACATGACAGTAGAGAATTACCATCTTTAACCATCCGGAACTGTTTGTCATTGCATTAATTGACAAACAAATATCCAGTGAGTAAAGTACGTCCAGCGTTGCCCGGATGGCGGAACTGGTAGACGCAAGGGACTTAAAATCCCTCGG
>CAZKBZ010000094.1:0-10660 GCA_964551175.1 uncultured Desulfobulbus sp.
TTTATTGTTTTCACTTGAAATACATCCGGCAGACCCTGTTGAACAATTTCCAGAAACACTGCAGGGTACTGCTGAACAATAGATACTGTTACAGGCAGGTATGGAAAACAGTCTCCTCCTTCAAACTGATATTGATGTACTTTTAACAAAATTACACCATTATCAAAGCCAATCGGACCGACTGCAAAAAGTCAATGAGCTGTACCGAAAGCTGGCGGGTATCACCGACCTGCCCACAATGATCGAAAGCTTTTCCATCTGGCTTGCCCAATATGTTCCCCATGAACTCATCGGCTACAGCAGTCGGCAGAAAATGCACATGTACTGCTCCTGCCACGGCGTCCGGAGACGACAGGTCATCAGTATTGCCGAACAATTATTGCAGCATCAGGACAGTGATGCTGACAGGCATGCAGTCATTGACGGCTTTCATTCCCATAAATGGTCTTTTGAAAACAATGGCCATTCCGGAGCCCTGGTTCTGCTTCGCAAGGATCAGAAAATCCCTGATGAAGAGATGAACCTGATCGACGAATCCATGAGCACCCTTGCAGAACCACTGCAGAAAACCCATGACTATGAAGAAATTCTAAGGCAGGCCCGAATAGATCCCCTGACCGGCCTGCCCAACCGGCTGGTCTTTGAAGAACGTATTGATTACATGCTTGAACGGGCCAGACGCCATAACCATCCTCTCTCGTTAGCTGCTCTGGATCTTGATCATTTCAAAGAAGTCAACGATTCCATGGGCCACCTGTATGGCGATGAAGTTCTCAAACAGGTAGCTGCAGCCCTGCAGGAAAAGATCCGCCTCCAGGACCTTCTTGTACGCATGGGTGGTGATGAACTTCTGCTTGCGCTGGCGGATACGGATCTGTCGGCAGCCCATTCGTTATGCGAACGGCTCTGCCGAACGGTGAAAGAGCTGAACATAAAAGCGGGAACGAAAAAGCTGGGCATAAGCATCGGCCTTGCGCAGTGGCAGAAGGGACTGAGCAAGAAAGAATGGCTGGAGAGGGCGGATGACGCCCTGTACCAGGCAAAAAAATCAGGTCGCAGCAAAGTCGTGCATTACACGAAGGCCGCAACATCAGAACATACCTGAAGCAGGTTACACATCAAGGACCGACAGATCAATCTGCAATTCTTTTATCTTCCGGTATAAAGTAGACCTGTCAATACCGAGCAGGCGGGCAGCCTTGGCCTTGTTGCCGCCGCTTTTTCGCAATGCATTCAAAATACGGTCCTGGGGAGACAGATTTTCCTGTGGTTGTGCAGTCGGTGGTGGGGGTTGAGTATACACCTGGGTGCCGACCGGCTGGACAAACTGAGGCTGTTCTTCAGCAGGACGGGGCTGCATATCGTGACGGTACTGGATAATCTCGCTGGGCAGCTGTTCCGAGGTAATCGTCGGTCCGTGACAGAGAACGCAGGCTCTTTCAAGAACATGTTCAAGTTCACGTATGTTCCCCGGCCAGGGGTACTGTGACATCTGCGCAAGAGCCTGATCAGAAATGCCACTGATCTCTTTGCCGATTTTACTGGCAATTTTGCCGATAAAATAATGGACCAGCAGCGGCACATCTCCTTCCCGTTCCCGCAGGGGCGGCAGAATAATATCAATTACCCTGAGCCGGAAGTACAGATCTTCACGGAATTCTCCACTTTCAACCAGCTTTTTCAGATCCAGATTTGTGGCCGTAATCACCCGGACATCTACCTGGATGGGAGTATCACGTCCGACAGGGTAAAATGTTTTTTCCTGCAGAAAACGCAGCAGCCGCAGCTGGACCATGGCGGAAATATTCCCGATTTCATCAAGAAAAAGAGTCCCGCCATCGGCCTGGAGTATCCGTCCCAGCCTGTCCCGGTCTGCTCCGGTAAAGGCTCCCTTGCGATGGCCGAACAGTTCACTTTCCAGCAGGTTTTCCGGAATAGCCGTGCAGTCAACCTTGACCAGTGGCCTGTTTCTTCGATGACTTTCTTCGTGCAATGCTTCAGCAGCCAGTTCCTTGCCGGTCCCGGATTCGCCGGTAATAAGGACCGTGGTGTCGACTTTGCCCACATTTTCAATCATGGTGTAGACGGTCTGCATGACATCACTCTGACCGATAAAGCGATGAAAGCGTGACCGCTGCCCACATTTTTCAGGCCTCATCCTGGTCATATCACGAACAACAACAACTACACCCCGGTGGCCGCTTTGAGCATCGTCAAAAGGAGACATGCAGACGGAAAATATTTTAGGTCTGTTATCAGCTGTCTTGCATTCGACCCGGTGCTCATTTATTTCATTACCGGTTTTCAAAACATGCAGGGCATCGTTTACAAACGTCTGCAGGTCATCACGATGACAAAGTTCCCTGAAATTTGCCCCTTTTCTGCTGTCCGGGTTCAGTTCCCGCATCAGGGACGTTCCTGCCTGATTCATGGTGACAACGGTAAAATCGGGATCAAGGGTAATTATGGCATCGGATACGCTGCGAAAAATAGTTTCCAGCAAAACCTGGTACTGTTTACTTTCCTGTTCCACCCGCTTTTTTTCCTGTTCCAGACGATACTGGCGCAGGGCCAGGCGGGCGGTTTTGAGCAGGGTTTCCTTGTCAACAGGTTTGGAGATGTAATCAAAGGCACCAAGCCTGACCGCCTCGGCTGCTGTGTCGACATTGGGGTAACCGGTCACCATGACCACCGGACATTCCACACCCATTTCACGGATTCGCCTGAGCAGATCAATACCGGACGTCCCTTCCAGTACAATATCACTTATAATCAGGTCAAAGGTATGCTCGGAAACGGCGGCCAGAGCTTCCTCAAAGCTGGATGCCGTCAGGACCTGTTCATATCCCTGCCGCTGCAGAAAAAGCTGAAAGGTCAGGCGCAGACTTTCCTCATCATCCACAACCAGGATAGATATTGCATCAAGCGGTATATCCGACATGGGAACCTCGCTTAAGAATTTGTAATAGAACGATCTCTGAAAACCACCACCGCACCGGTCACGACTCCGTCTTCCTCAATGGGTGTACTCACATATTCCACAGGAAAATTTGTTCCATCCTTACACCAGAATACATCATCGGAATTAAAATGCACCTGACCATCCTTGTACGCCATGTAAATGGGACACTCGTGTTCAGGATATGGTAATCCGTCGGGATGGGTATGATGGACCAGCTCATGATGTGGTTTGCCGATCAACTCCTCCGGGGACCAGCCAAGCATCAGGGAAGCGGCCCTGTTGGTAAAGGTGATATTACCATTGACATCCAGGCCGGAGATTCCATCACCTGCTGAATCAAGGATAAGCTCCATCTGTTGCTTAATCTCTTTACTTTCCCGGTCGGCCCGCAGTCTTGCGGTTATATCGGAAAAAACAATAACAGCCCCGACAAGCCTGTCATTTTCCAGGATGGGCGTGGAAATATACTCGACATGAAAACTCCTGCCGTCCCTGGTCCAGAACACATCATCATCCATGTAATGTACTTTGCCGTCCTTGTATGCCATATGGATGGGACAGTCTTCCACACGGTACTCGGTACCGTCGCTGTGGGTATGATGAACAAGATTGTGATGGGACCTGCCGACTAATTCCTCCGGCTTCCAGCCGAGCATTTCCGAGGCCGCCTTGTTGGTAAAAGTGACGTTGCCATCACTGTCCAGACCGAAAATGCCCTCGCCTGCACACTCTAAAATAAGCTCCATCCTCCGCTGGATTTTTTTTGCCTCAGCTTCCGCCTGCATCCTCTCTGCAATTTCCCTGTTCAGTGAGGCATTAATGACTGATATTTCAAAAGTCCTGCGTTCCACAGTTTCGTTGAATTCCGCCTGTGCCTCTTTCAACGACCTGTCCGCTTCCCTGATGTCGTGTTCGTAACGCTCGATTTTCCTTGTCATCTTGGAACATTCCCTGGCAAGAAGTGCAAGAACGCCGGCAAACATGAAGGCAACAATAAGCAGTGACCAGAGACCAAAGGGCAGGTCGTGACCACCGGCCCTGTTCATCTGGAATGTATCGAGAAAATAGAGCAGACCCGCCCCGCATAAGAACAGAAGTGTTATACCGGTTATCAGTCTCTTTTTTTCTATCATTTTCTTTTCCCTCAGTATCAAGCTACAGGCAGGCCGACGCTCAACGATGTAGAATGTCCAAGCTCACTGCTGACACGTAGAAATCCGTTATTTTCTTTAATCAACCCGTGACTGATACTGAGGCCCAGGCCGGTTCCCTCACCTTTGGGCTTGGTGGAGAAAAATGGATCACTGATCCTGTCCATGATATCATGTTCAATACCTGTTCCATAATCTGTAATGGTAAAGACGACATAATCCTTTTGTCCTCTGCGACTGGGTTCGGCTGTAATAATAATTTTTTTGCCTGGATCACAACCTGAAAATTTTTCATTCAAAGCATAACGGGCATTTGACAGGATATTAAGAATGACCTGCTGTACCTGCTGTGCATTGCAGCGAACCTCGGGCAGATTGTCCGGAATATCTTTCTCAAGAATTATACCGTCTTTTTTCAGTTGATGGCCGATCAGGCTGATGCAGTCGTCAAAAATAGTTGCAAGATTGGTCGGTTCAAGATCTTCTTCTCCCTGGCGGGCAAAATTGAGCAGTTTATGGGCAATGGATCCGACCCGTTTGCCCTCCTTGATTATTCGTTCAAGGAGATCACGACCTGCACAACCTTCCTCTATATCATCAAGCAGCAGCTGGGCATAATTTATGATACCATTAATAGGGTTATTGATCTCATGAGCTACCCCGGCGGCGAGTTCACCGATTGATGCCAACTGAGCGGCACGCATGGCTTCAGCCTGCAGAAGTTCCTCTTCCGTCAGATCCCGTGCAACCAGCAGAATTGCCTGATCATCACTGGTTGAAAGAGGTGAAATGGTCAGCAGGTATTGGCCGTGCAACCCTCGCAGTTCCGTTTCCAGTATCCTGCTTTTGCTGGCACTGATCATTGTCTCCAAGGGACAAATAGCCTTGTCCTTCCGTCCGCCGTGCAGAATATCGCAGACTTTGCGGCCGATAACCTGATCTCTTGTCTTGCGGGCAGCGGTAAAGGTCGCCGGATTGGCATCCAGGATAACACTGTCACGGGAAACTATCAGGGCGGGATCCTGAATGGCAATGAAAATATTTCGCCACTGATCCAGGGCCTGGTCCAGAGCGTGATCTGCTTCGAGTTGTTCCGTTATATCCAGGCCGATCAGAACCATACCCACCCGGCCTTTTTCCGTTATTTCAGGTCGGATGGAAGCATGCCAGTTAATTATTCGTTCCTGCCCTTCACGTGTCAGCAGAGAGGCCTGAAAATTCAGGGCACGGCCCTCCTCTTTCAGTACCTCTGAAAGCCTTTTCTGCTGTTGTTGACGATATTGAGGAGCAAGCAGGATATCTACCCAGTATTTACCCTTGACATCCTCCTCCTTGAAGCCGGTCGAACGTTCCGCCTCAGTATTGAATGACATGATATGGCCACAGGGAGCAATGGAAACCATCAGAGCCTGGACAGTGTCAACTATCTCGCGGTTGAGATCACGCTCAACCTGCAGCCGTATGGTGGTGTCCATGGAATACAGAGCAAGGGAAATATCTCTAATAATGTTATGCAGAAAATCGAGTTCCACTTCACTGAAACAGTTCGTATGCTCGGAATGGATACAGAGCACACCATACTCGCAGTCCTTGTACAGTAACGGCCAGGAAGTGCAGGATTTAAAACCCGTCCTTTCAGCAGCCTCCTGCAGCACGCCCAAATCATCTTCCTGAAAGATGTCCTGGATGACCACCGGTTTTCCGGT
The DNA here is from genome assembly GCA_964551175.1 of uncultured Desulfobulbus sp. GTDB lineage: Bacteria > Desulfobacterota > Desulfobulbia > Desulfobulbales > Desulfobulbaceae > Desulfobulbus_C. The sequence continues at coordinate 5,820 of CAZKBZ010000094.1, forward strand.
TGTCAACGCCCTGGCCGCCGGATTTGAGTCGTGCATTTCCACAACAACCTGCTCGATCAGATCCATGCAGTCCCGTTCAGGCAGCTTTACGGAATTAACTGCCGCAATGGGCACAATGTCTTCTTCATCGTCCTGTCGTTTTCCGGCCCAGACCAGGCAGTAGTCGTTATCTTCAACAAGGATTCTGCAACACTTTTCAAGAACCTCATCTCTTGATTTTTCCGCTGTTTTACCGGTACTTGCCTGGGCAATAACATTCAATATCTTATTTCGCTGCTCAAACAGCTCCATAACTCTGATGGATTCCTGCAATCTTTTCTGCATTCAAACAACCTTCAAGTGATGGGTACCCTGAAAAATTACACAATAAATTCGGCAGCCAGGTTCACATAAGTTCATAACAACGCTACATGGACAGGTATGGAGTGGAGGCTTTTTTCCTGCTGAACCGTTGTCCCCAGTTTCCACTCCGCACAGCCGGCCCTGCCGGCCAGCCTTTTTTCTATGTCGGCAACCAAGCCATTTAAATTGATAACCGGGTGCCTGGAAAAAACTTCGGGCAGACCATAGGTCAGGTTACAGGCCAGGCATCTGCCGGGCCGTTCATGCAGGTCCAGAGTGAAATTCAAACTGTTGCTGCTCTTATCATAGCCCACATAACGTAAGGAAATATCATATGCCCCTTCATCCGCATCGCCAAACAGGGCCTCAAAAAAGTCATCGGCACGCTGTGGAGGGAACAGTTCTTTCAATACATCGTCTGTGAATATTTCACTGAAATTATCCATACTCATCTCACCGGGTTAAAAAAAACGTATTCCCCTGCAGGGACTGTGCCCCGACAGGTATATTGCTTTTATCTGTAAAACCGCTCAAATCTACTCAGACGACAAGGGACTGTCAACATCCATTGCAGGCAGAGAAAGGGTGTGGTAGAACACGCGCCATGCAGCAGAATATGTTTTCAGACCATCCCGGTTCATCTCCAGACAGGAAGACAGGGACCGCCATAACTGCCCAAAACCTGAACGAATCCCAGTACGCGGCCGTTACCCACGGCACTGGACCTGTGCTGGTCATTGCCGGTGCAGGCAGCGGTAAAACCAGAACCCTGGTCTACCGCATGGCCCATCTTCTTGAGCAGGGTGTGCCGCCGGAATCCATTCTGCTGCTTACATTTACCCGCAGGGCTGCACAGGAGATGCTCTGGAGGGCTGCACAGATTTCAGATCAATCCTGCCGGAGGGTCCTGGGCGGTACGTTCCATGCTACCTCAAATATGCTGCTGCGTCAGCATGGTCACCATCTCGGGTTCGGCTCCGGCTTTACCATTATTGACCGCGGTGATGCCGAAGGAATCATCAACCTGCTCAAGTCCTCCCTGGGTCTTTCCGGTGCGGGTAAACGTTTTCCCTCCAAACGGGTAATCGTCAACCTGCTGTCCGGTTCAATCAACAAGGCCCGCCCCATTGAGGACCTGGTCTTTGAATCTCACATCCATCTCTCCGAGTTCATAGACGACTTTCATACGATTCGTACCCATTACAGCCAGTTCAAGACCGACCACGGCCTGATGGATTACGATGACCTGCTGGTCAACTGGCAGCGGCTGCTGGTCGAATCCGAACAGGCGCGGCAGGAAATCTGTTCCCGTTTTCAATATATCCTGGTGGATGAGTATCAGGATACCAACCTGATCCAGGCAGAGATCGTGCGCCTGCTGGCCCATGACCATGACAACGTAATGGTGGTGGGTGACGACGCCCAATCCATTTACAGCTTCCGGGGCGCTGATTTCTACAATATTATGCGCTTCCCTGACCAGTTTCCCGGCACCCGCGTGATCAAGCTGGAACAGAATTACCGCTCCAGCCAACCGATCCTGAACCTGACCAACTCCATCATTGAAAAGGCAGAGGAAAAATTTACAAAGAAGTTATTTACCCTGGCAGAAGGGGGCTCCAAACCTGTTGTCTTTACAGCCCGCGATGAGGCTGCTGAAGCCAGATTTGTTGTCGACAAGATCAATGAGCTTCAGGAACAGGGTATAGAGACCCCGGAAATCGCGGTCCTGTTCCGCTCAGGCTTTCACTCCTACAAGCTTGAGATGGAACTCACCAGCCGTTACCAGGAATTTGAAAAACGGGGCGGGCTGAAACTGACCGAATCGGCTCACATTAAAGATGTCCTCTCCTTTCTGCGCATCCAGATCAATCCCTGGGATAACCTGTCCTGGAACCGGATCCTGCTGCAGCTGGAGAAAGTGGGCCCCAAGACCGCCCAGAAAATCCTGGCCTCCATCAGGGAAGAAGATGATCCTTTGCAGGCAATTGCCCTTTATAAAGCTGCACCGGCCTGGAAAAAGGGCTTTACACGTCTGACCCAGGCCCTGAGTTCCATGCGCAGGCCTGAACTGACTCCGGCAGGGATCTTTGACCTGGTAATGGAGTACTATGAACCAATCTTTGAAAAAATCTATTATGACGACTACCCGAAAAGGCGACGGGACCTTGAGCAGATCAAGGCTCTCATCGGCGGGTATGGCGATCTGCAGTCCTTTGTAGATGATACAGCCCTGGATCCGCCCGAAGCTGCTTCAGCAGAGACACAAAGTGAGAACAAAGAGCGACTGATTCTCTCCACCATCCATTCCGCCAAGGGACTGGAATGGGACGCTGTCTTTGTCATCGGCCTGGCCGAAGGCAGATTTCCCCACCAGAACAGTGTTCCCGGGGAGCAGTGGGAGGAGGAACGGCGTCTGCTCTACGTTGCCGCAACCAGGGCTAGAAAACAGCTCTTCCTGACTTACCCCAGACAGCTGATGACTCCGGACCGGAAATTTCACCGCACCGTGATGTCGCCCTTTTTGCGGGAAATCAATCCAGGCCTGTATGAACATCTTGACCCTGCACCGGTGACCACCTCCACGTACAGCAGGAGTATTGACAGTGCAATTCCATCTCCACGGGCGGAAAAAGCCACCAGATCAGCACGTACAAATTTTACACCCGGCATGATGGTCAAACATCCCTTTTTTGGTGTCGGCCGTGTGAAAGCGGTTCCCGGCCCCAGAAGGGTCGAGGTGCATTTTGATCGGCACGGAGACAAAATACTGCATCTTGATTATGCACGACTTGAGGTTATGGCATGAGCACAATGAGCTACCGGCAGGCTGGTGAGTTCCTGGACCAGCTTCAGTTTTTCAAGATCAAGCTGGGGCTGGACTCCATGAACCGGTTTCTCAAACAGCTGGATAACCCGCACCACAATCTTCCCTGCATCCATATCGGCGGAACCAACGGCAAAGGATCCGTGGGTGCAACCCTCTGCTCCATCCTTGAAAGTGCTGGCTATAAAACAGGTTTCTATACCTCACCCCATCTCAGTTCCGTTCGCGAGCGATTCAGGATCAATAACGATTATATAAGTAAACAGGATTTTGCCCGTTTGATCAGCTCAATCGTTGATGTCTTAAACGGCAGCCAGATCACCTATTTTGAATGCACCACCACCCTGGCCCTGCTCTGGTTTGCCGAACAAAAGGTAGACTTTGCCATCATGGAAGTGGGCATGGGCGGCAGGCTGGATGCCACCAATGTTATCACTCCCCTGCTCTCCATTATTACCAACGTGACCATGGATCATGAGCAGTACCTGGGCGACACTCTGGCCCAGGTGGCCATGGAAAAAGCCGGAATAATCAAAACCGGTATTCCGGTGGTATCCGCTGCGGCAGACGATGATTCCGGCAGGATCATCAGCCAAACCTGCCAGGACCGCCGGGCACCTCTGTTTCTTTACGGCCGGGACTTTAACGGTGTTGCCAACAGGAACGATCACAGCCGCTGGCAGTATAACGGTCTCAACAACGTGGTCATGACGGATCTTCCTCTGGCCATGAAGGGAAACTACCAGGTGGGCAATGCATCTCTCGGACTTGCCGCTGTCCAGCTGCTGCAGGATCAGCAGTACACAATAACAGAAAAAGAAATCCGCACCGGTCTTGCCCGAACCAGGTGGCCCGGAAGGCTTGAATCTTTCCGGCTCAACAAGCAGGGTGAACGTGTTGACAGTCCTTCCGACAGCCTGCAGTTCCTGCTGGATGGTGCACATAACCCTGCCGGTGTCACAGCTCTGAAACACGCCCTGGAAAATGACTTCTCCTATGCACGACTGATCCTCATCTGGGGAGCAATGGCTGACAAGGACATCAAAAAAACCCTGCTGGAAATTGCCCCGCTGGCTGACAGCATTATCTTTACCCGGCCGGAATATGAGCGGTCTGCGACTCCTGAACAGCTGGTGGAGACCCTGCCTCCAAGCTTACAAAAAATAGCTGTTGGTTCCAATTCCGTACAGGAATCCATTGACAAAGCCCGTGAATGTGCAACACCGGATGACCTGATCTGCATTGCCGGTTCACTGTATCTTATCGGGGCGGCCCGACAGCTTCTTGTTGGAGAACTGATAGCAGATGGATGACATGTTCAGCTTCGGGGTTGATGACTCCTTCATCAGGGCAGAGCGCAACAAGGCCAGATCCCTGCGCAAAAGCCGCTGGTGGCAGCAGAAAACAGCTTCCGGCGTCTGTCATTACTGCGGTCGCCGGGTCGGCATCAAAAATCTCACCATGGATCATGTGATCCCCCTGTCCAGGGGAGGTCGTTCAACCAAGGGAAACCTGGTCCCCTGCTGCAAAAAGTGTAATACAGCCAAGCATTCCAACCTTCCCCCTGAGCTTGAAGAGTTGTAAGCTAAATTTTGCCTTCCGGACCAGGTTCCTCCGGGGATACCGCAAGGTAATCAAAACAATGTTTCAATCCACGCCCCCGCATGGGGGG